>CAZORB010000004.1:49511-64532 GCA_964581825.1 uncultured Bordetella sp.
ATGGCTGCACCGGTAGTGTCCGATCCGGTGAAGGTGATCTTGGCGACATCAGGATGATCGACCAGTGCGGCGCCTACCGTGGGCCCCAATCCGGACACAACATTGAATACCCCATCTGGAAACCCCGCTTCTTTGGTGAGCTGCGCGAACTCAAGCGTTGAGGCGGAGGTGAATTCGGAGGGCTTGACGACGACCGCGCAGCCGGCGGCGATGGCTGGTGCGCATTTCCATGCAATAAAGAGAAGCGGCGAATTCCACGCGGTGAGTGCCCCCACCACACCCACTGGCTCCTGAGTGGTGAACGCAAAGTGCTCGGGCTTATCGATGGGCACCACGCCGCCTTCGAGCTTGTCGGCCAGGCCGCCGAAATAGCGCCACCACTCGGGGTGATAGTTCAGTTGGCCGCGCATTTCGGACAGGAGCTTGCCGTTGTCGCGAACCTCGATTTCGGCCAGTCGCTGAGCGTTGGCTACCACCAGATCAGCAAGCCTCAACATCATCTTGCCGCGCTCGGTCGGCGACATCTTCGAGTAAGGCCCCGCGCTCATCGCGCGTTTGGCTGCCTGCACCGCCCGGTCCACGTCCTTTGCGCTTCCCTTGGGGATACGAGCCCATGCCTGTCCGGTGTAGGGATTGATCGTATCCATCCACTCGCCGTCGAGCGGCTCGACGTATTGATTGTCGATGAAGTGGTGATAAGTCTTCATGCGGGTCTCCGGGGGGAATAAGGTGAGGCTGGATGACGCGCGTGATCTTAATCGGGCGTGCGGTCGATGTCAGCGCGGCGGATCGATATCGGCGCCCGCAGCACGGCGCCAAAGCCAGTCGAGCGCCTGGGCAATGGGCACACTGCCTCGTCCGCCGACCGCGCGCGGTGGGGTCTCGGTGAGAGCCGAGCCACGCTGAGCAACGACAAAGGAAAATACGTAAGCGGGTTCCTGCCCCATTCGCAGGTCGGTGATTCGTATCGCACCCGCATGTTCGTCGATTCGAGTAAAGCCATCACTGAAGGTGTTGAGCGCTTTGACCGAGGCAAGTCGCATGGCTTCAGACCGCAGTGCAGGGTTGATCGGGTAACTGCTGAACCGGACCGGACGCCTGCCATCGAGCAGGGAATAAAAGCCTTCGTCGTACCGATCCTCGCGCATCACAACGACACGCCACAGCACGGTGTTGAACGGTGTGGGTGTCACCAGTATGGCGCTGCGTGGTGGGCGCGCACCGTTGGCGGCGAGGCTTGTCTCAACCTGCTGGGTGACATAAAGCTGAGCGGCTACGCTCCAGGCGAGGTAGAGCGATGACAGGATCAGGCCAACGGTGTTCGAGCGAAGCCCATGCGGTGATCGGGACAGGCTTGATATCAACACGCCTGCCAGAAGCGGTAGGGTGTACAGCGGATCAATAATGAAGATGCTGCCGAGGCCATAGGCGCTTTCGGAGAGCGGGCGCGCGAGCTGGGTCCCGTAAATGGTCATGCCATCGAGCAGCGCATGGGTAATCAGTACCAGCCATACCATCAGGCACCAGTGACCAAAGTGCGGCGCTGCGCGCGCCGGGGATAAGGCCGGCGGATGCGATCGCCGTATCCGGTGCGTCAACATCAATGCCCCAGCGATCGCTGGTGTGGCGGCTGTCTGCCAGATCAGGGCATGGGAATGCGCGCGATGCAGCAGCATATTGCTGAGTGCGTTGCCATGATCAATCAGCGCATCCAGATCAGGCAGCGTGCCGCAAAACCCACCCCAGAGGGCGGACTGCCAGATGGGCATACGCCGTCTCATCACTGCGACGCTTACCGCAGCGCCCAGCGTGAATTGGGTGACTGAGTCCATAGTCGATGAAAGCTTCTCGTTGCCGCGCGCGATCGGTTTTGCGCAGCGTGACCCGCAACAACGGGCGGGTTACTGGCCCGGGAGCAGGCGCCCGAACGGCTGGCCTTTGCTCGTACCCGAGGCAATGACGCAGAGGTTACCCTCGACGTTACATACCTCGGTATATCGCCTTGAAAACTGTTGCTCGGTCTGGTCGACGTGCATTTCCGCGACGACCTGAACCAGTGGGACGAGCGCCGCAACTAACGCGGCCAGCACGAGGATCAGATCGAAAATGACGCGGGGATGTCTCACGCCGTGCGAAAAAAAGTGGTGGCGCATCAGGGACTCGAACCCCGGACCTGCGGATTATGATTCCGTCGCTCTAACCAACTGAGCTAATGCGCCGAACCCGAAAGTTTATCGGGCTACGGATGAGCTTGTCAAAAACCGGGTCTCTAGCGGCCTCCGCCAGCCGACCCAGGGCCCGAGCGAAAGCCTGGGCCTGGCCCTGGCCCAAGCCCCTGGCCACGCGGCGGGGGTTCCTCGGGCAGCATCATGCCGCGCTCTTTTGCGCGAGCGCGCATGTGTTCATGGTGGGCGCGTCGGATTTGCTCGCGCTCCTGCTCGGTTGCCGCGGCCCGAAGCCGCGCGCGATGATCATCGCGCTCCTGCTCCGTCATCATGTGGCTGGCGTAAATCGGCTCCTCGGGAATCGGCTGGACAGGCTTCTGTGCCTGCGCGAGTTGAGCGGGTTCAGCGGCTTGTGCCGTGGCGGCAATGATCAGCGCAGCCAGCGCAGTGATGGCTGATATCGATCGGATGTTCATGGCGTCCTCCGTTCGCATCTGGATGAACAGAGTGATGTGAACCTAGGACGGACGCCGAGCATTTGCCCGATGGCAATAGGACTAGAGAGCGCCGCGGGGTTTCCGCTGAAAGGCTGGCGCGCCGCACGGCGCTCAGTACGACTTGGGCAGGTCAAGCACCTTTTCGGCGATGAACGACAGGATCAACTGGTCAGTGACCGGTGCGATTCGGGTGATCAGGACTTCACGAAGTAGTCGCTCAACATGAAACTCTTTCGCATAACCCATTCCGCCATGGGTCAGCACCGCGCGCTGGCAGGCCTCATATCCTGCTCGCGAGCCCAGAAGCTTGGCACCGTTGGCTTCGGGCCCGCAGGGGTGGCCCGCGTCATAGAGGTCGGCTGCCCGCTCGGCGAGTAATAGTGCAGCCTCGAGATTGACCCAGCACTCGGCCAGCGGGTGTTGGATACCCTGGTTACGTCCGATGGGCCGACCGAACACCACCCGTTCGCGCGCGTATCGGGCGGCGCGTCGGAGCGCGTCCAGACCGATTCCGATAGCCTCCACCGCGATCAAGATGCGTTCCGGGTTCAAGCCGTCAAGCAGATAGTAAAAGCCACGACCTTCATCACCGATCAGGTCCTGGTCGGGAATGAACAGATCATCAATGAACACCGCATTGGAATCGACCGCAGCGCGCCCGTGTTTGGCAATTCGCCGGACCTCGATCTTCGAACGATCCATGTCGGTGTAGAAAAGCGTCATGCCATCGGTTGGCTTTCCTTCACCTTTGGCGGGCTTCGGAGACGTTCGGGCAAGTAGCAGAATTTTGTTGGCGACCTGTGCCGTCGATGTCCACATTTTTCGGCCAGAGACCCGCCAGCCACCGTCCACCCGCTTTGCAACCGTGCGAATACTGGTGGTGTCCAAGCCCGCATCCGGCTCGGTGACCCCAAAGCACACCTGATCCGTTCCGGCGACGAGCTGAGGGATCCATCGCGCCTTCTGGTCGGGTGTGCCGTGAACAACCATAGGATGAGGGCCGAACATATTCATGTGAATCGATGAGGCCGCAGCCATCGCACCGCCGTGCTGGGCTACGGTGTGCATGACCAGCGAAGCTTCCTTGATTCCCAGACCTGCGCCGCCGTATGCCTCTGGCATCGTCACCCCGAGCCAACCCGCGTCCGCGATTGCACGATGAAACTCGCGCGGAAAGCGTGCCTCCCGGTCGCATTCGGCCCAATAGTCATCATCGAAGCCGGTACATACGGCGGTGACGCCATCGATGATCGCCTGTTGTTCGGCGGTAACCTTGAACATCTTCAACTGCTCCGTCGTGTTACAGGCCTTCGTCGTTGAACTTGGGGAAGCGTACGGTGAACCGAGTACCGGTTCCCGCTCCCCGCGACGTTGGCCACATCAGTCCATCTGAAATATCGATCATTGCTGAATGCTGTCCTGCGATCTCGCGCACAATGGACAGACCCAGGCCGCTGCCTTCGGCGCCGGCCCCCAGTACTCGGAAGAAACGCTCGAACACCAGGCTCCGATCCGCGGGTGTGATCCCAATGCCATCATCTTCGATGTCAAGCACGACCTGCGATGCGGTCGAGCTGACGCGCGCCGTGACAATGCCTGCAGCGGGTGTGTAGCGAATCGCGTTGTCGATGAGATTACCGATCATCTCGCGAAGCAGGATGGGGTGTCCGGCAATCGGAGCGGGCAGATCGTCACCTTCGAATCCAAGATCAATCGATTTATCAAGTGCTGCGCTGTAGTGGTCGGCAATCACGGCTCGAACAAGGGGTGCCAGATCCAGTTCGTCCATCGTGACCGAATGGCGCAGGTTCTCGGTACGGGCCAGAGCGAGCAGCTGACTGACCGTGTGCGCACTTCGCTCCGCGCTGGCGGCAATCGTTTCGAGCGTTCGCCGCAGTTCGTTCGGGTCGGTTTCGCGAATTGCAAGCTCTGACTGGGTACGAAGGCCAGCGAGCGGTGTTTTCAGCTGGTGTGCAGCATCGGCAATAAAGCGCCGCTGGGCTTGAAGCGTACCGGCCTGGCGAGCGAGCAGATCGTTAAACGCGAGCACCAGCGGTGTGAGCTCTTCAGGCGCCTCTTTCGGGTCGATGGGGGAGAGATCATCGGGTCGGCGCGTCTGAATCTTGCTTTGCAGCAGCTTCATGGGCGCAAGACCTCGGCTCAGGCCAAACCAGACCAGTAACAGCGCCAGCGGCAGGATCATGAATTGGGGGAACAGCACGCCGCGGATGATTTCGCTTGCGAGCTGGTCGCGGTTATCAAACGTATCGGCCACCTGAATCAGAATCGGCTCGGCTTCGATGACGTCCGCCCGGCTTGTCCAGGTGTAGGCAATGCGCCACTCGACACCATTTTCAAATGCATTTCGTAGACGGATTCGGCCGGGCGCGGGGAAGTCATAGAGGCCCGGTCGCGGCAATGACAGATCACCGGCAATCAAACGTCCATCAGCCCCCGTCATCTGCAGCCGCAGCAGGGAGCCGTCCTGCAGCCTCGCCAGTCGGTCCAGCATGGGCGTTAACGGCACCCGAGGATCGCTCTCGATTGCCGAGAGCTGTTCCCGCAGAACTTCGGCCCGATCGATCAGCGCGCGATCAAACGGAGCATCGGTCAGCGACCGTGCTACGACAAACGTGATGGCAACCGACAGCGGCCACAACAGCATCAGTGGGGCGAACATCCAGTCGAGGATTTCGCCATAGAGCGAACGTTGCTCGCTTGGAAACAGCGGCTGCGGGCGACGCCGTGCCACGGGGCGGCGAGGTAGCTTTCTGCCCGAGGCCTGCGCCTCAGGCGGCGGCGGACTCTCCCGGGTGGCAACCAGATCGCTCAGGACGGACGATGAGCGTGCGGCAGACTCTGGCATCAGCGCGTTTCAGCGTCGGCGTGTCGTTGCAGGCTGTAGCCCAGGCCCCGAACGGTGGCAATCCGTACGTCTCCGCCCTCCAGCTTCTTGCGCAGGCGGTGTACATACACTTCGATGGCGTTGTGGCTTACTTCCTCACCCCAGCCGCACAGGTGCTCGACGATCTGCTCTTTGTTGACCAGCCGGCCATTTCGCTGCAGCAGGATTTCAAGCAAGGCAAGCTCTCGCGCCGACAGTTCGATCGCCTGCTCGGCCAGCCAGGCCTGTCGCCCCACCTGGTCATAGCTCAGCATGCCAAGCTTGAGCGACGTGCTGGATGCTCCCATCCCTCGACGCACCAACGCCCGGATACGTGCTTCGAGTTCGCTTAGCGCAAAGGGCTTTGCCATGAAGTCATCGGCGCCCAGATCGAGTCCGCGCACACGCTGTTCAACCGAGTCGGCGGCGGTGAGAATCAAGACTGGTGTGCCTGCCCCTCGCCCGCGCAGCCGTTTGAGTACTTCAAGGCCAGCAAGCCGCGGTAGTCCCAGGTCAAGAATCACCAGATCGTAAGACTGAGTAGTCAGCGCCGTATCGGCAGACTGGCCGTCCTCGACATGGTCGACTGCGTTGCCGCTTGATCGAAGCGCCCGGCACAAGCCATCGGCGAGCGTCCGATCGTCTTCGGCGAGCAGGACCCTCAAGCGCGCCCCCTATGAAGCGCGTACCGCTAACGCGGCGGTTCGCGCAGCCCGGATTTCCTCGCACGTGCGTTGTGCAACCGCCGCGGCGGCCTGCGCGAAATCAGCGCCTCGGCTTGCATACAGGATGGCGCGTGACGAGTTGATGATCATGCCCCAGCCATCGCCAGCCAGTCCGGCCGATACCGTAGCCTGCACATCGCCGCCCTGCGCCCCAATGCCAGGCACCAGCATTGGAAGATCGGCTGCGATCGCCCTGACGCGCGCGAGCTCGGCAGGAAAGGTTGCGCCCAGAACCAGCCCCAGCTGACCGCCCGCGTTCCAGGGACCCGCAGCGAGCCTGGCCACGCGCTCGTACAGAGCTTCGCCGCCAACGTTAAGCGCCTGCAGGTCGCTACCGCCCGGATTCGAGGTTCGACAAAGCAGAATGACCCCGCGACCTTTCCAGGCAAGCCAGGGCTCGATGGAGTCAAAGCCCATGTAAGGATTGATCGTGACCGCATCGGCCCCGTATCGCTCGAAGGCCTCGATTGCGTAGCGCTCGGCGGTCGATCCGATATCACCACGCTTGGCATCCAGGATGACAGGAATGCCTGGGTGATGAAGATGAATATGCTCGATGACGCGTTCAAGCGCTCGCTCGGCCCGGGCGGCGGAAAAATATGCGATCTGCGGTTTAAACGCACACACGTGCTTGGCAGTCGCGTCGACGATTTCGCGGCAAAAAATGAAAAGCGCGTCCGGATCGCTTGCGATCGATGCTGGAATCCGTTCTGGATCCGGATCGAGTCCGACACAGAGCATTGAATCGGCACGCGACCAGGCCTGTCTGAGCGACAATGAGAAATCCATGGTGGTGCCTGTCTCCTGGAGAGTTTTCTGAGACCGATTCTAGTCCCTGCACGTGGCGAGGGGAAAGCATGAGCGCGGGGCGCCTGTCCGGGCGAGAGCTTGGCGGCCTGGTGCTGCTCACTGTGCTGTGGGGCATCAACTGGCCGATCATGAAAACTGGCGTAAGCGAGATCGCCCCCATGACCTTTCGCTCGCTCACCATGGTGCTTGCGCTGCCGATGCTGTGGTGGATGATCCGAGCCGCCGGTGAGCCGATCAGAGTCGCCCGCGAGCATTGGGGGGAGCTGCTGCGAATTGGTCTGTTTAACCTCGTGATCTGGTACGTGTGCGTGATGTATGGCGTAGCGCTGCTGTCCTCAGGACGCGCAGCCATTCTTGGCTACACCATGCCGATCTGGGCAGCGGTGCTCGGTATGTTGCTCTTTGGCGAGCGTCCTGGCGCTCGGCTCCTGCTGGGTGTGATTGCCGCCGCCGGTGGCGTGGCGCTGTTGATGGCAAGCGAGTTGTCGGCTCTGAGCGGCAGTCCCGAAGGAACCGCGTTGATGCTGTGTGCTGCGATCGCCTGGGCCTACGGTACGCACCTGACGCGCCGCCGCAAGCTGCCAGCGTCTATCAAGGTGATCACTTTCTGGTCGGTTGCGCTTGCGCTCGCAGTCTGCGCAACGATCGCGCTCGCCACGGAACTGCCCCGCTGGCAGCCCGACGCGATTGGCTGGCCAGCAGTATTCGCTGTCCTCTACAACAGTTTTGTGGTGTTCGGCGTGGCGCAGCTCTTGTGGTTCAAACTGGCTTCAACGCTCTCGCCGGTGGCAAGCGGCCTCTCGGTGTTAATGATTCCGGTGATCGGTCTCGCATCGGGCTCTGTCGCACTGGGCGAGGCGCTGCACTGGCAGGATGGCGCCGCTCTGGCCTGTGTGGTGTTTGCGATTGCAATGGTGGTGTTGCCAGGCGGCAATCGTCGGGCCTAGCAAACGGGTCGCCGAACACTGACCGGGTGGCGCAACATCGGGCTCGAGGCTTGCGCAAGCCCCGAGCCTGCCCGAATCAGCCCAGATGCTTTTTCCAGAAAGTCATCATGCGCTCCCACGCCTGGGTGGCGCTTTGGGCATCATGAACCGCGTCGCGTTGCTCATTGACGAACCCGTGATCGGCCTCGTACATGTAGAACTCGACGCTCTTGCCGGCGGCTTTCACCGCAGACTCGAACGCCTCAACCGCCTGCGGGGTGCACCAATCGTCACGGCTTGCAAAATGGCCCTGCAGCGGGATGCGCACCTGCGCTGGATCTGCAGCCTGCGCCGGTGGAATGCCATAAAAACAAACGCCTGCATCAAGTTCAGGGATGCGTACCGACCCAATGATCGTGACCGCTCCGCCCATGCAGAAGCCTGTCAGCCCCGCTTTCAGGCCTTGCTTCTTGAAATACTGCACCGCCCCGCGTACCGCATTGTCGGTGGCGTCAATGAAATTGAGCGAGGTCATCTGCTGATTGGCCGCTTCCGGGTCGTGATAAGGCACCGCGACGCCGTTGTACAGATCAGGGGCCAGGGCGTGATAGCCCGCTGCGGCGAGGCGATCGCAAATCCCTTTGATCTGGTCCTGCAAACCCCACCACTCCTGAATGACGACCACGCCAGGCGCGCCTGCGCGCGTGCTGGTCGCCAGGTAGCCGCGCGCCTTGCCCTTGCCATCGGCGCGATCAAAATCAATCATTGAACCCATCTGTGTCTCCTGTTCGGGGATGGCGCTGAGATGTCGCCGATCGACCGCGGCTGCCCAGCTGCCGGGCACCGCGCGGGGCAATGATAATGCGCATCGGTGTCGGCCAACGGGCACCCCGCATGCCGGGATGGAATCCAGCCTGAGGTGTACGCGCCGCGCGCAGCGGTAAGGGCCTTTATCGACCTGCTGGGCGACGCTTGGGGTGCGGAAGCCCCCGAACTTTGTGCAGCTTGCCACTCACCGGGTCAGCAACCGGTGCGCCGGTCTCGAACCTGAGCCGAGTAGCGCCCGCGCCCTGGGCGGACAGGAACTCGCGAAGGCAGCGTTCCGCCAACTGGCACGCCTGCCCGTGAGTGAGCAAGGCGGGTGGTGTCAGCCGGATACTGAGCGTATCCGCAGCGATCTGACACAGCTGGTACTGGTGAATGCCAGCACGATCTTCAAGGACGCTTTCAATGGCGAGCGGAACGATCGAAACTGTCGCCCCGCTTCCCGCCGGGAGCTGCAGCACATCGTCGCGACGCCCTTCCACGCGCAGGCCTGGCAGTGCGCAGCCACACGAGCATGGTTTATTCATCATCGTGACGCTGTCGCCAAGCTGATAACGAATCAACGGCTGCACCCGATTGCAGAGATTGGTAAGGAGAACGCCTGCTGACGGTTGCCCGGCAGGCAGCCGTCGGCCCCGCTCATCGACGGGCTCCAGAATCACCCAGTCAGCATGCAGGTGCAGCGTGCCAGCCTCACAACTGAAGGCGATGTTCATACACTCCGATGCCGCGTATTCCTCGTGGAGTCGGCATCCGAAAGTGCGCTCCAGACGCGCGCGCTCCGCGCTCACCAGCTCCTCACCGCCGCTCCATAGCGCAGTGGGTTCGATGTTGAGCCGACCCGATTCGCGCTCGTCGCCCAGCACCGACAGCATCGACGGATAGCTTGCAAGCAGGCTTGGCTGCCAGGCGTTAAGTGCCGCCACCAGGTCAGCGACCGGATCTGTGACTGAAAAAGATCGACAGCGCATCCGCATCCAGGGATGCTGCCGCTGTGCGCGCTCCCAGGCGGCGATGCCTGCGAAATGTCCTTCGCGGGCTGCGATCATCGCCATGCGACCGCCAGCCAGAAGCGTCTTCCAGAGCGATGGCGCGCCGCTCGCACCCGCGGCGCGCAGGGTAAGCAAGGCCTCATAAACGGTTAACGCTTCAGAGTCGCTCAAATAGATCCCTGGCACACCGGTGGTACCCGAACTTGTCCAGACTGCGTAGCGATCAAGAAAGGGCTCGCCGCAGCGTGCCGGATCTGCGATGAACGCCGCCACATCCGTCAGCCTGATCGCAGGGTCTGTGACCCACTGGTCGAAATGCGCCATCAGTTCGGCGCGATCCACCATCGGAAGTTCGTCGAGCCGAACATGCTCGGGCAGGTTTCTGAAGCGCTCTGCATAGAAGGCAGACGAGGCGCGCGCGTAGCGGATCAGGTTGTCGGACCGGGCGCTCGCAAGTTGCGCAACAACGCTTGGCGGGGCATAGGTTGCTGCAACCACCGAAGGCGCAATTGCGGCCCAACGCCACGCTGCGCCGAAGTCAGGCACTGGAAAAAGATTCATTGCATGCGACTCTATCGGCCATGTTTCAGGCCTGGTTTGATGCGTGACAGCATCAGCGACACCCCCCAGAGGCAAGCTTGACCGGAACGGTAATCAGGACGTCTTCCGAGCGCCAAACTTGTGGCTCAGCAGGGGAATAGCCGTGAGCAGGCAACAGCACGACAGCGAAGCGGGTGAGTCAGACGAGACAGGGTTTCTGCCTTACCTGGATCGGGAGCAGGCCGCTGATCGTCTGGCGGATGCGCTCATCCATCATCGCGGGCGACAGGCGCTGGTACTCGCTATTCCGCGGGGTGCGGTACCGATGAGCCTGCGGGTGGCTGAGCGGCTGGAGGCGGCGCTGGATGTGGTGCCAGTGCGCAAAGTCGGTGCGCCCGGGCGGCCCGAGCTCGCGATCGGAGCGGTTGATGGCGATGGCGTGCTGGTTCGCACACCCGGACTGGAGAGCGTTGCCGATGACGCGTGGGTGAACCAGGAAACCGAACGACAGCGTGAGCTGCTCGCGAAAAGGTTTGCGCTGTACCGCGCGCGCTACCCGGCGATTGACCCGCAAGGGCGTTGTGTCATCGTGATCGATGATGGTCTTGCAACCGGCGCGACCATGCGTGCAGCACTGGGCTGGGTACGACGCCGGCAGCCCGCGTGGCTAGTCTGCGCAGTACCGGTGGCCGAGCATGAGTCGCTCAAGGCGCTCGCCGCTCTTGCCGATGAGACGGTATGTCCTAAGCGGACGCGTGAGCTCTTTTCGATCTCGCAGTTTTATCTGCGATTTCCCCAAGTAAGCGACGACGAGGTACTGGCTGCGCTGGCGAGTCAGCCAAGCGGCCTTTCGTCTTCAAAGCGCGATACGTCGACCGCGACACCCTGAGTAAAGAGCGCGCCGGGATAGTGCTTCGCGAAATCATCAAACACCTTCGCAAGCGGCAGATCGCTCCAGCAGCCGTGATCAGCGAGGTAGCTCATGTGCAGCTCGCCTCGTGCGTTGTACTCCTGATAGAGCGCATCGCCTGTGCCATCAAACTCGGTCGGGCTCACGCCAAAACGCTGGCACAGCTCAATGTTGAAGGCGGGCACCGCTTTCACCCAATGCTGATCAAGCAGCATCGCCACATAGCCGTGGTCGTAGAACACATCGGTGCCGCCCATTCTTGCTCGCAGCTTCTCGGTATTGAGGTGATTGGCGACATCAGCCAGACCGATCGCAGCAGGGATACCGACTGCTCGCGCGCAGGCTGCCAGCAGCGAAGCTTTCGGCACGCACCAGCCATGACCAGCCGCGGCGACGCTGCTTGCACGATAGTCGTGGGCGGCCGCGCTGATCCGATAGGGGTCATATCGGATCCGATCGCGGGCAGCATAAAAAAGCGCTACCGCGCGCTCCACCGGTGATCCGTCTCGCGCGCCGGCCTCGGATACGAAGGTCTGAACTGCAGGGTGGGTGTAGTCGAGCAGGTCGGTGGGTTCGAGCAGGGCCTTGCGCGTGGCAGCGTCAAGAACACCAGGCAGGCGAGCGAAATGAAGCATTGACATTGCTCAGGCGTGGCGAGCTTCGAATTCGCGCATGTAGTCTGTGAGCGCTTTCACACCTTCAAGGGGCATTGCGTTGTAGATGGACGCACGCATGCCGCCTGCGGTTCGATGGCCTTTCAGCTGCTGCATGCCAACCGCTTCGGCACCTTTCAGGAACGCTTCGTCGAGTTCAGGCCGGGCGAGCTGAAACGGCACATTCATTCGTGATCGCGCGGCAGGATCGATTTGATTGCGATACAAACCGCTGGCATCGATACAGTCGTACAGCAGTTTCGCCTTGGCGATGTTGCGCTGTTCAATGGCCGTGACGCCACCCTGTCGCTTGAGCCACTGAAACACAAGCCCCGCCACATAGATGCTGAAGGTGGAAGGCGTATTAATCATGGAATCGGCATCTGCCTGCGCCTTCAGGTCGAGCAGCGCCGGCGTGCCGGGTAACGCATGCCCCAGCAGATCTTCTCGGATGATCACAATGGTGAGTCCGGCTGGGCCGATATTTTTTTGCGCACCGGCGTAAATCAGGCCGTAGCGCGACACATCAATTGGGCGCGACAGAATCGTGGACGACATGTCCGCCACGAGCGGCACCTTGCCGCTATCAGGGGTTGTGTGAAATTCGACGCCACCGATCGTTTCATTGGAACAGATGTGCAGGTAGCCCGCGTCAGTGGAACGCTGCCAACTGCTTGGCGACGGAATGCTGCGAAATCCATTGGCCTCGTCGCTCGCGGCTTCATGTGCCTTACCGTAACGGCGGGCTTCGCGGATCGCTTTACGAGACCATTCGCCGGTAGTGATGTAATCGGCTGACCCGGTGAGCCCCATGAGATTCATCGGAACAATGGTGAACTGCAGCGTGGCCCCGCCCTGCAGAAACAGCACCCGATAATGATCGGGAATACCCATCAGTTCGCGCAGGTCGTGCTGAGCCTGCGCATGAATGCGCATGTAGTGCTCACCGCGATGGCTCATCTCCATGACCGACATGCCGCTGCCGGACCAGTCGAGCATGTCGGAGGCCACCTGCTGCAGCACTTCTTCCGGCAGCATGGCTGGACCGGAGCTGAAATTGAGTGCGCGCGTCATTCAGTGGATTCCTTCTCATGCACCAGCGGAACAATGAGCCCGGTAGAGGTGGCGGTGGCCAGCAGGTCGGATCCGGTCCGATCGAACAGACTGCCCTCGAGGAACACGACGCGTCGGCCTCGCTTGAGTACGCGACCTTCAGCGATCACTTCGCCCTGCGGCACGCTCTTGATGAACGACACCTTGAGTTCGAGGGTGGCAATGTTGTTTTCAAACTGGGTGTCACGAATGGTGGCCTGAGCCATGGATGCATCGAGCCAGGCGGTGACAAAACCACCCTGAGCGATGGTGCCGTTTGAGTGGCAGAACTCTGGACGGACTTCGAACACCGCGCGCAGGATGCGCGACGCTGGATCCCAGGCGGCAAGCCGTTTCCAGCCGATCGCCCGGCTGAGATCACGCTTGGACCAGCGGCGATCGAACTCATCAAAGTAAACAGGTTCGGACATTGGACTGTGGGCGTGAGTACAGGGTGCGGGAAACCCGGGATCGTACCGAAAAAAATCCCCGCGGACTTCCGTCACGCGGGGATTGCACGGCTTCGGGCGCTGCGGATAAACCGCACTGCAGCGCCCGCGAGCGCATGGAATTACATATCCATGCCGCCCATGCCGCCCATTCCACCCATGCCGCCGGGCATACCACCCGCAGCCGGCTTGTCTTCCGGCTGCTCGGCGACCATTGCGTCGGTGGTGAGCATCAGGCTGGCAACCGAAGCAGCGTTCTGCAGCGCGGTACGGGTGACCTTGGTCGGGTCAACCACGCCCATCTCGAGCATATCGCCGTAGGTGCCGTTGGCTGCGTTGTAGCCGTGGTTGCCTTTGCTCTTGAGAACTTCGGCCACCACCACGCTGGCTTCTTCGCCGCAGTTGTTCACGATCTGACGCAGCGGCTCTTCCACCGCACGCATCACGATCTGAACGCCGGCGTTCTGGTCGGCGTTGTCGCCCTTCACCTGAACGGCGGCGCGAGCACGCAGCAGCGCCACGCCGCCGCCCGCCACGATGCCCTCTTCAACGGCGGCACGCGTGGCGTGCAGCGCGTCTTCTACGCGGGCCTTCTTCTCTTTCATCTCGACTTCGGTCGCGGCACCGACGCGGATGACCGCAACGCCACCGGCGAGCTTGGCAACACGCTCCTGGAGCTTTTCGCGGTCGTAGTCGCTGGTCGCTTCGTCGATCTGCGAGCGGATTGCCTTGACACGGGCCTCGATCAGCTTGGACTCACCAGCGCCATCGATGATGGTGGTGTTTTCCTTACCCACTTCGACGCGCTTGGCGCGGCCGAGGTCGGCCAGCGTGGCCTTGTCGAGCGACATGCCAGTTTCTTCGGCGATCACGACACCGCCAGTCAGGATGGCCATATCTTCGAGCATCGCCTTGCGACGGTCGCCGAAGCCGGGGGCCTTGACTGCAACGGTTTTCAGAATGCCGCGGATGTTGTTCACAACCAGAGTGGCCAGCGCTTCGCCTTCGACTTCCTCGGCGATGATCAGCAGCGGACGGCCTGCCTTGGCAACCTGCTCGAGCACCGGCAGCAGATCACGGATGTTGCTGATCTTCTTGTCGTGCAGCAGCACGAAAGGATCATCCATCACCGCGATTTGCTTGTCGGGGTTGTTGATGAAGTAGGGCGACAGATAGCCGCGATCAAACTGCATACCCTCGACGACGTCGAGTTCGTTGTTGAGCGACTTGCCGTCTTCAACAGTGATGACGCCTTCTTTGCCGACCTTCTCCATCGCCTCGGCGATGATGGTGCCAATTTCGTCATCGCTGTTGGCGGAGATGGAGCCAACCTGAGCGATTTCTTTGGTGGTCGTGCAGGGCTTGCTGATTTTTTTCAGCTCTTCGGTGAGCGCGATGACCGCACGGTCGATACCGCGCTTGAGGGCCATCGGGTTCATGCCAGCGGCCACGTGCTTCATGCCTTCGCGGACGATCGCCTGGGCGAGCACGGTGGCGGTGGTGGTGCCGTCGCCTGCGTTGTCAGAGGTCTTGGAAGCGACTTCCTTGACCAT
>CAZORB010000005.1:0-6526 GCA_964581825.1 uncultured Bordetella sp.
GGCCGCGCGCTGAGGAGCTGCCCTGTGCACCTCGGAATCCACGCTGTCAGCATTCATCGTGGGATCCACACCTAGAACCGGGGTAAGTCGACAAACGGTAACTGGCCCCGGTGTACATGCATCTTGCCGTACTCGGCACAGCGCGCGAGCGTGGGCACACCTTTACCCGGGTTCAGAAGCCCCTGCGAATCGAATGCGGTTTTCACGGCAAAAAATGCTTTCAGTTCTTCCGGCGAAAACTGCACGCACATCGAAGAGAGCTTTTCCACGCCGATGCCATGCTCGCCGGTAACCGTCCCACCGTATGCAACGCAGAGCTCGAGAATTTCTGCGCCAAACAGCTCCGCACGGTGCCAGCTGTCAGGATCGTTCGCATCGAACAGGATGAGCGGATGAAGATTGCCATCACCTGCATGGAACACATTCATGCAGCCCAGCTTATATTTGCGCTCCATATCCGAAATCGCCCGCAGCATACGGCCCAGCATCTTGCGCGGAATGGTGCCGTCCATGCAGTAGTAGTCGGGCGAAATTCGACCTGCGGCCGGGAAGGCGTTCTTTCGCCCCGACCAGAAAGCGAGTCGCTCAGACTCGTTTTGCGATACGCGCTGCGCGGTACAGCCACAGCGCTGCAACACGGCATCGATCCGCGCAATTTCTTCTTCTACTTCTTCGGGCGTGCCGTCGGACTCGACAATGAGAATCGCCTCCGCCGACAGGTCATAGCCCGCGCGAACGAACGGCTCGACCGCTGCCGTGGTTTTGCGATCCATCATTTCCATACCGGCGGGAATAATTCCCTCGGCGATGATGGCCGCTACCGCATCGCCCGCTTTCACGATGTCGTCGAACGACGCCAGCACAGCGCGCGCAAGCTGTGGCCGGGGCAGGAGCTTCACGGTGATTTCCGTGACCACCGCCAGCATGCCTTCTGAGCCGATCAGCACTGCCAGCAGATCAAGACCCGGCGAATCGAGCGCAGCGCTGCCGATTTCAATCACTTCACCATCGATGGTGACCACCCGCAGCCGAAGCACGTTGTGTACGGTGAGGCCATATTTCAGGCAGTGCACGCCACCTGAGTTTTCAGCAATGTTGCCGCCAATGGAGCAGGCAATCTGGGATGAGGGATCGGGCGCGTAGTAAAGCGCATGCGGCGCGGCCGCCTCGGAAATGGCCAGGTTGCGAACCCCGGGCTGAACCACCGCAGTGCGCGCGAAGGGGTCGAGATCAAGAATGCGGTTGAAGCGCGCCATCGACAGGACCACACCGGAGGCGTGCGGCATCGACCCCCCCGACAGGCTGGTGCCGGCGCCGCGCGCAACGACCGGAACATCGAGCTCGCGGCAGGCCTTCAGAATATCGACCACCTGCGCCTCGGTGTCAGGCAGCACCACAGCCATGGGCATCTGGCGAAACGCGGAGAGTGCATCGCACTCATAAGGCCGCTTGTCTTCATCGCGGTACAGCACGGAATGCGCGGGAAGGATGCGGCGCAGTCGCTCCACGACCGCACGCATCCGTTCCGGTTCGGGCTGCGCGCGAAAGTCTGCGTGACGGATGGCGGGATCGGCAACAGTATTCATCACCGGATTCTATCGTGCGGGGTCAGGCAGCCGACAGGCCGCCCTGGTCGGGGCGCGGTAAACTCCGCCGAGCTCATCACCAGGGCTATCGCGTTTCCGCATGTCTGCTGCGTCGCTTCCCACCCGCCCCGTCGGTTACCTCCTCCTCTTTTGCGGCATGGCGCTGGTTGGCACGTACACGGCCCTGTCCAAGCCGCTCTCCGAGGCCATGCCCGTATTCCTGCTGGCGTGGTTGCGCTTCGCTATCGCTGCCGTAGTCATGGTTCCCTGGCTGCGGCCTGATGCCAGCGACGCCCCACTCACGCCATCACTCTGGCGCACGCTCTTCATTCAATCGTTGTTCGGAAACTTCCTGTTTTCGCTGCTGGTGCTCACTGGTGTCGCACTGACCTCAGCCGCTGCTGCCGGAGTCGTCATGTCAGCGTTACCACCGCTGGTCGCGGTGTTGTCCTGGGTGTGGCTACGTGAGCGGGAAGGCTGGCGGGTATGGGGCGCCACGGGTCTCGCAGCGGGTGCGATCGCGCTCCTGTCCTGGCGAGGCACGGCAGACGTGGACAGCGCCAATGTGATGGGCAATCTGCTTATTCTGGGCGCGGCCGCCTGCGAGGCAGTCTACGTGGTGCTGGGTAAACGTCTGTCAGGCAGCCTGTCGCCCCGGCGCATTTCGGCACTGATCAACCTCATTGGACTCGCGCTAATGACCCC
The DNA here is from genome assembly GCA_964581825.1 of uncultured Bordetella sp. Lineage (GTDB taxonomy): Bacteria > Pseudomonadota > Gammaproteobacteria > Burkholderiales > Burkholderiaceae_E > SYIM01. The sequence continues at coordinate 2,292 of CAZORB010000005.1, forward strand.
ACTGGGGCTGTGGCAGGCAGCCAGCTTTGACTTCACTCAGGTGAACGCATCGTTGTGGGCGCTGCTCGTGTTTTATTCGCTGTCTGCAAGCATGGTGTCGACCTGGCTCTGGTTAAGCGGCCTGCAGTACGTGCCCGCCTCGCATAGCGGCGTGTTCACCGTTGCGCTGCCGCTTGCCGCCACCGCCATAGCGGTCGCGGTGCTGGGCGAAACGATTGGCATCCATCATCTGATCGCGCTCGGTTGTGCTGTGGCAGGTATCGCGCTCGTCGCCTGGCCCAACGCGCGCCAATCCGCCACGATTCCGGACAAAGTATCCGGGCATTCGGTTTGACACGCTTCGCGCTTTTCGGCACGCTCATCGTCGCTTGATGACCCGTTGCGGGAGAGATCAGCGCCCTAGGCATAGCCGCTTCATTCTGCGGCCTGTTTGGCGTTGACGCCGAAGGTGTATCGCCCCGAAAACTCTCAGGCAAAAGGACTGCTTCGGGTCAGGCACTCTGGAGAGAAACCGGCGTTGTTCGCAAAGGCGCAGCGATCCGGTTCGCCGAAGGAAACACGCGCTAGGCACAAGCACGGTCAAAGCTGACCTGGGCCCTACCCCTCGCGCCGAATGTCTCAGGCAAATGGACAGAGGGGGCTCCCCCAACCCGCATCTTTTTTTGGATGCCCGTCAGGAGCCCTCGCCTTGGACACGCCCGCCTCGCTTCGCTACACCGACTCACATGAATGGGTCCGCACCGACCCGGATGGCTGCGTCACCATCGGCATTACCGAGCATGCCCAAGATCAGCTCGGCGAGCTCGTTTACGTGGAGTTACCGGAAGTCGGCCGCAGCCTTGCCCGAGGCGAGGCTTGCGCAGTCGTGGAATCCACCAAGGCCGCATCAGATGTTTACGCACCCCTTACGGGTGAAGTGGTTGAGGTCAATGGCGCGCTCGCCGACGCGCCGCAAAGCATCAACAGTTCCCCATATCAGGACGGTTGGCTGATCCGCCTGCGACCCAGCGATTCATCGCAAATCGATTCGTTGCTCTCGGCCGAGGCCTATCAGGCCGGCCCTGGCGCTGCCTGAGCCGGAGCCAGCAATGAGCCTTCACGAAAATGTTGGACGCGGCCTCGCTTCGCTCACCGGTGACGATACCTTTCATGCACGCCATCTGGGCCCGGCGGGCGCCGACGAACGCGCGATGCTCGCAGCGCTTGGGGTGGCAAGCCGCGATGCGTTAATTGACGCCACCGTGCCGGAATCGATTCGACTTCGCGCCCCGCTCGCGCTTCCCGCCCCGGCGTCAGAAGCTGCGGCGCTCGCCGAGCTTCGTGCCATCGCATCGCGCAATCAGATCTGGCGCAGCTACATCGGCGCGGGTTATCACGGCACGATCACGCCTGAGCCGATTCGACGCAATGTGCTCGAGAACCCCGGCTGGTACACCGCTTACACGCCTTACCAGGCTGAAATCGCGCAGGGTCGTCTCGAAGCACTGCTCAACTATCAGCAGATGGTGATCGACCTCACCGGGCTGCCGATTGCCAATGCATCGCTCCTGGATGAGGCCACCGCCGCTGCCGAGGCGATGGCGGTCGCGCGACGCGGCTCCAAGGCCTCATCGAACCGCTATCTGGTCGACGCCGGCACCCATCCGCAGGTCATCGCAGTGCTTCGTACGCGCGCCCGTTGGCTAGGCTGGGAGGTCGTGGTAACGGACGCGAGCCTGCCTGATTCACTCGCATGCGGATTTTTCGGCGCGCATCTGCAGTCGCCGGATACGCGCGGACGGCTGCGCAACTGGTCGTCAGTCATCGATGCGTTACACGGTCAGGGCGCATTGGTTGCGGTGGGCTGCGACCCGCTGGCGAGCCTTCTCGTTCGCTCGCCCGGATCAATGGGCGCCGATATCGCGATCGGCTCTGCGCAGCGATTCGGCGTGCCGCTTGGCTATGGCGGTCCGCACGCTGCCTTCATGGCGGTCCGCGAGCCTCTCGTACGAATGATGCCGGGTCGGATCATCGGCGTATCGCAGGATGCCGCGGGTCAACCAGCGCTTCGGATGGCGCTACAAACGCGTGAGCAGCATATTCGTCGCGACAAAGCCACCAGCAACGTGTGCACGGCCCAGGCGCTACTCGCGAATATGGCAGGCTTCTACGCGGTCTGGCATGGTCCGCAGGGACTGCTTCGGATCGCGCTGCGCATCAATGCGCTCGCGCGTCTGCTTGCGAAACAGGTCGCGCCTGCAGGTCTTCGGCCAGCGTACGACCACTGGTTTGACACGCTCGCGTTCGACGTGGGTGACGCTTTGCCCGAGGTGCTGGCGCGCGCCAACGCGCTTGCCATCAACCTGCGCGATTACTCAAAAGAAGGCGCGCCGGGCCTGGTCGGGTGTGCGCTGGACGAAACCGTGACGCTCGCTGACATCGCCGATCTTGCCCACGTGCTCACCGGCGAACCGGCCAAGCCCGCATTACTCGAGGCGCTGGCCGCTGCCATCGAAATCGAACCTGCCAGTATTCCTGAGGCGCTGCGCCGCCGGGACGCCGTGCTCACGCATCCGGTATTCAGCCGCCATCACAGCGAAACCGAATTCGTGCGCTATCTGAAGCGGCTTGAGAACCGAGATCTGTCGCTAGTACACGCAATGATTCCCTTGGGCTCATGCACCATGAAGCTCAATGCGGCTGCGGAGATGGCACCCGTCAGCTGGCCTGAATTCGCCAATCTGCATCCGTTCGCACCTGCCGAGCAGGCTGAGGGTTACCGCATGATGCTGACGCAGCTTGGCCAATGGCTCTGTGCAATCACCGGCTTCGCTGCAATATCGTTTCAGCCCAATTCGGGCGCGCAGGGCGAATACGCCGGACTTCTGGCCATTCGCAACTGGCAGATCGCCCGCGGCGAGGGCGCGCGCGACGTCTGTCTGATTCCCTCGTCCGCGCATGGCACCAACCCGGCCACCGCGCAGATGATGGGCCTGAAAATTGTGGTGGTCGCCTGCGATTCGCAGGGCAATATCGACGCCGCGGATCTACGCGCCAAAATCGAGGCGCACCGCAGCCAGTTGTGCGCGCTCATGGTTACCTATCCCTCTACGCATGGCGTTTTCGAAGCAGCCATCCGCGATATTTGTCATTGGGTGCATGACGCAGGGGGTCAGGTCTACATGGATGGCGCCAACCTGAACGCGCAGGCCGGGCTCACGCAGCCTGCGCTGATCGGCGCAGATGTCTGCCACATGAATCTGCACAAAACCTTCTGCATTCCGCACGGGGGTGGCGGACCGGGGATGGGGCCGATCGCGGTGGCTGCGCATCTCGCCCCTCATCTGCCTGCCGACCCGTTCCGTACAGGCGCCGATGCGGTGTCGGGGGATGACCCCGGCGGCTCGGTCTCTGCGGCGCCGTTTGGGAGCGCGCTCATCACCACCATCTCCTGGATGTATATCCGCATGATGGGTGCAAGCGGCATTCGGGCCGCCACCGAGGTTGCCATCCTGAATGCCAACTACATCGCCGCGCGCCTGGTGCCGGTTTTCCCGGTGCTGTACACCGGCGAAAAGGGCCGGGTCGCACATGAGTGCATCCTTGACCTGCGGCATCTCAAAGCACAGTTCGGCGTCACGGCTGAAGACATCGCCAAGCGGTTGATGGACTACGGCTTTCACGCACCGACGTTGTCGTTTCCGGTGGCAGACACCCTCATGATCGAACCCACCGAATCGGAATCAAAGGCCGAGCTCGATCGATTCTGCGACGCGATGATCGCGATTCACGGCGAGCTTCAGGCGATCGCGTCGGGCGAGTTCGATCCTATCGATAACCCGCTGAAGCAGGCGCCACATACCGCGTCTGAGGTGGCAGGCAACTGGACGCATCCGTACTCGCGCGAGCGCGCAGTGTTTCCGCTCGAATGGATTCGGGCTGCCAAGTTCTGGCCCTCGGTCAAGCGTATCGATAACGCGGCGGGTGATCGCCAGCTGGTCTGCAGCTGCCCTCCGATCAGCGATTATCAGTAAGCGCCAGGCCCCACCATGACCGACGCCAGCGCAACTGCGGTTCGCGAACTGCCCCTCGCCTCGCTCCATCACGCGCTTGGCGCACGGATGGGGCCGTTCGCGGGCTATTCGATGCCAATTCAGTATCCGGCAGGACTCAAGGCCGAGCATCTGCACACGCGAAGCAACGCAGGCCTGTTTGATGTCTCGCACATGGGTCAGTTGCGGCTGCGCGCACGCGAC
>CAZORB010000005.1:6626-63227 GCA_964581825.1 uncultured Bordetella sp.
CGCAGGCCTGTTTGATGTCTCGCACATGGGTCAGTTGCGGCTGCGCGCACGCGACGGCATGCTGGCGACGCTTACCCGGGCAATCGAGCGCGCGCTGCCGCTTGATTGCGAAGGCTGGCCCTCAGGACAGCAGCGCTATTCGGTCTTGATGAATGACAGCGGCGGAATCGAAGACGACCTGATGCTGGTGCTTGTTACCGATCGCGTCGACTGCCCCGAAATCCGGATGGTGGTTAACGCCTCCAACCGACGTGCCGATCTCGCAAGGCTTCGTACACTGTGTCCCGAGCTCATCATCGAGGAAATTGACGCAGCGCTCCTCGCGCTCCAGGGCCCAGCCGCAGAGCGTGTGCTGGCAGCGCTCGACCCTCGTGCGGCGGCGCCTGTTTTCATGCAGGCTTGCGAGCTCACGCTTGGCGGCGCCTCATGCTTTGCGACCCGCTCGGGCTACACCGGCGAAGACGGCTACGAGATCTCGGTGCCGCTTGATGCGGCCGAGCGCGCGGCCCAACAGCTGCTCGCCGATCCTGCCGTCATGCCGATTGGTCTGGGCGCACGCGACACCTTGCGGCTCGAAGCTGGACTGCCATTGCACGGTAACGAACTGTCGCCCTCAATCAGCCCAATTGAAGCGGGACTGGCGTTCGCCGTGGCGCGGTCGCGCCGAACGGGCGGCGCCAAGGCGGGCGGCTTTCCCGGCGCGGCCCGCGTTCTGCGAGAGCTTGTCGAAGGCGCACCCCGACAATTGATCGGCCTGATGTCCAACGAGGGTGTGCCGGTTCGCGCCCATGCAGCAGTCGTGGACACCCAAGACCGGCAGGTGGGCGAAGTCACCAGTGGAACGATTTCGCCCTCGCTAGGCAAGGCGGTGATGCTGGCGCTCGTCAGCCGCGATGCGTTGTCAGCCGCCACCACACTGCGCGCTGTGGTGCGTGACAAGCGTCCGCTGCTTCAGCGGGTATCGCTGCCGTTCGTGCCGAAGCGCTATCGACGCTAGCGATGGCCAATCTCACCGCTCGTAACCTCCCCGACGATGTCCGGAGGCGCTTCGCGACACTAAGCCTGCAAAGCCAATGAGGCTCGTGTGATCGTCGTTGATACCAGCGTAATTTCAGAAGCAATCAAGCCGCTGCCATCACCGCCTGTGCTGGCGTGGTTTGACGCACAAGACGCCAACTCGCTTTACCTCACCAGCGTTACGCTCGCTGAACTCTGGTTTGGCATCGGCGCACTGCCGGCAGGGCCGAAGGCGAACCGCACTGGGTCGAGCAGTGGACGGGCTGGTATCGCTATTTTCAGGCCGCATCCTGTCATTTGATACCGACGCGGCGCGCCACCGTGCTGACCTCGCCCTACGGGCACGCGCGGTGGGCAAGGGGCTGCCGATGGCCGACGCGTACATCGCTGCAATCGCTGCCGCAGGCGGGTTCGCAGTCGCCACGCGCGACATCGCTCCGTTCCGGGCAGCCGGCGTAGAGGTCATCGACCCTTGGAAATTTCGACCTCTCTGAGTCGCTGGACCAACGACCCCAGGCTTAGTGATGCCGCACGATCTGTCCGGGGAATCGCGATCGATTTGATCGCCTGTTGGCGGCACAGGCTGAGCTTGATCGGCTTAAGCTGGTTACAGCGGATCCTGCGCTGGCGGCGTTTCCGGTCAAGAAGCTGTGGTAGCGAGCGCTTGAGGCCGCGGTTCGCTCGCTGCACAAACCCCTCACACCCTAAAAATCTTCCCCGGATTCATGATGTCATCCGGATCCAGCGCACGCTTGATCCGCCGCATCAGATCAAGCGCATCATCGCCCGCTTCTTCCTCGAGAAAGCCGATCTTGTGCAGCCCCACGCCGTGCTCGCCGGTGCAGGTGCCATCCATCGAAAGCGCAAGTCGCACGATCTCATCGTTCAGCCGCTCGGCCTCGGCCACTTCGGTGGCATCGTCGGCGTTGATCAGCGCCACCGCGTGGAAGTTTCCATCGCCCACATGGCCAAGCAGCATCGTGGGAAAGCTTGCCGTATCCAGAATGCGCCGCGCCCCACTGATCGAATCGGCCAGCCGCGAAATCGGCACGCAGGTATCCGTTGAAATTGCACGGCACCCGGGTCGCACCTGCAGACACGAAAAATAGGCTTTGTGTCGTGCGTCCCAGAGCCGGTTTCGGTCTTCGGGGCGCGTGGCCCACTCGAAGTCCTGTCCGCCATGCTCGGCCGCCAGCGCCTGCACGGTTTCGGCCTGCTCGCGCACGCCAGCCTCCGAGCCATGAAACTCAAAGAAAAGCGTGTGCTGCTCGCGCAGCCCCAGCTTGCTCGCAGCATTGACCGCGCGGATCGTGTTCTCGCAAAGGTATTCACTGCGCGCAATCGGCACGCCCAACTGAATGGTTTGAATCACAGTACGAACAGCGGCCTCGAGGCTCGGAAAATTCACCACCGCCGCCGACATCGCCTCGGGAACCGGATAAAGCTTCACCGTGACTTCGGTAATCACGCCCAGCGTGCCTTCCGATCCGACGAACAGGCGCGTAAGGTCGTAACCGGCTGACGATTTTTTTGCGCGGCTACCGGTGCGAATCACCTTGCCGTCCGCACTGACCACCGTGAGCCCGAGCACGTTTTCGCGCATCGTGCCGTATCGCACCGCATTGGTGCCCGAGGCGCGGGTGGCCGACATGCCTCCCAGTGACGCGTCGGCGCCAGGATCAATCGGAAAAAACAGGCCCTCGCTACGGATGGCCTCGTTGAGTTGTTTGCGGGTGACACCGGCCTGCACCGTGGCGGTCAGATCTTCCGCATTGATGGACACCACCGCGTTCATCCGCGAGACATCGATGCTGACGCCGCCCTGCACCGCGAGCAGATGACCTTCGAGCGACGACCCCGCGCCATAGGGAATCACCGGCACTTTGTGCGCCCGGCACAGCGCGACCGCGAAAGCGACGTCTTCAGTGGACTCGGCATACACCACCGCATCGGGCGGGGTCACCGGAAACGGCGACTCGTCGCGGCCATGGTGCTCGCAGACCGCGCGCGCAGTGCTGAAACGATCGCCGAATCGCGTACGAAGCGCGTGCGCCAAGGAATCGGGTACGGGACGGCGCAACGCCTGTGCGACCGCGTAAGGATGGTTCATCGAAAACTCCCGGGGCTGACGGTTCATTGTAGGGGCCGCACTCGGTTTGTGCACGGGGCACGCCAATGGGGCGGTACCCCCGGACAATCCCGACTTCACTCGCCCTGGCCTGAACTTTGCCTGATAATGCTCGTTTGCCCGTTACGCTCTTCATGTAAATCTCCCCACAACCCTCCAATAAAGGGCCGCCTCATGAAAACTATGCTGACCCGACTTGCAGCCGTCGCTCTGGCCGCCAGCACGCTGACGGCACTGCCTGCCGCCGCTCAGGAAACCAAAATCAAGTTCCAGCTCGATTGGCGCTTCGAAGGCCCGTCGGCATTTTTCCTGGCCGGGCGCGCCAAAGGTTATTTCCAGCAGGAAAAGCTGGACGTGACGATCGACGCCGGAAACGGGTCGGGCAACGCGGTCAACCGGGTGGCCTCGGGCACCTATGAAATGGGCTTCGCCGACCTGGCTGCACTGATGGAGTTCGTGGGTAACAACCCCACCGCGCCCAGCAAGCCCGTCGCCATCATGATGGTCTACAACAACACGCCCGCCGCTGTTCTGGCACTCAAAAAATCCGGCATCAAATCGCCAGCGGATCTGAACGGCAAGAAGCTGGGCGCACCGGTATTCGACGCGGGCCGCAAAGCGTTCCCGATTTTCGCGAAAGCTAACAATCTGAATCTGCCGTCCATCCAGTGGACCGCGATGGACCCGCCGCTGCGCGAGACCATGCTCGCGCGTGGTGACGTGGACGCCATCACGGGCTTTACCTTCACCTCGCTGCTTAACCTGAACGCGCGCGGGGTAAAAGACGCCGACGTCGTGGTGCTGCCCTACCCCGAGTTTGGGGTCAAGCTCTACGGCAACGCCATCATTGCTTCGGAAGAGTTCCTGAACAAAAACCCCGAAGCGGTACGCGCCTTCCTGCGCGCATTCACCCGAGCTGCCAAAGACGTCATCGCCGATCCCGATGCAGCCATCGCCTTCGTCAAGCAGCGCGACGCAATCATCGACGAGGCGCTTGAAAAGCGTCGTCTGCGCCTGGCGATCAACACTGCCATCGCAACGCCTGACGCACGCGCTGAAAGTTTTGGCGACGTGAACCCGGCCCGACTCGCACTGATGGCCTCGCAGGTTGCCGACGCGTTCGCCACCAAAACCCGTATTGATCCCGACAAGATCTGGAACGGTAATTACCTGCCGACCAAGCAGCAGCGCGACATCCTCGGGAAATAAGCCGATGACCTCGGCCGCCACCGCGCAAGAAGACCGCAGCGCCGCGATTGCCGCCGCTGCGGCCAGCATTCCTTCTAGCGAGCGATTCGTCGACTTCGACGGCGTATGGCTTGCCTACGATCCCACGCTGCTTGCGCGCGGCGAGTTCGCGGTCGAGGACATCACGCTCAGCACCCGGCCGGGCGAATTCATCGCCATCGTGGGTCCGTCCGGGTGCGGCAAATCCACCTTCATGAAGCTCGCCACTGGGCTCAAGATGCCCAGTCGCGGCAATATCCGAATTGGCGGCCAAGCCGTGACCGGGCCGCTCAAAATTGTTGGTATGGCATTTCAGGCGCCCACGCTGCTGCCCTGGCGCACCACTCTTGACAATGTTCTGCTGCCGCTTGAAATCGTCGAGCCCTACCGCTCGCAATTCCGAGCCAAGCGCGAAGAATTCGCCGAACGTGCGCGCAAGCTCCTGCGTACCGTTGGCCTGCAGGGCTACGAAGACAAGTTCCCATGGCAACTGTCGGGGGGCATGCAGCAGCGGGCCTCCATCTGTCGGGCGCTCATTCACGAACCGCGAATGCTGCTGCTCGACGAACCCTTTGGCGCGCTTGATGCATTCACGCGGGAAGAGCTCTGGAATGTGCTGCGCGACCTTTGGAGCGAGCAGCGCTTCAATGTCATCCTGGTGACGCATGATCTGCGCGAGGCGGTCTACTTGGCTGACACCGTTTACGTGATGAGCAAACGCCCAGGACGGCTGGTCGAGCGTCGAGGAATCGATCTGCCGCGACCGCGAGATCTCGAAATCACCTACACCCCGCAGTTCACAGACATTGTCCACGAGCTGCGCGCGCGCATCGGCGCAATTCGCAAGACCTGAGTCCCGACAGGACACTGCCCCATGAATTCAAGCGCGACGCTCAAATTCGCCCCGCTGATCCTGCTCATTGCCATCATCGCGCTCTGGCAGGCAATCTGCTCGCTCTTCAACGTTTCCGAGTTCATTTTCCCAAGCCCGATTCAGATCGTGCACGCGCTCTTCGATCTCTGGGGCGCCATCATGGGTCATGCGTGGCGCACGTTCTGGACCACGATGGTGGGCTTTGGCATTTCCATTGCCGTGGGCGTGGTGCTGGGCTTCGTCATCGGTTCATCACGCTTTGCGTATGCGGCCATGTATCCGCTCATGACCGCCTTCAATGCGCTGCCCAAGGCCGCCTTTGTGCCCATTCTGGTGGTGTGGTTTGGCATCGGTATCGGGCCCGCCATTCTCACGGCGTTCCTGATTTCGTTCTTCCCCATTATGGTCAACATTGCAACGGGCCTCGCCACGCTCGAGCCCGAACTCGAAGACGTGCTGCGCGTGCTAGGCGCCCGGCGGCTCGACGTGCTGATTAAGGTGGGGCTGCCACGCACGATGCCCTACTTTTTTGCCTCGTTGAAGGTGGCAATCACACTCGCGTTCGTGGGCACCACCGTCTCTGAGATGAGCGCGTCCAACGAGGGCATCGGCTATCTCCTGATTTCCGCAGGCTCCGCTATGAAGATGCCGCTTGCGTTCGCGGGACTCCTGGTGGTCGCCATCATGGCAATGGCTATGTACGAGTTTTTCTCGTACATCGAGCGCCACACCACCGGTTGGGCGCACCGCGGCCAGGGCGGCCAGTAAGCGCCAAGCGTCACCGCACCGTCATCACCCCACCTGGCAGGCGCAGCACCGATGAGCCCGCGGCTTGAACTTCGGGCGATCACCAAACGATGGCCGTCGGTGGTCGCCAATGACGCGGTCAGCCTTGAGGTCATGCCGGGTGAAATTCACGCGCTGCTGGGCGAAAACGGCGCGGGAAAATCCACGTTGATGAAAATTCTCTACGGCGTCATTCAGGCCGACGCCGGTGAGATCATGTGGGAAGGTCGCGCGGTTCGTATTGCTAGCCCGGCCGAAGCCCGCCGGCTGGGCATCGGCATGGTGTTTCAGCACTTCTCGCTGTTCGAAACGCTCACAGTCGTCGAGAACATTGCGCTCGGATTGGGCGATGGGTCAGCGCTCGACCCGCTGGCCAAGCGAATCACCGAAATCTCTGAACGCTATGGCCTGCCGATCGATCCGCATCGCGTCGTGCATGCGCTATCGGTAGGCGAACGCCAGCGGGTGGAAATCGTGCGCTGCCTGCTTCAGCAGCCCCAGTTGCTGATCATGGATGAACCCACCTCGGTACTGTCGCCCCAGGCGGTCGACAGCCTGTTCGGCACGCTTCGCACCATCGCAGCCGAGGGCTGCAGTGTGATGTACATCAGCCACAAGCTCGACGAAATCCGGTCGCTCTGCCATCGTGCCACAGTGCTTCGCGGCGGACGCGTGAGCGCGCGCTGTACGCCGGCGCAGGAGACCCATGAGTCGCTGGCCAGGATGATGATTGGCGGCGACCTGCCTGAAGTCACGCGTCGCTCAGCCCCCGAGGCGAGCCCCGTCAGGCTCGAACTCAACGCCCTCTCAATGCCGCCTCAGGACCCCTTTGGCACGGCACTCGATAGCGTGACCCTGCAGGTACGCTCGGGTGAAATCGTCGGTATCGCCGGCGTATCGGGAAACGGCCAGCAGGAGCTGATCGAACTGCTGTCCGGCGAGCGACTCGCTACTGCGGCCGCATCGATCGTCATCGAGCAGGTACCCGCTGGCCGGCTCGATGTCTCGAGACGCCGTGCGCTGGGGCTCGCCACCATCGTCGAGGAGCGTCTGGGGCGCGGTGCGGTTCCCGCGCTAAGCCTGGTGGACAATGCGCTGCTAACCGCACGCGGCCCCATGCTTCGCGGCGCCTTTATTGATCGTCGCGCGCTTGCGGCTTTCGCACGTCAATGCATTGAGCGATTCGCCGTGCGCTGTCGCAACGAACAGGCTCCGGCAGGCTCGCTCTCCGGTGGCAATCTTCAACGATTCATTGTCGGGCGTGAAATTCTCCAGAACCCGCGGGTGCTGGTGGTTGCACAACCGACCTGGGGAGTCGACGTGGGCGCGGCCGCGTTCATTCGCCAGTCGCTGGTCAACCTGCGCGATGCAGGCTGCGCCATTCTGGTGGTATCGGAAGACCTTGATGAGCTCTTCGAGGTGTCAGACCGGATCGCCGTGCTGGCTGGAGGCAGGCTCTCCCAGGCTTTCCCCGCAGCCGACCTCGATGCCGCGGCGATCGGCGTCATGATGGGTGCGACACACCGCACAACAGATCAAGCACTCAATCAGGCAGGCAGTCATGCGACTTCGGCTTGAGCGGCGCGCCGAGTCCTCAACGGCGTTGCAGATCGGCGCCCCGCTGATCGCTTCCGCACTCACGCTGCTCGCGGGCTTTCTCATGTTCGCAGCCCTTGGCAAAGACCCGGTGCACGCGATGCGGGTGTTTTTTCTGTTTCCACTGAAGGATCTGTACGGCCTGTCGGAGCTTCTTCTGAAGGCGGCACCGCTTATGCTGATTGCGATCGGGCTCGCAATCGGGTTTCGCGCCAACGTCTGGAACATCGGCGCTGAGGGCCAATACATTGCAGGAGCCATCGCCGCCAGTGGGGCTGCGCTCATGCTCGACCGCTCGCTCGATTCCATGGTGCTGCTGCCACTGCTCGCCCTGGCTGGGATGGCGGGCGGCATGGCGTGGGCAGCTGTACCTGCTGTGCTGCGCACCCGTTTCAATGCCAACGAAATTCTGGTGTCGCTGATGCTGGTGTACGTCGCTGAATTGCTGGTCTCGTGGCTCGTCCATGGGCCCTGGCGCGATCCAGACGGCTTCAATTTCCCCCAGACCCGGATGTTTGAAGACGCGGCACTGCTTCCTGCCATGATCGAAGGTACCCGACTCACTCATGTGATTGCGATCGCACTGGTTGCGCTTGCGGCGGGCCATCTGCTGATGCAGCGAAGCTTCATCGGATTTCAGCTGCGGGTGGCAGGGCAGGCGCCAGCCGCGGCGCGCTACGCTGGTTTTTCAGCCTCGCGCACAGTCTGGGTCGGCATGCTCTGCGGCGGCGCCATGGCGGGGCTTGCTGGTATGGCGGAGGTCGCAGGCGCCATGGGTCAGCTCACACCCAAGGTGGGCGTGGGCTACGGATTCGCGGCAATCATCGTCGCTTTCGTCGGACGGCTGCACGCCTTTGGAATTTTTCTCGCAAGCCTGCTGATGGCGCTGATGGTGCTGGGCGGAGAACAGGCTCAGCAGTATCTGGCGTTGCCGTCATCGGTCGCGAGCGTATTTCAGGGCATGCTGCTGTTCTTCCTGCTCGGCACCGATCTCTTTACGCAATATCGGTTGGTTCGCGCAAAGTCCGGCACACCGAAGGGGAGCGTCTGATGGAACCCACCGCGCTTGCGGCGGCAATGATCTCGGCATCCATCATCGCCGGCACGCCCATGCTCATCGCTGCGCTCGGGCTGCTTATCAACGAACGCTCCGGCGTACTCAATCTCGGGGCCGAAGGGATGATGGCGCTCGGCGCGCTGGCGGGCTTCGCCGCGGCCCACCATTCAGGCAGCGCCGTGGCGGCGGTGGCCGCTGGTGCGGCCGCAGGCGCGATCGCAGCGCTGCTTTTCGCTGTGCTCACGCTCACGCTGCTCGCCAACCAGGTGGCCTCGGGGCTTGCACTATCGCTGTTCGGCATCGGGCTCTCCGCCTTCGCTGGCAAATCCTATGAGTCCCTGTCGCTCGCGCCGGTCCCGGTGTGGGCTATTCCTGTGCTGTCAGATATTCCTCTGCTCGGGCCAGCGCTCTTTCGTCATCAGCCGATGGTGTATCTGTCGTGGGTGTTGCTCGCGGCCGTCGCATGGTTCCTTCATCGCTCGCGTGCCGGGCTGGTGCTACGCGCAGTGGGCGAATCGCCCGCCGTAGCGCATCAGGCGGGCTATCCGGTACTCGGCATTCGCTACGGCGCGGTGCTGGCAGGCGGCGCACTCTGCGGAATCGGTGGCAGCTTCCTTTCCGTGTTCCACACGCCCCTGTGGGCTGAAGGAATGATCGCAGGCCGAGGCTGGATTGCGCTCGCGCTGGTGGTCTTTGCCACCTGGCGGCCGCTGCGCGTAGCACTTGGCGCCTGGCTGTTCGGCGGCATGCTGATCGCGCAGATGTTCGTGCAGGGCTCCGGACTGAAATGGGACATCCCGGCCCAGTGGCTATCCGCCCTGCCTTATCTTGCAACCATCCTGGTACTGGTGCTGATATCGCGACGGCCGGAACTGATCCGGCTAAACTCCCCGGTTTCTCTTGGGCAGCCCTGGCGGCCCGACCATTAACCCACCCCCCTCATCCGTGACAAGGAGCCCGAACATGACTCAACGCCGCGCCTTCCTCACCGCCACCGCGGGCACCGGCCTGCTGGCCGCCTCTGGTCTTGCCATCGGGCAAGCCCCAATCAAAGCCGGTTTCGTCTACGTCAGCCCCATCGGCGACGCAGGCTGGACCTTCCAGCACGACACCGGCCGCAAGCAGATGGAGCAGGCCCTGAAGGGCAAAGTTGAAACCCGCTTCATCGAAAGCGTCAAGGAAGGCGCTGATGCCGAGCGCGTCATCCGCGAGCTCGCGCAAAGCGGCCACCAGGTCATCTTCGCTACCAGCTTCGGCTACATGAACTACATGGAGCGTGTGTCGAAGCAGTTTCCGAAAACTGCTTTCGTCCACGCAACGGGCTACAAAATGGGCCCGAACATGGGCATCTACAACGCCCGGTTCTACGAGGCTCGATATCTCACCGGCATCATTGCCGGCCACATGTCGCGCTCCAATGTGCTGGGTTATGTCGCTGCATTCCCCATCCCAGAAGTGCTGCAGGGCATCAATGCCTTCACGCGCGGCGCTCGCAGCGTCAATCCCAAGATCGAAGTGCGCGTCATCTGGGTCAATTCCTGGTATGACCCCGGCAAGGAAGGCGACGCCGCCAACACGCTGCTGTCTCAGGGCGCCGACGTAGTCACCCATCACACCGATTCCACCGCAGTGGTTCAGGCGGCCGAGAAGGCTGGCAAGTACGCAATCGGCTATCACTCCGACATGTCGAAGTACGGTGCAAAAGCCCATCTCACGGCAGCCACCCATCACTGGGGCGAGTACTACACCCGTGCAGTGAACGAAGTCATTGCAGGCACCTGGAAGCCGGGCAGCGTCTGGGGCGGCCACAAAGAAGGCATGATCAAGCTTGCGCCCATCAACCCTGCCGTGCCCGCCAATGTTCGCAGCACCATCGCCAAGCTTGAGGCCGATCTCACCGCAGGCAGCTTCCATCCGTTCACGGGCCCGGTTGTCGACCAGGACGGTAAAGAGCGGGTTGCAGCGGGCAAGGTCATGAGCGACGAAGAGCTCGGCAAGATGGATTTCTACGTCGAAGGCGTGGCCAGCCGTCTGCCGAAAAAATAAATGGGTCTTCGACTCACTGCCATCGCTACGCGCACCGGTGACGATGGCAGCACCGGCCTGGGTGACGGCAGTCGCACGTCAAAGAGCAGCCTTCGCATCGCCGCCATCGGGGATGTGGATGAGCTGAACTCGACGCTGGGGCTGCTGCTCACCGAACCGATGCCGGCAGAGCTTCGCGAAGCGCTGCTGGGTGTGCAGCATGATCTGTTCGACCTTGGCGGCGAACTCGCGATTCCCGGTTACGACAATTTAGCCGATACGCAAGTGGCCAGGCTGGATTCACTTCTTGAGCACTACAACGCACAGCTGCCGCGTCTGGCGGAGTTCATCCTGCCAGGTGGATCACGCGCGGCAGCGATTGCTCATGTCACGCGAACCGTCTGCCGGCGCGCCGAGCGGGCGCTCGTTTCGCTCGGTCAAAGCGAAACGGTGCGGCCCGCCCTTCGGCAGTACTTAAATCGCCTGTCGGACCTGATGTTCGTGCTCGCGCGCGTGCTGAACCGCCATGCGGGCGGCACCGATGTTCTCTGGCAACAGGGCCGCAACAAGTAAACGCCGCGCCGGCCGAAGCCCCTCACGGACTTCGGCCGCCTAGCGGGCCGCACTCAGATGGCGGCCTGATTCATCAATTGCCGTTTGCGATCCGGCGGGCGCGTACGCCCTCGGCCAGGGAATCAAGCACGCCAATACTCTCTTCCCAACCGATGCAGCCGTCCGTGATGCTCTGCCCATAGACCAGCGGATGCCCTGGACGGAGGTCCTGACGGCCTGCCACCAGATGGCTCTCCACCATCACGCCAAATACCCGCGAATCGCCGGTTGAAATCTGCGCTGCGATACTGGCTGCAACGCCCACCTGGTTCTCCGGCTTCTTCTGGCTGTTGCCGTGGCTGCAGTCGATCATCAGACGGCAGGCCAGCGCAGCGGCAGCCGCCTCTTTACATGCCGCATCCAGGCTCGCGGCGTCGTAGTTGGGCTGTTTTCCGCCGCGCAGAATCACATGGCAGTCTTCGTTACCGTTGGTCGCAACGATGGCCGAGTGCCCCGCTTTGGTCACCGACAGGAAGTGATGCGGCTGTGAGGCGGCCTTGATGGCATCCAGTGCAATGCGAAGATTGCCGTCTGTGCCGTTTTTAAAGCCCACCGGGCAGGACAGCCCGGAGGCGAGTTCCCGATGAACCTGAGACTCGGTCGTGCGCGCACCAATCGCACCCCAGGCGATCAGGTCAGCAAAATACTGCGGCGAAATCATGTCGAGAAACTCGGAGCCCGCCGGCAGCCCGATCCGATTGATATCAAGCAGAAGCTCCCGTGCGAGTCGCAGACCCTCATTGATGTCGAAGCTGTTATCAAGCTTCGGGTCATTGATGAGGCCCTTCCAGCCTACCGTCGTGCGCGGCTTCTCAAAGTACACCCGCATCACGATCTCGAGATCAGCGGCCAGCCGTGAACGCTCGGCCACCAGCCGGCTCGCGTATTCGCGCGCAGCTTTCGGATCGTGGATTGAGCAGGGGCCGATGATCACCAGCAGGCGGTCATCCATACCATGAAGGATCCGGTGAATCGCCTGTCGCGCGCCCGCCACCACCTGCGTGGTCGGCTCATCCAGCGGATATTCGCGCAGCAGATGAGCAGGCGGGGACAGCTCGCGGTAACCGCGGATCCGGGTGTCATCGGTGGTGACGCTCATGATGCTCGACTCCAGTCAACAGAGAAAAGGCGCGGTGCAATGCAGACGCCAGAAAAACAAAACCGCCGGGTTTTTAGGCCGGCGGTCTTTGTCGGATTTGGATCGTGTCAGCTGCGAACGCTCTCCCGACTCAGTCCGCCGGCAGGCGGAAAGCCGAAAAAGGAATAAAACTCGAAATAACGAAGCGCAGCAGGCATCCCAGAAGTGTAGCCCCAGGCTGCACCTGGCTGCAAGCCACGCCGACCCTTTGCGGTCTGCTAGCATCCGTCGCCTTTTCCTGCTTGAAGCAGATCACGGAGCCGAGATGCCCAGCCCCGATGACACCGAGACCTTGCTCTCGCTTTATCGCACGATGTCGCGAATTCGCGCCTTTGAGGACGCGGCCGAACTGGCCAGCCGCGGTGGCCTTGCAGCCTGGGGCCCGCCGACCGACCAGGCCGCCGCCGGTGTTCCAGCTCAGGTCCGGGGGCCGCTGCACCTGTCTACCGGCCAGGAAGCCGTGCCTGCAGGCGTCTGCGCGCATCTGAATCCAGACGATCCGATCACATCGACCCACCGCGGTCATGGTCACACGCTTGCCAAAGGCGCCGATCTGACGCGGATGATGATGGAGCTGTTCGGTAAAGCTGGCGGCTTCTGCGGGGGTCGCGGTGGCTCGATGCATATCGCCGACTTCTCAGTCGGCATGCTGGGCGCCAACGGCGTGGTTGCGGCAAGCATTCCAATCGCCGTCGGCGCCGCCCATGCGATTCGGCTGCAGGGGCGTGCTGCCATGGCCACTGCGTTTTTTGGCGATGGCGCCATCAACCGCGGGCCGTTTGCGGAAAGCCTCAACTGGGCCGCGGCCTATCGACTGCCGCTGCTCTTTGTGTGTGAAGACAATCAATGGTCAGCCACCACCCGAACGGACACGCTATCGGCCGGCGCAGGGGCAGCTGCACGGGCCCGTGCGTATGGAATCGAGGCGATGGAGGTTGACGGCAACGACGTCGAGGCGGTGTACAGCGCAGCGAAGCAGCTGGTCGCGAGAGTGCGCGAGCAGGGCCAGCCGGCACTGCTCCATGCCCGAACTTATCGCTTCAAGGGCCATGTGTCCGTGGACCCTGCCGCCTACCGTGATCCCGCCGAGCTCGCCCGAGCGCTCGAGCGTGACCCGCTGTTGATCGCCCGTCAGCGCCTGATAGATCGCGGCGCCAGCGCGGCAGCCACTGATGCCATCGAGGCTGAGGCGCGCGCCGAGGTGCAGGCCGCCCTCGCCGCCGCGGCGGCCGCCCCCTGGCCAGCGGTCACCGCGGCCTTTGAAGAGATCCAAACGACGGGAGCCGGGCAATGGCTGTAAGCACCTACTCTCAAGCAGCGGTCCGTGCGCTATCGACCGCCATGCAAGACGATCCGTCCATCGTCGCGTTAGGCGAGGACATCGGACGCGGCGGCATCTTTGGTCAGTACCGGGGGCTGCTCGAGCGATTTGGCGCCTCACGCGTCATCGATACGCCCATCTCAGAGGCCACCATCGTGGGGGCGGCTGTGGGTATGGCGCTCACCGGTATGCGCCCGGTCGTCGAGCTCAGGGTGGTTGACTTTGCCTTGTGCGCCATGGATGAAATCGTCAACCAGGCGGCCAAGAACCGCTACATGTTCGGCGGCCAGGGTCGGGTGCCCGTGGTGCTGCGGATGCCGATCGGTATCTGGTCATCGTCGGCCGCTCAGCACTCGCAGTCCCTCGAGAGCTGGTTTGCGCATATTCCCGGGCTGGTGGTGATCACGCCTTCCACGCCACAGGACAACCACGATCTGCTCCGGGCAGCGATTGCCTGCGGTGATCCGGTCGCCTACCTGGAACACAAAGAGCTCTGGCCGATCGAAGGCGAGATCCTCGACACCGAGGCCCTGCCAATCGGTCGCGCGCGCACGATGCGCCACGGTCGCGATCTGACCATCGTGAGCTGGAGCCGCTCCGTACATGAGTGCGCGCAGGCGTGCGCCGAGCTGGCCGCCCAGGGCTTTGGAGCCGAGCTGATCGATCTGCGCACACTCTGGCCCTGGGATCGCGAAACCGTGCTCGCTTCCGCCGCCCGTACCGGACGGCTGCTAATCGTCCATGAGGCCGTACAAGTCGCAGGGTTTGGGGCAGAAATTGCTGCGACCATCGCCGAGCTTGCGCCAGAGGTGCGGCTTGCCCGACTCGGCGCCATGCGTATTCCGGTGGGGTATTCCCCCGGACTCGAGTCGCAGGCGAGACTCAGCGTTGCAGCGATCGTAGCGCGTGCTCTGGCGCTGACCGCCTGAGGTCTCAAGGGGCCAGGCCCCAGCCTGCACTAGAATGCGATTCGCGGCACGAGCGCGGCCACTTGCCCGCCTCAGTGTCCTGTCGCTTTCCACCATATCGAGGAGATCCACGATGGACCGTCGCTCAGTTCTGAAGGCCGGCACTGCTGGCGCCACCGCGCTTACTGCGCCCTTCATCATCCGTCACGCGCATGCGCAGCAGTACCGCGCCGAGTACCGACTGTCTACCGTCGTGGGGCCCGCATTCCCCTGGGGCAAGGGCGGCGAGATCTGGTCAAACCTGGTACGCGAGCGTACCCAGGGACGGATCAACATCAAGATGTACCCGGGCGTTTCGCTGATCAACGGCGACCAGACGCGCGAGTTCTCCGCCATTCGACAGGGCGTGATCGACATGGCCATCGGCTCGACCATTAACTGGTCGCCGCAGGTCAGAGAGCTGAACCTGTTCTCGTTGCCGTTCCTCTCGCAGGATCACGCCGGGCTGGACGCAATCACCGGCAGCGAAGCGGGTAAGCGAATCATGCAGATCGTCGACAAGGCTGGCGTGATGCCGCTTGCCTGGGGCGAAAACGGATTCCGTGAACTCACCAACTCGCGCCGCGAAATCCGCACACCAGCCGACATGAAGGGCCTGAAGTTCCGAATCGTTGGCTCACCGATCTTCACCGACGTGTTCACCGCATTGGGCGCCAACCCCACCCAGATGAGCTGGGCCGATGCGCAGCCAGCGCTTGCCTCAGGTGCCGTCGAGGGTCAGGAAAACCCGATGCATATCTTCACCGCGGCCAAGCTTCACACGCTCGCGCAGAAGTTCGTCACCCGCTGGGGCTATGTGGCCGATCCGCTGATCTTCGTGGTGAACCGCGAGGTCTGGCAGTCATGGTCGCCAGCCGACCAGGAAATCGTTCGCGCCTGCGCAATCGATGCTGGCAAGCAGGAAATCGCTATCGCTCGCAAAGGCCTTACCAAGAACGACAGCTCGATGATTCGCGACGTTGAAGCTTTGGGTGTCAAGGTCACTGAGCTCACGCCCGCAGAGAAGGCTGAGTTCCAGCGTGTGCTGAAGCCCGTGTACGACAAGTGGGCAAAAACGGTCGGCGCTGATCTGGTCAAAATCGCTGAAGACGCAGTCGCGCGCCGCGGCTAATCACACCCGTTCGTGACACCGTCAATGGCTGTTGAATCCCCGTCGCCGACGGCTGCCGCGCCCAGCGAGCAGCCCGGCGCGGGGTCATCTCAGCCAGCGCCTAAGCGTCGTCTGCTGCCCGAAGACCGGATCGGCGCCGTGCTGATGGCGCTACTTGCGGTTATCACGTTTGCGAACGTCGTCGTACGCTACCTGACCGACCAGTCGTTTGCATGGACCGAAGAGTTATCGGTCGTGCTCATGGTGCTGCTCACGATGGTAGCGGCCAGCGCGGCAGTGGTGCGCAACGCGCACGTGCGAATCGAGGTTCTGATCGATGGCGCTTCGCCCGCGCGACAGCGTGCGCTGGAGTCGCTTGCAGCTGTCGCCTCGGTCATCGCCTGGCTGCTGCTGGCAGGCCTCGGATCGCGGCTGGCATGGGACGACTTCCGGTTCGATGTCACGACGCCCGGCATTGGCCTGCCCCAGTGGTGGTACATGATCTGGTTGCCGTTGCTTGCGCTGTTGCTCGCCGCCCGCTCCATGCAGCGCCTGGTCAGACTCTGGGCACCTAAGCCTTGACCGGGCTCCTTATTTTTGTGGTGTTCATCGCGCTGATGGTCGCGGGCGTTCCCATTGGCATTTCGCTGATGCTGGGCGGCGCGGTGGGCATCGGACTGGGCGGACTGGGATGGCTCGCCATCCCGAACAATTTCTATTCGGGAATCGCCAAGTACCCCCTGCTTGCGCTACCGATGTTCGTGCTGGTTGGCGCAATCTTCGACCGATCAGGCGTTGCAAAAAGGCTGGTGGACTTCGCGATTGCCATCGTCGGCCGCGGCCCCGGCATGCTGCCGCTGGTGGCGATTGCGGTGGCCATGTTCCTCGGTGGTATTTCGGGCTCCGGCCCGGCCAACGCTGCCGCGGTTGGCGGCGTGATGCTTGCGGCGATGGCACGTGCCGGGTATCCACCTGCTTACTCTGCAAGCGTGATCGGTGCTGCTGCTGCCACCGACATTCTCATTCCGCCATCGATTGCTTTCATTGTGTATTCGGTGATGGTGCCAGGCGCCTCGGTACCCGCGCTCTTCGCCGCAGGCATGGTCCCCGGCATCCTCGCCGGGATCGCGCTGATTATTCCAGCGGTCTGGCTCGCCAGGCGCAACGGCTTTGGTATTGAAGAGAGCCGCGAGCCGCGGCCACCCTTCTGGCGGGCGCTACGCGAAGCGGCCTGGGGACTGTTCGCGCCCGTGCTGATTCTGGGTGGCATGCGCGCCGGTTGGTTCACGCCAACTGAAGCCGCGGTGGTGGCCGTGTTCTACGGCCTGTTTGTGGGCATGTTTATTCACCGCACGATTCGGCTGCGCGACCTCACAGACATTTTGGTGGACGCCGCTGAAGTGTCCGGCGTGATCATGGTGGTGATCGCGCTCGCGAGCATCTTCGCCTACGCGGTCAACACACTCGGTATTGTTGACCCACTCGCCCGCGCGGTGCTCGATAGCGGCATTGGGTCGTTTGGCGCACTGCTGGCCATCATTGTCGTGCTGCTTTTGGTTGGCATGGTGCTCGACGGCGTCTCGATCTTTCTGATCTTCGTGCCGCTCTTGATGCCGCTCATGAAAGCCTACGGCTGGCATCCAGTGTGGTTTGGTGTGCTGCTGACGTACATGGTGGCCATCGGGCAATTTACGCCGCCTGTTGCAGTCAACCTGATGGTATCGGCAAGGCTTGCCGGTGTTCGAATTGAACAGACCGTACCCTGGGTGATGTGGCTGGTGTTCGCGATGTTGGTCGTGCTGGTGGCTCTCGTCGCCGTACCCGATCTCGCGCTATGGCTGCCTCGAGTGCTGGGTTACTGAGCCGTTTAAAGACCGCCAGCAAACGTTTGACAACGGTGGCGGCCGATCAGTAGGACCGGCGTTTGGCTCAGCCAGTGCCACCCACCGTAAGCCCTTCGATTCGAAGCGTGGGCTGACCCACGCCAACAGGCACGCTCTGACCGTCTTTACCGCAGACACCCACCCCGGAATCGAGACGCATATCGTTGCCGATCAGTGTGATCTGCTTAAGCGCTTCGGGCCCGTTACCGATCAGCGTCGCCCCTTTAACCGGGTACTGCAGCTTGCCGTTCTCGACCCACCACGCCTCAGATGCCGAGAACACAAATTTTCCATTGGTGATGTCAACCTGGCCGCCACCAAAATTGGCTGCATAGAGCCCGCGATCGATGGAGGCGATGATCTCAGCGGGGTCGCGCGCACCAGACAGCATGAAGGTGTTGGTCATGCGGGGCATGGGCAGATGCGCAAATGACTCACGCCGCCCGTTGCCGGTGATGACCGAGCGCGACAGCCGTGCATTGAGCATGTCCTGCATATAGCCACGCAGGATGCCGTCTTCGATCAGTACATTGCGACGCGTGGGATTGCCTTCGTCGTCGATGTTGAGCGACCCGCGCCGTCCGGAAATCGTACCGTCATCAATCACCGTCACGCCGGGTGCGGCCACCCGCTCGCCAATCCGACCTGAGAACACCGACGAGCCCTTGCGATTGAAATCGCCCTCGAGACCATGGCCAACCGCTTCATGCAGCAACACGCCCGGCCAGCCTGGCCCCAGCACAACCGTCATCGTGCCGGCAGGGGCAGGCCTTGCCTCGAGATTGGTCAGGGCCGCCTTCACCGCTTCGTCGACGTAACGCGCGAGGGTGGCGTCGTCAAAAACATCGAAGCCCGAACGGCCACCGCCTCCGCTATGGCCCTGCTCGCGACGACCCGCCTGCTCGGCAATCACAGTGACCGACAGACGCACCAATGGTCGAACATCCGCAGCAATCAGGCCATCGGCGCGGGCCACCAGCACCACGTCGTATTCGCCGGCAAGCCCAGCCATCACCTGAACAATGCGGGGATCGCGCGAGCGGGCCATCTTCTCGACCCGCTCCAGGAGCGCCACCTTAGCGGCAGCCTCCATGCCAATGATCGGGTCATCACGGCCATAGAGCGCATGGCCCGAGGCGCTCTTCATCGCGGAGGCAACCTTCACGCGCCCGCTGCCACGGCGAGCAATCGTGCGTGTGGCCGCCGCAGCAGATCGCAGGGCCTCCATGCTGATGTCGTCGGAGTAGGCGAAGGCGGTTTTATCGCCGCTTACCGCTCGAACGCCAACGCCGCGATCAATTGAAAAGCTACCCGACTTGACGATGCCTTCCTCGAGACTCCAACCCTCGCTTCGCGTGAATTGGAAGTACAGGTCGGCATGGTCAACCCGGTGCTGGAAAATTTCCGAGAGCACCTGCTGCAGCTTCGACTCATCGAGGCCGTAGGGTTCAAGAAGAAGCGATCGTGCGACCGCCAGATGCTGGAGGGGGGGATTTGACGGATTCATGATGGGATCGTAACTCAGGCCGCCGACCGCGCACAGCACTGACCCGACGGTCAGCGGGGTGCCTCCGGCGGCGGGGACTCAAACCGGGGACGGGCACGTTCCACGACACTCGGATCGGTCCACGGGCCCACCACCTCGTATTCGTACGAGAACATCTCCTGGAGTGGCTTTCTGAGCGCCCACTGCGCCAGGAAAGTACCTAACCCGATCGCGGGATTGGCAACGGCCGCATAGGCGAGCGAAGCTAGCCCGGCATTAAGCTCAGGGCGCACTTCAACCCGCAGTTGCTGGGTTTCATCAACCAGGTTGACCGACCCCCGAATTGCAACCTGTGCCTGCACGCCGCGCATGCGAAAGTCAGAGCTTGAGACCAGGCCCGACGCAATCGAAGCTCTGCCTCGGATTTCGTCAAACGAAAACCCTTCTGCGAACACATCGCGAAAATCGAGCGACAGCCTGCGCGGCAGCGACTGGAGGTTGAGGACGCCGATCAATTTTCCGAACCCAGGTTCAGTTTTAAGGAACTGTCCTTTGCCAGTTTGCAGATCGAGTTCACCGCCCAGCGATCGATAGTCGATTGCAAGCGGCGAACCCTGCCAGCGCACCTTACCTGCCAGCCGGCCTGGCCCACCCCCGCTGATCGCGCCGGTGATGCCGAAAGTCTCGAGGATGCGCGCGGGTTCGCGAAGCGACAGCTCGAAGTCGAGCGCGGTTGAGCGCGGCGCGCCACGGTGCGGTTCCCACGCGCCACGCGCATCAAGCGTTCCACCGGGGTGATCAATGCGCAGCCGGTCAAGGCGCCAGGTCGGGTGCTCGCCGTCGGCGGCGTTAGAGGCCAGCAGACTGAGTCGGCCGAGATCACGTCCTGCGAGCACCAGTTTCTCCGCCTCAATATCAAGCGCTGGCAAGCGATTGGGGGCGGTATCAAGAATCTGCTCAATCGCGCTCTCGCGATTGCGTGGCACGCTCAGCAGCGCAAACCGTGCCCGCAGCGCACCCGCTGGAAGGTTCGCCCGCGAAGGCTGCCACTCAAGCTGTCCGTTGACCTCACGCGACGCGAGATTCGCGCGCCAAAGCCCGTCGGTGCGGGTGGCGCCCAGCACGACCCCTGTCAGATCTTTGCCGCCAACCACAAGCGAGTCGGTCATCAACGCGACCTGCTCGATTGGGCCCGTTGAGAGGGTCCCTTGCGCGGCTCCTGGCGACGCATTCGCCGGCGGCTCAAACACCTGCTCCCAGGCACTGACATCGAACTTGGGAACGCGAACAGCCAGGGCAACGCCCGCGGCAGGAAGCGGCGCATCGAGCCCGACTGAGATGATCCCGCGGCCAGGCGCTGCGCCCACAGGGCGCTCAAACACAACCCGCACATCATCGCGCAGCGCAACGCGCAAGGTCTCCGCGCGCGCGGGAGCCCGCGGTTTGCTCCAGTCAATCCGCACTGGCCATCGGCTGCCGGGTTGCTTGGCGAAGGGTTCGGGAAGCGTGGTGCCGATTGACTCAAGCGATGAACGCACGACCCCTACAACCCCCTGCGGTCCAATCTCGAGGCCCGCCTGCCAGTCTGCGCTCCCCTCGATGAATCGGGAGTCGGCGCGACCGATCAGCCCCAGCAGCTCGGACCCCGAGGCCGAACCCTTCGCATCAAGGCGCATAGCTGCTCCGTCGACTGAGGTGAGACTTGCCTGCACGGCACCGCCCAGCAGGCGTGCGCTCAATGAGGGCGCTCGAATTCCCCGTGGATCAAAGCTTACGTCGCCCGCGATCTCGCTTACCACCGGAAGGTCGGGCGCAATGCGCAGTTGATTTCCGGCCAATACCAGTCGCCCCTGATAGTCGGTTGAGCCGCCCGCGGCAAGCCCGACGTCGAGACGAAGCGCAAGCTCAGCGTTTCCCTGCGGCTGCCAGCTGCGAATCAGTGGGTCAACACTGCGGCGTAACGGGCTTGCATCGACGAATCCGATCATCGACACCAGCGAACCCTGTGCGCGGCCATCGATCACCAGTGTTGGACGCGCGAGCTCTGAAATACGCGCATGGATATCGCGCAGCGCAACGCCCTGAATCTCGGCGGTATCGGCCCTCAATTCCATACCGGCGCGCTCGAATACCAGTCGACCTCGAACACGGGTTACCGACGGCCAGTCGGGTGAAAAGGCGAGTGCAGCCTGTTCAAGTCGGGTTTCGATTCTGAACTCGCCCGGCGCTTCGCCGCGAAACGGGAACTCTGCAAGATCGCCCCGCAACCTCACCCGGGTCTCGGAGGCGCCGGATGCACTGACCGCCCGACTGACCCAGCCTCGCACGCTGGAATCGACCGCGAGTGGCAGATAAGCCCCAACACGAGCTGCGTTCACGCGGGACAGGCCGCCAGCGAGATCGATTTCGCCCAGTGCGGAGCGACCCGCGCCCCGCCAGCGGCCGCTAAACGACCCGGCCAGATCGGTATTGGCGAAGCTGAGGCCCGCCGCATGCAGCTCAAGGATCTCGCCGCCGCCCGCTTCATCCTTGGGCTCAATCTGCCAGCCAACGACACCCGATAGCGACGCAAGCGGGATCACGGGCTCTGCGAGAAGACCCGGCAGACGAATCGCCGCACCCGAGGCATCGAGCCTGACCTGGCCACTACGATCGCTGAACTCGGCCACGCCACTCAGATTGGCAAACGACGGCCACCGACTTGGCGGTGCGCCCCGACGCTCAACCCTTTGCAGGCTGAGTCGATCGAATCCAAGGGTAACCGAATAGCGCTGACCGGCGGCATCCCAGGACAGGGCTGCACCATTGATTCGCCCGCTGGTAGAGATCTGCGACAGGCGGGCTGTCCAGGGATCAGGAAGCGGCAGCCGTCGAACGGCTTCCAACAGTCGACCCGCGTCAAACCCCCGCCATGTCAACCGACCGGAAACCGGTATCAGCGAGTCGAGCTGAACAGCGATCCGTTGTTGGGCCTGCTCATCCAGCGCGAAAGAAAACCCAGCAGAATCGACCGCGGCAAGTCGTCGCGGAACGATGGCGATTGTCTTCGAGTCCTCCAGCTTCGCGGTCGCCTCCAAAGACAGCGATCGCAGGCCGATGCGGTTGGCGCCGACGCGCAGATCAATGGCCTCGGTGAACGCCTTCACCAGCACGTCACCAAGCTGGCCGTTGTCAAAGCGTGTCCACACCTTGACCGGACCGCTGCCGCCCATCACAAATGGTTGACCCGGGTGGGCCGGCGACAGCCAGCCGCGCAGCATTCGCACCAGCGGCACAAACTGGACGTGCATCGCTGACGCATACGCTTCACCCTGCCATTTTCGCCAGTCCGCCAGATCGCCGGCAGCGGCGGTGGTGAAGTCGGCGGCAAACTCCAATCCCTGCAGGCCAGCACCCACAGCAGGCGCCCGTAACGAAAAGTGGTGCCGCCCACTGTCGTTGGTGCTGAGCAGATCGATCCCCGCAGTCACCACCGACTCTGAACCCATCCGGTCGCGCCAGTCCACCCGCGCGTTTCTGACTGAAATTGAACGACTCGCGAGCAACCAGGCAAACTCGGACGAAGCGCTGGTCCGATCAAGGTCGATGAGCGCACCCGCCACAGAAAAGCGTCGGCTTTCAATTCGCTCGACGCGGATGACAGGTCGAACGAGTTCCAGCGAAGCGAGACCGGGCTCACCGCGGACCAATGAACGAAGCGACAGCACCGCGAAAACTTCCTCGACGGTCAGCGGCGCGTCCTGGCCCCCGCCCACTCGAACCGAGCGGGCCCGCAGCGACGGTCTGAGCCCATCAAACCCGGAAGCGAGTTCACCGATTGAGACTGGCGCATCGAGGGTGCGTGACAGCGTCCGTTCGATTTGCGGTCGCCACTGATCGATACCGGGCCAGACCCAGTGTCGAAACAACAACCAGAGCGCGGCCACCAGAACCAACACGCCAAGCAACAGCCATCCGAGCCAGCCAGCAAGCCGGCGCAGCGCGGTTGGGGTGGAGCGGGACCCGGGTGGGTGCATCCCCGACGATCGGGCGGGTTCAGCGGCGATTGACACAAACACGCTCTTGGAAATCGAAACCGGGGTGTAGCATCGAACTTCCAAGAATACCTTTTTCGCGTTGCTGACGATGCGTTTTGCTTCCGAAGAACACTCCGGTTATTTCCGCCGGTCGCTTGCGGCGCTCGAGGCGCGCAGCGCCGAGCCCGACCAGGTGCGCCCACGCCTGGCTCAGCTCACACGCTCGCCACTCGATGCTGTTGCCATTGATGCACTGCTCGCCTGGCAGACGAACGGCGAACCCCTCGAACCAAATGGCGAGCGCGCCGCTTCGGTCCTGAGGCGGCTGCGGCAATGGGTGATGCTGGTGTTAATCGAGCGCGATATCACCGGACAGGCCGAGCTGGACGAGGTCTGCCAGGCAATGACGCATCTCGCCCGACGCGCCACAAGCTGCGCGATGTCCGTCGCGGGCTTTGAGCTTGCCGCCGACTTTGGCCATGCGCTCGATAGCGAGGGCCGTCCACAGGACCTGCTTGCAGTCGCCATGGGTAAGGGGGGCGCCGACGAGTTGAATGTCTCGTCCGACCTCGACCTGGTGTTCGTGTTCCGCGATGAGGGTCAAAGTTCAGGCGGGGCCTCAGGACGCACGATCGCCGCCAGCGAATGGATGCACCGCGCGGCGCGGCGCACCATCGAACTCCTCTCCGAGATCACCGCCGACGGATTCGTGTTTCGAGTCGACACCCGGCTGCGGCCTAACGGCGACTCGGGGCCGCTGGTCGCATCGCTGTCAATGCTCGAGCAGTATTTCTACTCGCAGGGTCGCGAGTGGGAGCGCTTTGCCTGGCTTAAGTCCAATGTCATCGCCAACACGGGCCGAGCAGGCGATACCGCGTGCAAAGACGATGTCCATTCACTCGAGCGGATCGTCACGCCATTCGTATTTCGTCGCTACCTCGACTACGACGCCTTCGCGTCACTGCGCGATCTGCACCGACTGATCCGCTCAGAGGTTGCGCGCCGCTCGGCGCGCGATCTTGAGGCGCGCGACGTCAAGCTCGGGCGAGGCGGCATCCGCGAGATCGAGTTCACCGCGCAACTGTTTCAGATCGTCCGGGGCGGCCGCGATCCCGGGCTGCGTGACCGCCGTACGCTCGTCACGCTGGCTGCGCTTGCACGACGCTCGGTACTCGACCCCCAGGAATGCGAAACCCTGGCGCAGGCCTATCGTTTACTCCGACGCACCGAGCACGCGCTTCAGTACCGGGAAGACGAGCAAACGCACCGCCTGTCAGGTTCAGCCGACGATCGGGCGCGCGTCGCTGCCATGCTTGGTATGACACCCGAGGCTTTCAATCACACCCTTGCGCAAGCCACTGAGGCGGTCGCTACGATTTTTGAAAGGCTGCTCGCACCCGACCAGCCCAGTCGAGGCGGGCCCAACGGTACTGAGCAGCCCGAAACTGGCGAAGCGGCGGTCGAGGATCCGGATGTGACCCGCCGGATCGGGCTGCTGCGAGAGGGCAGCCGGTATGCCGCGGCGCGACCTGACACACGCGCTGCCATCGACCGGCTTCTCGCCGAAGCGACAAGCCGACGCACCAGCAGCGCCGGCATGATCCGGCTGATCGAACTGCTCGAATCGATCTGCCGGCGTCCGGCTTATGTTGCGCTCCTTGCCCGCTACCCGTTGGTATTCGCGCGGGTGTTGCGCGTACTCGACTGGGCCAAGTGGCCAGCCGACTATCTGATGCGCCATCCGATTGTTCTCGATGAGTTGCTGGACGGCCAATTGCTCGACAGCACCGATCTTGCTGACTGGGCCAGGCAGCTGCGCGAGCGGGTGCTTGCGGCACGTATTGGCGACGCGCCCGATGTCGAGCTTCAGATGGATCTGGTCCGCGAAGCGCACCATGCGCAGGTGTTCCGGCTGATGGTCCAGGACCTCGAAGGCCGCCACACCACCGAGCGAATCTCCGACTTCCTGAGCGAACTCGCCGACCGGGTGCTCGGCCTGGTCATCGAGCTTGTCTGGTCGCAACTTCGGCAACGCTATCGCGACCCGCCGCGTTTTGCGGCAATCGCCTATGGCCGGCTGGGTGGTAAGGAACTCGGCTACGCGTCCGACCTCGACCTGGTCTTCCTGTACGAAGACGACGACGAGCGCGCCACGGAAGCCTACTCATTGCTCGCGCAGCGCATCTGTGGCTGGCTGTCTACCCGCACCGCGGCGGGACTCCTGTTCGAGACTGACCTCAGGCTACGTCCCAATGGTCAGGCGGGGCTGCTGGTGTCGACGGTCGAGGCGTTTGAGCGCTACCAGCGCGAGTCGGCCTGGGTCTGGGAGCATCAGGCACTCTCTCGCGCGCGCTTCGCGGCAGGCGATCAGGCGCTGGGGGCACGCTTCGAGGCCATTCGCCGTGCCGTACTCGCCAGCCCGCGGAAAAACGGCGAGCTAGCCCGCGAGGTGATCGCCATGCGCAAAAAAATGCATGACGGGCACCCCAACCGAAGTGAGCTGTTCGACCTGAAGCACGACCAGGGCGGTATGGTCGACATCGAGTTCATCGTCCAGTATCTGGTGCTCGCGCATGCATCGCAACACGCGCCGCTGCTCGACAATGCCGGCAACATTGCGCTGCTGGGCCGCGCCGCCGAGGTCGGTTTGATCGATCGTGCCTTAGCGGCCGAGGTGGCGAACGCCTATCGGCTGTATCGACAGCTTCAGCACAAAATGCGGCTCGACGATTCGCAGTATGCGCGGGTCGATCGGCAGGTCGTTGCCGAGCCTGCCCGGGCAGTGCGCGAGCTGTGGTGTCAGACGCTTGAGCATGCGGTCAACGCGCAGGACTAACCAGCACCCATCGCCTGTTGCCTGGGCAGGCGGAATCGCCTCGCCGGGTCAGCGCGCTCAAAGAATCAGGAACACCGCCGACCCCACCAGCAACCCGATCAGCGCGTCGCCCGTGATCCTGACCGCCAGCATGAGCGCAAACGCCGACAGCAGGCGCGCGTCGATCAGAAGCGACGACGTCCATTCGCTGGCGGCCAGCCAGGCGCGAAACACTTCCGGCGCAACCAGCGCGGCCAGTGCCGCAAGCGGCGCATAGCGAAGCGCGCGCTCAAGCACCCCGCGGGGCCGCAATCGTGCCGGAGCGAACAGAAACGAGTTCCTCAACATAAAAATAATCAGCGCCAGCATCAAAATGGCGAGCCAGACGTCGACGGAGTTCATGGTCATGATCGCGACGTCACCCTGGCACGAGACCATGATTCGAGCGCAAGCGGCACGACCACGCCCCCCATCACGGCCAGCAGCATTCCGGCGCGGTGTGGCCAGTTGGCGCCCACCAGGGCGATAACGGCCGCGACAGCGACCACCGGCCAGGCGAACCTGATACGCATCGCCTGAGCCACTAGCGCCAGCACCGCGAGCGTTCCGAGGTAGGCAAGATCGCGCCCGGGCGCCGAAATTGCCATCGCAGCGATACCAATGAGCGACCCAACCTGCCATGCCGCCCACACCGGCAGGTTCAGTCCCATGAATAACGCGGTGCGCTGCGCGCGACGGGCGCGTGCTGGCAGGGTCTGATAAACCGCCAGCCCGGAATCGGTGGTCATGTAGCCCGCAAAGGCGCGCAGCTTCGGGTGCAGTTTGGAGAGATCGCGCGACAGCGACGCGCTGTAAACCATGAATCGGAGCGACGTGAGCAGTGTCGTGAAGCCGATCACCAGGAACGAGGCACCCGAGGCGATGAGCGGCAGGGCGGCGAGCTGCGCGGTGCCGGAAAACACGATCAGCGTCATACCAATCGCCTGCGCAACACTGAGGCCAGACTGAACCATGGCAACGCCGGTGATCACCCCCCAGATGAAGGTTCCCGTCATGCCCGGAATCGACAGCCTGGCGGCATGGATGAACCGCGCGCGCCGTACTGCCGCCACCCGGCGCTTTGCTGCAGCCTCAGCCACTGCTCTTGAAAACCCCTGAGTGCCTCAGGTGGGCGCGCGCGCCACGCGCCCGACCGTCCAACCGGTATCGCGGGCAACCCAGACCGCGCCAACCAGACACACCAGTACAAACGGCAACGACAACAGGTTAAGTACCGACCAGCCGTTGACAAACAGCAGCGCCCCTGAGGCCGCCGAGCTGGTGATCATGACGCCAAACACGCTCATGTCCATGAAGCCCTGAACCTTATTTTTTTCAGCGGGGCGATAGCAGCGGGTTAGCAGCGCGGTGCCGCTGGTGTACATGAAGTTCCAGCCCACGCCCAGCAGGAACAGCGAAACGGAGAAGTGCATCAACTCGACACCGGCAAGCGCCACCGCCACGCAGCCCGCGTTGAGCAGAACGCCAGCCACCATGATGGGAAGGATTCCGTAGCGCGCGATCAGAGAACCGGTAAACAGCCCCGGCGCAAACATTCCGATGACATGCCACTGCAGCACGAATACCGTCTGATTGAACGACAGGCTGCACACTTCCATGGCAAGGGGTGTGGCCACCATCAAAAGATTCATGACGCCGTAGGACAGCGCAGCCGACGCAATCGCCAGAATGGCTGCGGGCTGCCGCAGGATGACCGACAGCGGGCGGGCCTCGCCGCCCTGCTCTGAACTGGCCGGCAGCTGGATGCGCAACAGCTGGATCAGTGCGAGCGACAGAAGGCCAAACACCATCAGCATGAGGTAAGTGCCTGCAAACTGATGGGCCAAAAGCGTACGCGACCATTTTGAAATTTCCGGCCCAAGGATGCCGCCAACCAGCCCTCCCGTCAGGACCAGCGACATGGCGCGCGTTTTAAACGAGGGCTGGTACACATCGGCTACGTCGGCCGCGGCAAACCGCAGGCTCGCGCCGAACGCGTTGTAAATGCCGCACAGGAAGGTTCCCAGACAGAGCAGCGACAGGCTTTCGACGGTCATCGCCGTGTAGGCGACAAGCGCACTCACGATTGCTGCAATTGAGCCCACGGTGTAGCCGGCCCGGCGGCCATACCGGCGCATCACAGACGCGGCTGGCATGGACCACACCGCGCTTCCAATGACGTACGAGGTTACCGGTAACGACGCCAGCCATTTGTCTTGCGACAGCTGCAGCCCAGCCAGCACATTTACCGCAATCAGCGTGGCGTTATTGATCAGGAGCAGCGCCTGCAGTGAGGTCAGCAGACCAACCTGAAACCTAAGAGTGGCGAGCATGGCAGGCGCACAGCCGAAAGGAGCAAGCTGGTCAGTCTAACAGCCCCCTGATTCATGAACGCGGTGGTGCCAGACAGAATGAGACGGGCATTCGCTAGAATGCTGACTGTTGCGCGGCATCCGTCCGCGCGTTTCAGACACCTCCCAGGAGAACCTCATGTCGATGGCTGACCGCGACGGACTAATCTGGTTCGACGGCAAGATGGTCGATTGGCGCGATGCCAAGATCCACGTGCTCACCCACACGCTGCATTACGGTATGGGCGTGTTTGAGGGCGTCCGCGCCTATGACGCAGTAGGCGGCACAGCGATCTTTCGACTGGCTGAGCACACGCGCCGCTTTTTCAATTCGGCCAAAATTTTTCAAATGGCGCTTCCCTTCGATGAGGCAACGATTGCGCAGGCGCAAAAAGACGTTGTCCGCGAAAACAAGCTCGCATCCTGCTACATCCGACCCATCGCCTGGATCGGATCGCAAAAATTGGGGGTATCGGCCCGCGGTAACACAGTCCATGTCGCGATCGCGGCCTGGCCCTGGGGCGCCTATCTGGGCGAAGACGGCCTGTCGCGCGGCATCCGGGTCAAGGTGTCTTCCTACACCCGCCATCACGTCAACATTTCGATGGTGCGCGCGAAGGCAAGCGGCTATTACGTCAACTCCATTCTCGCCAACGCCGAGGTCACCGCGAACGGCTACGATGAGGCGCTGCTGCTCGACACGGAAGGCTACGTATCAGAGGGCGCCGGCGAAAACGTATTCATCGTACGTAACGGAGTCATTTACACGCCCGACGTTGCCTCATGCCTCGATGGCATCACGCGCGACGCAGTCCTCACCATCGCACGCGATCTGGGTATCGAGGTGCGCGAAAAACGCATCACGCGCGACGAAGTCTATTGCGCTGACGAAGCCTTCTTCACCGGCACGGCGGCTGAAATCACGCCCATCCGCGAAGTCGATGACCGCACCATCGGGTCTGGCCGTCGTGGCCCAGTCACCGAAAAACTTCAGGCAGTGTTTTTTGACATTGTCGGCGGCCGCGCAGAGCGCTATGCGCAATGGCTAACGCGGGTCGCCTGACCTGACAGACCCCGTCGGAGCGTCCACGATGACTTCTGCCGCAGATCCTGGCCAGCCAGACGCCGTCGAACTCGACGGCTCAGCGCTGCCTGCTTTTTGCCCCAATCCGGCTATGCCAATCTGGTCCTCGCACCCGCGGGTTTTTCTTGACGTGGCCACAACCGGCGAGGCGCGTTGCCCCTACTGCGGCACGCTTTACCGGTTAAAGCCAGGCAGTGCACGCAGCGGGCATCACTGAGCATCTGATCCCTGAAACCGCTTCGGCCTCTTACCACCACTAAGCACCAGCCAATGCCCCCACCGTTACAGACCTCGATCAGTGCCGAAGCGGTTGAAGAGGCCTTCTACGACGCGATGCGTCGAGGCGACCTCGCCGCCATGATGGCGCTGTGGGCTGACGACGAGGAGGTCATCTGCGTGCATCCCAGCGGGCCGCGTCATATCGGTATCGATGCGGTCCGCGCCTCCTGGGAGTCCATCCTGTCGGCGGGTGGCGTTGACATCACCATTCGGGCTGTCCGCGCGCATGCAGGCGCGGTGCTCGCGGTCCACAGTGTCATCGAAACCATTTCGGTCCGTGGGCAGCGTGCGGTCGAGGTTGTTGAGTGCGTGGCCACCAATGTATTTGTCAAAGGGCCCTCGGGTTGGAAGATCCTGGTCCATCATGCCGCTCAGGCAGGCGAGGGTGAGCCAGCACCGGCTGCTGCGCCGAGCGGCGCCATGCTTCACTGACGCCCTGAGGGCCTGGTCAAGGCCGTCTTTCGCCGGCACGCATCCGCCGCCCATTACGGCCACCGTATGCAGCAACCCCACCACCCCGCGGGCCTGATCAAGCCTCAGGCCGTCCGCTACCATGCGCCCGCCTGGCTGCCTGGCGCCCACCTTCAGACCATCTGGTCGGCGGTCGCCGCGCCGCGCCCCTATCCACCCCTGACAAGGCAGCGTTGGTCGACCCCGGACGGTGACTTCATCGATCTTGATTACGGCCCAGCCCCCCATCGCACGAGCACACCGCTCTGGGTGCTCTTTCACGGACTGGAGGGCAGTTCACGAAGCCATTACGCGCGCGCAATCGTCGACCATGCCGCGCATCTCAACTGGGCAAGTGTCGTGGTTCATTTCCGCGGCTGTAGCGGTGAACCGAATCAGATGCCGCGGGCCTACCACTCCGGCGACTCCGATGAAATCGACTGGATCTTGCGTCGACTGAGCAGCGAACATCCGGAGCGTCCACTGTTCGCCTCTGGCGTATCGCTGGGCGGCAACGCACTGCTCAAATGGCTAGGCGAACGCAGCGAGGCCGCATGCTTCGTGCGCGCTGCCGCCGCGATCTGCCCGCCTCAAGACCTTCAGGCCGGCGCGCAGTCACTGTCGCGCGGTTTCAACCGCGTGTACTGCGAACACTTCCTGCGCAGCCTGCGGCCCAAGACGCTTGCCATGCTGGAACGCTGGCCCGGACTGGTCGATCGCGAGCGCGTTCGCCAGTCGCGAACTTTTTTCGATTTCGACGACGCTGTGACTGCGCCACTGCACGGCTTTTCAAGCTGCTTCGACTACTGGACTCGCAGCTCCTGCAGGCAGTTTTTGGGCGGCATACGCGTCCCCACTCTGGTCATCAACGCGCGCAACGACCCTTTCGTACCCGCGCAGGCGCTTGCGACGCCTGCCGAGGTCAGCGCATGGGTCGAACTTGATTACCCTGACGCGGGCGGACACGTTGGGTTTCCGGGCGCGCAGGGCCCCGGCCGGTTCAACTGGATCCCAGCACGGCTGGAAACATTTTTTCGCAATGCGGGCGAGGTCTGAGATGCAAGCCGAATTCGATCCGCTGGTGCTTCGCGCAATGGCCCGTTGGCCCAATGTGCCAGCGGTCTTCGGCTGGCTGCGGCTGGACCCGCGAGGAAACTGGCTTCTGATCGATCGCGGCAGACCCGATTTTGATGAAAGGCTGCACGGGTTCGGAAGCCCCATCACTAGCCCCGCGATCATCGATTTCATCGGTCGAAACTATGCCCACGATGATCGCGGTCGGTGGTTCTGGCAGAACGGGCCACAACGGGTTTATCTGACGCTTGACCGCGCACCATGGGTTCTGCGCGTGCTCGGCAGCGGCGCGCAGGCGCAGCTCGTCACCCACACTGGGTTAAGGTTTGATTCCATTCAACGGGCAGCCCTGGGCCCATCGGGCGAAGTGTTGCTTCAATCCGATCTGGGATGCGGCGTGGTTCATGATCTCGATGCAGCGCTTCTCGAGTTTGATGACGCGCAGAGCCCGGAACCGCCTGCGCTGGTGCTGGAAAACAGGCGGTGGGAGCTCAAACCCTGCACCAATCCTGAGCATGAGTTTGGCTTCGTCGCCCGCCCAACTGCCGATGGCTGACTAATTCTGTCGCGAACCTGATGTCATTTCGAACGATCGCCCGCACATCGAGGCAAAAATTGCACTTGATTCCTGTAGAGCGCTGAGGAGATTATCGATAACCTGAATTTGTTTCTTTGAGTTCATGTTGCATGGAAACAGACAAGGCTTACTCGGCAATCCGCTCTCTGATCCGCGTCAGAAACCTCCTGGTTGACTCGTTGTCGCCGGCCAGCAGTCTGATCCCGATCGACCTGCTCCTGGTCGCAGGATGTGTGCATCACTCGAGTAAGCCGCACCTCACTGTGAAGCAGTTGTTCGCGCAATTGCGCCACAGCGATCGTGCGGTCCGGATGCACTTCAACCGGCTCGTCGCCGACGGTATGCTCATCGCCGAGCCAGGCCCCGGTGATCGACGCACTAAAGTCGTCCGTCTTTCGCCTCGGGGTGAAAAACTGCTCCAGCGCGTAGCCACCACTCTCGCCCAGTCAAGCGAACGACCGCCACTCGCGGCTGCCAATAAGCCGGTTGGCGCACGGCCAAGCTCGAAGAAACATAACGGCGGCTCGCGGGTACGCGCTGCCCGATAGCAGCGGTCGTCTGAAGCCCGTTGGGGGCATCTGGGCCTGTTCGTTTTCCCTGCAAGTAGTGTTACCGTGCAGGTTTATTTCTGAGGAGACGACCTTGAATCCAACAAGCTTTGTCGCCCGGGCCCGTATCCTGGCCTTCGGGCTCGTGTTAACTGCCACTGCGATGTCGGCGGGCGCTGCGCAACTCCGGTGGGCGGCGCAAAACGACATCCTGACGCTTGACCCCCACTCACAAAATCACGCCACCACCAACAATATCGTGGGGCATGCCTATGAAGGCCTGGTTCGCTACGACAAGAAATATCAGATCGAACCCGCACTGGCCACCAGCTGGCAGGCCACCTCGCCCACCAGCTGGCGTTTCAATCTGCGCAAGGGCGTCAAGTTCCATGACGGCACCGACTTCACCGCCGACGATGTGATCTTTTCCTTTGACCGCATCCGTCAGCCCCAGGGCACGATGCAAATTTACGTGGCTGGCATCAAGGAAATTCGCAAGGTCGATACGCACACGATCGACGTGATTCTTGAAAAGCCGGTACCCACACTGTTGAACAATCTCACCACGTTTTATGTGATGAGCCGCGACTGGTCGATCAAGAATAAATCTGATCGCATTCAGGACTTCAAAGCAAAAGAAGAAACCTTCGCCTCGCGGAACACCAACGGTACGGGTGCGTATGTCATCAAAGAATGGCGCCCTGATCAGCGGGTGGTCATGAGCGCGAACTCCGCCTGGTGGGACAAGCTCGAAGGTAACGCCACCGATATTCTCTACACCCCTATCAGAGCCGACGCCACGCGAATCGCTGCACTGCTCGCGGGCGATGTCGACCTCGTCACCGACCTGCCCACGCAGGATGTGGCCAAGCTTCGTTCCAACCAGAACCTGTTCGTCCTTGACGGTCCTGAAGTTCGAACGATCTTCATCGCGCTTGATACCCGTAGCGACGAGCTGAAACATGGCCAGAAGGGACCGAATCCCTTCAAGGATGCACGGGTTCGACAGGCCCTCAGCATGGCAATTGATCGCCAGGCGATTCAGCGCACCATCATGCGCAACCTCTCGATCCCTGCGGCGATCATGGTGGCGCCCGGCGTCAACGGCCACACTGCAGAACTCGATCGGGTATCGCCTGCGAACATCGACGGAGCTAAAAAACTTCTCGCCGAGGCGGGGCATCCGAATGGCATCGAGTTCACGCTCGACTGTCCGAACAACCGCTACGTCAACGACGAGGAGGTCTGTCAGGCGGTCGTTGGCATGTGGGCCAAGCTAGGCGTTAAGGCAAGGCTCAATGCCATGCCGTTTGGTCCCTTCGCCCAGAAGTTCCAAAACTGGGATTCGAGCGCCTACCTGCTTGGCTGGGGCGTGGCCACCTATGACGCGCAGTACACGCTTCAATCGCTGATCCGCACCCGCACCAAAGGCGCGGACGGTAACTTCAACTTCTCTGGGGTCAGCCATCCGCGGGTCGACGAGTTGGTCGACGCAATGGGTGTCGAAACTGACAAGGCCAAACGCGACGCCATGATCCGTGAGGCCCTCACCATCACCCGTGATCAGGCGCTGCTGATCCCGCTGCACCACCAGATGCGCCCATGGGCCATGAAGAAAAGCGTCACCATCGTGCACAACTCAAACGACGCGCCAAAGATGTACTACGCGAATATCAAGTAACGGCTTCGCGTCGCGGCCTGGCCTCGTAGTGCGCGAGGTCAGGCTCGCGGGTCAGGCTCCAGTAATCCACCAGTCGAAACGGCATGGGGCCAAACACGCGCCCGGCGCGGTTTCGGTACCAGTTGTTCATGCCAGGGTGCGTCCAGACCAGCTCAGCATGCTCGGCGTCAACCCGATCTATAAATTGGTCATGCACGTCGCGACGCACCTCGAGCCCGGCGATATCGCGCTCGATCATGTCGCGTAGCAGCATCGTGATGTAGCGAACCTGACATTCAATCACGAAGATCAGGCTGCCCCCGTGAGCAAGCCCGGTGTTCGGGCCATAGGTAATGAACAGGTTCGGGTAATCGGGTACCGCGATACCCAGATACGCCCTCGGATCATCGTCGGCCCATGTCTCGGCGAGCGGCTTGCCGGATCGACCCAGCACCGTCATCGAACCCAACATCTTGGCGGCCTCGAAACCGGTTGCCAAGATGACCGCATCCACCGGATGTCGTGAACCGTCTGCGGCAACCACCGCATCGGACTCAATGTGATCGACCGCCTCGGTGACCAGTTCAACGTTGGGACGCTTCAACGCCTGGTACCACCCATTGTCGATCAGGATTCGTTTTCCATAAGGCGGATAGTCGGGCAGGCACTTGGCGATCAGGTCTGGGCGGCCTTCAAGTTGCTCGAGCAGATACTGGGTCATCTGCTCGCGTTGTCTGTCGTTGCGATAGTTCATCGCACGCTCAGGATGAGGCCAGGCGGGATCTCGGCGCACGGTGGGCAAGAGCCCGTCGCCAAACCGCCATGTGAGACCAAACCGGTACCACGCGTAGTAGTACGGAACATTCTCGAGCAGCCAGCGTTCGCCGGTGCTCACGGTTCCATGGTAGTCCTGCGGCGGCCGCGCCCATTGGGGTGAGCGCTGAAAGATGGTGACTTTACCGGCGCGCGCGGCAACGCTGCGAAGAAATTGCATCGCGCTTGCGCCGGTTCCGATGACCGCAACCCGTTTGCCTTCAAGCGGTACATCATGACGCCAGCGCGCCGAATGCCACAGGGGGCCTGCGAATCGGTCGATTCCCTGAATTGATGCGGTTTTGGGCTGGTTGAGCTGCCCGGTTGCCGAGATCACCGCCTGATA
Source organism: uncultured Bordetella sp. (assembly GCA_964581825.1). GTDB lineage: Bacteria > Pseudomonadota > Gammaproteobacteria > Burkholderiales > Burkholderiaceae_E > SYIM01. The sequence continues at coordinate 41,887 of CAZORB010000005.1, forward strand.
GCGGCGCTGTGAGGGCGATCCGCTCGCGCCGCGCAATCGGACGTCCCAACTTGCCTCGGCGTCATCCCAGCGCAGTTCCTCGACCTGCATACCGAACTCGATCCGGTCGAGCACCCCGAGCTGACGGGCAACCTGGCGCTGGTAGGCCACCACCTCGTCGCGTTTGGAGTAATTGCTGCTCCATGCGGCATTAGGTGCGAAAGAATACGAATAGAAGTGATTCGGTGTGTCGACCCCTGCTTCGGGATAATCGTTTTCGAACCAGGTACCGCCGATGTCGGGGTTCTTGTCGACGATATCAAACGCAATACCCAGTTCGCGAAGTCGCCCGGCCACACACAGGCCAGAGAAACCACAGCCGATCACCAAGACCCTGAAGCGGCTCACGCGCTCGGGCGCGGGCGGCTTAGTCCAGTGCACATCGCGGCTCGCGAAGCCCATTTCCTCCATTGCCATGCCCGTGTACTCGCGCGGCACGTGTTCGCCGACGCAGACACTCATCATCTGTGCGAGCGCATCCGCGGTGAGCGGTGGTGGCAGCGTGCGACGACCATCGGCTAACTCATCAAGCACATTTGCCATGGCGGCACGAACCGTCTGCTGCGCCAATTCGGATAAACCGCCGCTGCGCTCGGCGAAAATGCTGATGTCGCGCTTGGGTCGAAAGGGATCTTCAAGCCAGCGGGGGTCGCGCGTGATCTGTGCCAGGCACATCAGCAGGGTGGGGACGGATGCCTGCTCCAGTGCAGCATCGCGTTGCGAATCGGACATCACACACTCTCCATCGAAAACGGGCCAGCATTCGAAGCGTTCGGCGCTGCGAGTGCCAAGCGGCGAAGATACACCGATGGTCCGACCTTGCCCTTGGGTCCTAACGAGGATTTGAACTTCGAGCGTACTGGAGTAACGCGAGGCCGATAGCGATCAGCGCAAAGGTAGACGCTGCGCCGGCAATCCAAAGTAAGCCGCGGTCAGCCAGTAGCCCCGCGGCAAGCGGCCCAAAGAACACACCGGCATCCACGAAGGTCCGGTGTAGCGACACCCGTAACGCCGCCGCATGCGGCGATGCAGGCCGCCCCAGCAGGCTTATTGGGAGCATCCAGGCTGCCAGCCCAAGACCAAACAGGGCGCATCCGAAAACGGCCCAGGGAAAACTGCCAAACGCCATGGCGGCAATGCCTATCGAGAGTACGAGCAGAATGATGCCAAGCAGCCTTGTGCGTGAAACTCTATCGGCCAGTCGCCCAAGCGGCAGCAGCACACACAGATCAACCACCTGCGGTAGCGCCAGCATCATGGCCACGCCCAGGCGAGACAGCTCGAACTCGCGGGCGGCGCGAAGCGGCAAAATGAACTGCCCCACGGCGGCCCACGCTACGGCGAGCACGAAGCCGCTGCCCCAGGCGAGGCAGGTCAATCGGTTCAGGCGGATCAGTTCCGTCCACCTGACAGGCGTGGTCGCTGCGTCGGTAGCCTCAGCCGGCGCAACCGTTGCGCCCGACTGCACTTCCCTGAGCAGGCTGGGTAGAAATAACAGGCCCGCCAGCTGCGGACACGAGGCGAGCATCAGCGTGGTCTGCCACGGCCATTCGCTTGGCAGCACGGCAACAATCACCATGCCCAGAAGCATGCCCAGCATGCCGCTGAATTCAACGACATTGAGTGAAAACGCATGCCCGCTCGTCGCTGCGAAGCGGGCCACTGTGAGGAGCACACTCAGCAGCAGCGTCGCATGCCCTGCTCCGTAAAGGCCGCGCCCCAGCACCAGCAACCAGAGTGAGTCGCCCGCAAATAGAAGCAGGTTGCCGAGTGTGAGCACGCAAGCACCCAAGAAAATGGCGCTGCGAAGGTGCCTGGCAAGCAGTAATCCGGCAGGCAGGTCAAACAGCAGGCGGGCAAACCCAAACGCGCCCGCAAGGACACCTAGCGAGACATCATCAAACCCTGTCTGACGCGCGATATCGGGCAACAACACAGGGAACGCGCCAAGCGCGAAGGTATTGCAGAAAACGATGGCTGCAGCCAGCTGAACAGGCTGCGTTACCACGGTCGCGATTGGGTTGGCACTGGCGAGCGGTTGATCATTCGAGCTTGATACCGGCGCGCGCGATCACCCCACGCCACTGGGCGACTTCGCTGCGAATACGTTCACGAAAGGCATCGGGCGTGCTGTCGGGTGCGGGCGCGACGCCATCTTGCGCAAGCTGATCAGCGGTTTCGCGAAGCGCAAGCGTACGCCGGCTTTCAGTCACGAGCCGGGCCACCACCGCCTCCGAAATGCCAGCCGGGCCGATCATGCCGTGCCAGAGCGGTACGTCATACGCGGGTACGCCCGATTCAGCGATCGTGGGAATCGACGCAAGCGCGGCCAGCCGCTCACGCGTGGTCACAGCCAACGCTCGCAGCGCCCCCGACTGCACATGCGGAAGCGCAGTGGCCGTGCTGCTAAAGAAAAGCTGGGTCTGGCCAGACATCGTATCGGTCAACGCGGGGCCCGTCCCTTTATAAGGCACGTGTGTCATGCGCAGCCCCGCCAGCTCCGCGAAGTGGGCGCAGGCCAGATGGGTGATGCTTCCCTGTCCTGCCGATGCGTAGTTAAGCTCGCCCGGGCGCGAGCGAGCCAGTGCAATCAGATCGGTAAATGATCCGACCGGGAGTGACTTTGGAACCACCACCACCATCGGACCCTGCGAAAACTGCAGCACAGGTGTGATGTCGGTGACGGGATCAAATCGAAGGCGATACAGACTGGGCGTAACGGTGTAGCTGGATGCGATCAGTCCGAAGGTGTAGCCATCAGGGGGCGACTTCACCACCATCTCGATACCGAGCGTGCTTCCTGCACCCGGCCGATTCTCAACCACAATCGACTGACCGAGCGACTGCCCCAGGCGTTGCGCCATAAAGCGACCGATGAAGTCGGATCCGCCCCCTGTGGCGAATGGCACCACCAGGCGGATTGGGCGCGCCGGCCAGACCTGCGCATGCGTGCGCGGCGCTGATGTCGCGAGCGCCGCACCTGCCAGCGCCGCGCCAACGAAGGTTCGTCGATCGTGGAGAGGCTTCATGCGACTGCTTGACGCCCTGCGGGCTGAGAAGACGCCTGCTGGCGGCGCCCCGGCCGAATTCGCCACAGCAGCCAAGCCACGATGGCGAGGTTCACCAGATTCCAGCCGATGCCGTTCAGGAACGCCGCATCATAGGACCCTGTGAGATCAAACACCTCGCCCGACAGCCAGCCACCCAGCGCCATGCCCACCTGACCGCCCACCAGCACGGCCCCGGTTCGGGCGCCCGCCTGCTCGGGGGGAAAGTATTCGCGGACGATGATCGCGTACGCCGGAAAAATACCGCCCTGAAATAGCCCGAACATGGCCGAGATCACATACAGGGAGGCCAGGCTATCGAAGGGCAAAAAGAGCACAAGCGCGACCGCCTGCAAGGCCGAACCGAGCAGCAGCGTGCGAAGTCCACCGATCTGATCCGATATCCATCCGGAGGCAAGGCGGCTCACCACGCCAAAGCCCAGCATCAGCGACAGCATCTCGGCACCGCGTGCCGCGCCAAAACCCAGGTCGGAGCAGTAGGCAACGATGTGCACCTGCGGCATTGCCATTGCCACGCAGCAGCAGACCGCTGCAAAGAACAAGAGCCACTGCGCCGATAACACTGAAAGGCCAAACGGACGGTCAGAGTTGAGCGGTGGGGCACTCGCAGAAGATCCTGCAGGTGCGTTTACACCGATAGTCAGAGGGGGCCTCTGCCGCAGGCACAAGCTGAGTGCCAACATTCCTGCGCCGCAGACTATGCCGAGGCCTGTAAAGGTAGTTCGCCACCCGAAGGCTTCGATTCCGGCCTGCACCAGCGGGGGCCAGATCGTGCCCGCCAGAAAGTTTCCACAGGCCACCACTGCCACCGCAACGCCGCGACGTCGCTGCCACCACAGCGCGGTGTCGGAAATCAGCGGCACATACGAGCTGCCGATTCCCAGAAAGCCAAGCAGCAGGCAATGCGCAAGGGCAAACACGACCAGGCCAGGCGCGGCGGCTGCAAGCAGAAACCCGGCGAACGTACCCAGGCCACCCAAGGCAAGGATCCGGGCGACACCCCAGCGGTCAGTCCATCGGCCGCATAAAAACCCGCCGGCACCCAGACCGATCATCATGAAGGTATAGGCAAGGGCCGCTTCGCCCCGACCGACGTTGAAATCGCGCTGCACCTCGGGAAGCACCACCGCAAGCACATACATCGGTGCATTACCCAGCGTGGATGCGGCGAGTGCCGCGACCAGCCGCCACGCCGCATACCGCGAGTCGATCAGCGAGGGATCGGCGGGCGCGAGAAAACGGCTGCGACCTGCGCCCGGCTTAGACGGGTCAAGCGGATCAGATGGCGGGTTCGGGGTCATGGTTAACCCGATTATGACTGCCCTAGCGATCGAGCGCTTGCCGGCTCTGGCCCGCGATGAAATAGCCGCCGCACGGGAAAACTTAGCCAGCTCAAAAAGGTGGATTCCTAACTATTGACTTATATCTATGTTTAAAGCGCTTTAAATCAATTTTACGAGGTTATTGCTCATTCGTAGGATGTGTATCGCGGCTAACTTTCTTTGGAGTCCGTGATGCAAAACCTTATCGATCCAGCGATCCTTTTCTTCGTATTTGGCGTTTTCGCCGGCACAGTGCGATCAAATCTTGAAGTTCCGCCACAGATTGCAAAGTTCCTTTCCCTCTATCTGCTGATGGCACTGGGCCTCAAGGGCGGCTTCGCGCTCGCGAAGTCTGGGATCACACCTGAGATCGCCCTCAGCCTCTCGGCGGCCCTCGTCATGGCGTTCGTAGTACCGGCACTCGGCTATGCATTTCTAAGATACCGAGTATCGCGTTATGACGCTGCGGCGATTGCCGCCTCCTACGGGTCGGTGAGCGCCGTTACGTTCGTGACGGCCATGCAGTTCCTCGAAAACTCGGGGCTGGCGTTTGGCGGACACATGGCGGTGGCGATGGTACTGATGGAGTCTCCCGCCATCATCATGGCAGTGCTGCTTGCCAATTCAGTACGTCATGCCTACCCAAGTCATCCGACAGCCGCAGTAAGCCCAGGGCTGTCGATAAAAACCATTCTTCATGAGTCATTCACCGACGGAGCACACCTACTCTTGCTGGGAGCAATGGCGGTCGGCTTCATCAGCGGCGATTCTGGCAAAGCAGTGATGCAGCCTTTTTCGGGCGACCTATTCAAAGGAATGTTGGCCTTCTTTCTGCTCGATATGGGCCTACTGGTGGCTCGCAACTTTCGCGATGCTCGCGCAGCATCGCCGGTGCTGATCGGCTACGCGGTCTGTGCACCCGTTTTACATGCGTTACTCGCGCTTGCACTCGCTAGCGGGCTCTCGCTCCCCGTCGCCGATGCGGCGCTACTCATGGTCCTGTCTGCCAGCGCGTCCTACATCGTGGTTCCCGCCGTTCTGCGATACGCTATTCCGGAAGCCAATCCCGCGCTGTATTTCGGCCTGAGCCTGGGCGTTACCTTCCCGATCAATATCCTGCTCGGAATCCCGATATACACCTGGATCGCGCAGTCGGTGCTTGGCTGATCGCGCACGAGTCGACGCCGTTTATGCGATATGAGTTCAAACCGCCTCGCTTCAACGCTCAAGCTCTATCAGGGTAAAGCCCTCAGTCTGCTCACTCGCCATGGTAAGGAGCGCGTAATTGGGCCTGCTCTGGCAGCGCGATGCGGGTGCGAGGTGGTGCATACCGATGCGTTCGATACGGACCAGCTCGGAACTTTCACACGCGACATCCCCCGAGCAGGCACCCAGCGTGAGGCAGCCGTTCGGAAGGCCAGGCTCGGCATGGCGCTTACCGGGCTTCGCATCGGGCTCGCCAGCGAAGGTGCCTTCGCCCCGGACCCTTACACCGGCCTGCTTTCCTGGAACTACGAGCTCGTGGTGCTCGTTGATGATGAACGCGGGCTTGAGCTGGCCGGCTTCTTTTCCGGCCAATCGCAATCCGACAGTATGTATGCCGCCAACTGGACCGAGGTACTTCAGTTCGCCGATAAGGCGCGCTTTCCCGAGCATCACTTGGTCGTTCGCCCCGACTCCGCAGACCATGCTCAGGTCCGCAAAGGACTCGACACCTTAGGATCGCTCAGGCAGGCATTCGATTGGGCCATGTCGCTCGCTTCCACAGGTAAGGTTTTTCTGGAGAACGATCTGCGAGCGCATACGAACCCATCGCGCATGGCCAATATTCGGAGGGCGGCCATCGATCTCGCGGAGCAGATGAACTCGCCCTGCCCTGCATGCACTTCACCGGGATTCTGGGTTCGCGATCTAAGGCGTGGACTCGCCTGTCAAGCCTGCGGCGCACCCACTCGAGAGCCGATCGCCAAGGTATGGACCTGCCCAAAATGCGACACTCGCAGCGAAACCCCTTTATCGGTTGGGACCTTCGCCGACCCCGGACGATGCGACTTTTGTAATCCCTAATGCAGAACGCTTTGAAAGCGGTCGGACTAGGGTGAGCCAAGCGCCGCCAGGATCTCGTCAGTGCTCAGGATGTCCGCATACTTCGCGCTCATGTCCACCATGCTGACCGCGTGGCTTGTCTGATTTCTATCAAAACAGGCATCGGCAATGACCGCCACCCGGTAGTTCGCACTGAACGCATCCACAACCGTGGCACGCACGCAGCCGGAAGTTGTGCCACCTGTAATGACCAGGCTGTCGCAGCCGAGTAGCGTCAGGTGGGACTGCAAGGGGGTGCCGAAAAATGCAGACGGCTTCTGCTTACCGATGATCAGATCACTGGGCTCGGCGCGAAGCGGTGTGACGATCTCATCGGGATCGCGATCGGTTGCGGGATGCGCGCCAGGCCGCGATGGCACATGCTTCCAGCGCCAGGAACCCAAATCCCAGCGATCGGCGCGCCACGATCCTCGCGTGTAAATCACAGGACGGCCCTGGGCCCGAAACGCCTGGAGCAGCCGTGAGATATGTGTAATGGCATCCCATGCCCCAGGACCACAGGCATTGGGCCAGCGCTGTATGGCCTGATGAAGCGGTTCGCGACGATCACCGCAGAACGCCCACGTCGCGTCGACCACCATCAATGCCGGTCTCTGCCCCAGGCCCATCGGCGCGCCATACCCCGCCAGCGCCATCGTTTGCAGGTCATCCTCGGAAAACGCTTTCAGAAACGGCGTGAGATCCATTCAATTTACTCAGGCAAAGATTCGAGGGTCGCCCTGGCGTGCGGCGAGTGCCTCCAGCTTTCGGTTGAAGTAATCCCAACAATGGGTGATGTGAACTGGCGACATGATTTCGCCATGACGACGCGCACGACCCGCGGCGTCCGGAAATACGGGCGGAGTCGATCTTGACGCCCCGATCGTGTGCTGCCGTGCCGCCCGCTCAAGAAATAGTCCGATGCACACCGCATGCTCAATGCTGGTGCCGCAGAAGGTCACGCCATGGTTGGCCATGAGCACAGCAAAGTGAGCGCCGAGCGCGCGCGCCAGCGCCAAGCCTTGCTCGGGCGTGCGAATGAGTGCGCTGTCGTCGCGATGGCAGGGCAGCGCCTGGAAGTAATCGGCATCGAGCGTGTAGGGCGCAAGAGAATCGGTGAACGCCGACAGCACGCTGGCGTGCGGCGGGTGCGTGTGGGCCACCACTTGAACATCTGGCCGCAAACTGAGAATCGCCCAATGAATCGGCCACTCGGAATGACGACCTCCTTCGCCCTCAAGCTGCCGCCCCTGGTTATCCACGAGCACGAAATCGCGGTGTGACAGGATTTCCCCGAGCCCTCTTGCGTTGCGCTTAAGCCAGAACCCTCTGCCGTGTGGGTCGCGCAGCGATAAGTGCCCCAGCGTCATGTCGCCGTGCCCCTCCATTTCAAGGATTCGGCAACCGCGTGCCAGGCGGTTCAATGCGTCCTTCAGTGACTGATCCATCGGCAGCGTCTCCGGTCTGTGTCGGTTATTGAGCAAGCCCTGGCGCTCGTTCCCAGAAAATAAGTCTTGCGCGTAACGCAACCAGCGCTCGGTCGAGCGTGAATCCCATCACGGCGACAACCGCTACTCCAGCGTAGGCGCTTGGGTACTTGAACGAGGCCGATGAGTAGGAAATAAAGTAGCCGAGCCCTCGGCTGTCACCGATCATCTCAGTGATCACCACCACGACCATCGCAAGGGGGAGCGCCACCCGAATGCCCGAGAAGACCACGGGCGCGGCAGCGGGTAACAACACTTGAAAGAAGGTGCGCCACGCGCCAGCGCCCATGTTCGCAGCGCTCCATAGGTATTTCTTCTGAACAGATCGAACGCCAAAACACGTGTTAAGAACAATTGGGAACAGGCACTCGAGAAAGATAAGCGCCACCTTCGACGGCGAGCCAAAGCCCAGCGCAAAAACAAACAGGGGGTACAGCGCAATCTTCGGGACCGGATAACCAAAGGAAAAGATGGGCTCAAACATCGCATCAAACCATCGGACTCTTGCCATGAGCACCCCGAGCGGTACACCCACCAGCACCGCCAGTGCAAAGCCGCTCAATGCACGCGACAAAGAGGCTGCTGCGTGAAATGCCAACATCCCGGACACCAGATCTGCCCACAGCGCCTGCGCAATCAGCACAAGCGACGGCATGAGCCGTGCCGACACCCAGCCTGATCGCGACAGCAGTTCCCAGACGATCAGAACCACCAGCACCGGCACAACACGCTGAAGCCGCTCCGCCGCGACGCTTCGCGTTTCCGGGCGCTCAGCCATGTGCCGCCTCGCCCGGAAAGCGACGCGCCAAGATCCGGCGACGTAGTGCGAGTAAGGCACGGTCGAACCCGAACCCAATCAGACCAATTCCGATAATGGCCGCGTACATCAGGTCGAATCGCATGCTCTCCTCAGCCTTCATCACCAGGTTTCCGAGGCCATTTTTTGATCCCACCATCTCGGCAGCAAAGAGCACGACAAACGATAGTGCGAGCCCTGAACGCAGCCCGTTGAACACCTGCGGCAGGCTGGCGGGAACCACCACGCGAAAAAAAATCTGTAAGCGACTGGCGCCCAGGTTGCGCGCGGTCCAGACCCAGCGCTCGTTGACGCTTCGCGCGCCGTAGAGCGCATTGATGAAGGTGGGAAAGAACACCGCCAGCGCAATCATGGCCACTTTCGAGGCGTCACCAAACCCCAGCCAGGTAATGAACACCGGCAGGAGCGCCACTTTGGGTACCGGATAGGCGAGCGATACCAGGGGATCAAAAAAATTGCGCAGCGGCCGCACCACGCTGCAAACGAGGCCGAGTCCGACGCCCAATGCAGCACCGATCGCAAATCCACCCAGAGATCGCCTGAGGCTTGCCTGAGCATCTCGCCAAAGCTCGCCTGATACGGCTAGTTCCCATAGCGTGATCGCAATCTGCGAAGGCGCGACCGCATAGCGGGGCGCATCCTCACGCATCGAGCCCCACTGCAAGGCGAGCAGCAGAGCAACAGGCAACAGGCCACCCAGCCAGCGAAGGTGGTTGGACCCGGAGGTTGCACGCACGCTCAAGCGAGCTTCCTGGCCGCAAGGACCTCGTCACGAAGCAGATCCCAGATCTGGTTTCTAAGCGCTGCATAAGCAGCCGATTTGCGGAGTTCCGGCTCTCGCGGCCGAGGCAGATGAATGGGGAGATCGGCCTTCAGGCGGCCTGGCCGCGCGGTAAACACGATGACGCGGTCGCTCAGATAAACCGCTTCATCGATATCGTGCGTCACAAACAGCACGGTGCGTCGGTCACGCTGCCAGATGGCGGTGAGTTCCTCCTGCATCAGCTCGCGCGTCTGCGCATCGAGCGCGCCGAAGGGTTCATCCATCAGCAGCATCCGAGGCTCCAGTGCAAGCGTGCGCGCAAGCGCCACACGTTGCTGCATGCCCCCGGACAGTTCAGCCGGATACGCATTGCGAAAGGCTGATAAGCCGACGCGCTCGAGATAGTGATTCGCAAGCTCAAGTCGCTTCGCCTTGGCATGACCGCGTGATTCCAGCGCCCAGGCGACATTGCCGAGCACCGACAGCCAGGGAAACAGCGCGTAGTCCTGAAACAGCATGCCCCGATCGGGTCCGGGTTCACGAACCCGTTCGCCTGCGAGCAAAATCGAGCCCTCCGTGATGGGCTCGAAGCCACCCACCATGTGTAAGAAGGTGCTCTTGCCGCAACCCGAGGGCCCGACGATAGTAACGAACTCGCCTTCGGCGACCGACAGAGAAAATCGGTCGATCGCCAGAACCTGCTGGCCCTCGCGATCGAAACGCTTACAGACCTCGAGGGCTTCGAGCGAGGACATCGACGCTTACCGAGGCAGGAAAGAGTTATCGATGATCGCTGCGGGGTTCACCGGCTTGGTAATGAATCCGAACCGATTCAGATCGGCCACCATTGACCGAAACGACTCGACATCAACACGCGCATCAAGCGGGCGTTCATAGTCCTTCATGTCGAGAAACACATCGAGCGGAATGCCCACCATTTTTGAAGACACCAGCGCCTGACGGGCCTCTTTGGGCTGATTAACGTAATGGCGGGTTGCCTGGACCAGGTCGGCGAGAAACGCACGCAATGCTGCGGGCTGTTCGCGGGCAAATTTTTCGGTTACCAGCAGCACCATCAGGTCTTCGTCGCGCGCAACGCCGTCTTGCGAGGTGAACAGCGTGCGTAACCCACCGCGTTTCTCTTCAAACGCAGCAAAGGGCTGCGGAAACGCACCCACATCAAGCTTGCCCGCGCGCACTGCTTCACCCTGCGACGGGAATGGCAGCGCAATCCAGGTAACGTCCTTGCGCGTATCGAGACCCTTTTTTTCGAGCGCGAGCCGCGCCCAGAGCTCCGATGACGAGCGCGCGCCGTTGATGCCCACATTGCGACCTTTCAGGTCAGCGATCGACCGGATTGGAGAATCGGCCTTGACCATGTAGCGCGTGGAAAAACCGCTGGCACCTTCGCGCGACAGCGTGGCCACAATTTTGAACCGCGCACCTTCGGAGGCAGCCATCAGAACGCTGTGAGACGAGCCCGTCGCAATGTCCAGTTCGCCAGCTTCAAACGCCTGAAAGCGCTTGTCAGTGCCTCGGAACAGGGTGAAATCAAGCTTGTAGGTTTTGCCCTGCGAAGGCGTCACCTTGGGGTCTGCCTTCATCAGCCAAAGCGTCTCTTCAGCCGCCGAGCCGTGGCCAACACGAATATTGACCTGGGCGCTGGCCGCTGACAGCAAGCCACACGTCGCCATAACGGGAATCACCGCGAGCAAACTCTTTCGCATCAGTCCGCGCAACGTATCCATGGGCACCGCTCTCCTTAACGATGGTCTGGGATGGGTCCGCGACAAACGCGTCAGAGCTGGTTTGCGCGGGCGATTAGATATTTGATTATGACCGGCAAGCCCTGGCGACGCGCGCCCCGTTCCGCTGGCAGCGGATACCTAAGACGATCCCAAGCGTTTTACTGGGACAGATTCGAAGGAGGATACTCAGCTTTGGGGTAATGACCCCATTTCCCTCTCTCTTGCCAGGAGCAAGCAGCATGAATCATCGCCGCGCCTTTTTAGCCACAACCGTCTGCGGTATCGCGGGAGTCAGTGTCGTAACCGCTGATCACGCCAACGCCCAGACACTGATTGCCGAGACCGATGCCCAGGCCGTTGCCTTGGGATACAAGGCGAACACGGCCCAGGTTGATCAGAAGAAGTATCCCAAGCACACCGCCGAGCAGAAGTGCGTGAACTGCCAGTTGTATCAGAGCAAGTCTGCCGACAGCGGCGCCTGCGCGGTCTTCCCAGGAAAGCTGGTAGCGGCTGCTGCGTGGTGCAACGCTTATCAGAAGAAAGCCTGATCCTCGGGAACGCCAGCCGGCCGAGAGCAGCTACGATCAGGCGGGACCTGGGGACATTCCTACCGGGCCCACCGTAGCGAATCATGTCCAACAGCGCTAAACAGGACCGTAAAACGCTAAACTCAAGCGAGTTCCATCAGGCTCGATTGCGAGGTCAATTGGCGGAAAATCGCGATGTCTCTGAAGGTAATTGATGCGCTATTGAGCCCCGACCTTCTGCAAAGCATGCTCGGTGTGGTCGAGTCGGAGTCATTCCCCTGGGAGACCAGCGAAATCCTGCTGGGGGGGGCTCCTGGGCTCGCCCCGCAGGACAATGTGCAATTTGTTCACGGCCTGTACGCCTGGCGAAACCGTCGTATCTACCGCTCACCCTTCCTGCCTGTTTTCGCACCCGTGCTCGACTGGTTCGGGCCCATGAGGCTGATCAAGGCGAAACTCAATCGGATACCTGCTCGGCAAGGCCACCTGGAGTATGGGCTTCACGTTGATACGCATCACCGCAATGCGCTGACGGCGATTTATTACCTGAACAGTAATGATGGGTATACGTTGTTTCAGGATGGAACGCGCGTTGCCAGCGTTGCCAATCGGCTGGTGGTTTTCGATGCCGCCATTCGACATACCGGCGCATCGTGCACGGACTGTGCTGCGCGGCTTGTCCTTAACCTCAACCTGATCCCCGATACCGATCCGGGAAACCAGGATCAGCGGACATAGAGCCTGTCGCCCACGCACAGCGCATCAAGCGGCGACTCGGCAAAAAGCTGCTCAGCATGGCTTGGATGTGCTGCGAGCGGCTTTCCTGCAACGTTCAAGCTCGTGTTGAGTAAAACACTGCAACCGGTCAGCGCTCGAAACCGCTCGAGAAGCGCCCGAAACGACCGAGGATTGTCTTGAACGCGCTGAACACGGCAACTACCGTCGATATGTCGAATCGCTGGAAGCGTTTTCCCCATCACTTTGCATGAGTACAACATGAAGGCGTCGGTTGGGCCTTCAAAGTACCGATCGAAATCTTCAGCGAGTACCGAGGCGCCATAGGGCCGAAAGGGCTCGCGCCGCTTGATGCGATCAATCCGTGAGCGACCGTCAGCAAGTCGCGGGTCCATCAGAATGGAACGGTGCCCAAGCGCCCTGGGCCCGATTTCGCCGTGCCCCTGGTACCAGCCGACCACTTTGCCTTCAGCGAGCAGTCGTGCTGTCTGATCGAGAGTCGCTTCCGACGGTGACGGTACGCCCGCGTCGGCCTGGGCGTAAGGGAAAGCGGAAAGCGACAGCCGCGGTAGCGTGTTGCGTTGCCTGAGCCACTCGAGCGCGCCCAGGCTTAGCCCTTCGTCTGAGCAATGTGGCGCAATGTAAAGGTTCGAAAATCGGTTTCGTAATGCTGCGTTCCAAACCACGTTCTGAGCAACGCCGCCGGAGTAAACAACAGGCTCGCCCGGTTGCGCATGACTTGCGAAAAATTCAAGTAACCATTCGCCCGTGCGCTGGTGAACCGTAGCGACCCAGTCAAGTAGCGTTAGCCGTGCAATCGTTGGGTCGTGCTTCCACCTCAACCATGCCTGCAGCGACCATAACTCGTCGAGTCGGTCGAACTCAACTTTTCGCAGATAGTCGAGGTAACCCTCGTCGATTCGTCCATATGCCTGGGCGCCCATCACCTTGCCAGCGATATCGTTGAAGTGCGCTGCCTTGATTCCCAAGGCCTTACCCGCCTCGCGAATCCCCCAACCGATCGAACCCTTTCGGATATCGCCTGTGGCCACCGTATGGCCGTGGCGGTAGACGCTCCACGGACGCCCGTCCCCTAAGCCGTCAATCACAATTCGGAGCGCAATCGGTTCAGGCTCGATCATCCAGCCGCTGAGCGCATGACAATAGTGGTGGCTCAGCCAGACCGCCGACGGCGCCTGCAGGTAGTCGCAGACCTCCGGGGCGAGGGTTTCGGCCACCGACTGACCCGAGCCAAGACGCCGCACGGCCTCGGGGAACAGATGCCGGCCCACGGCGGCTGGAAGCGCTGACGGATCGAACGTGATCGCAATCTGATCGACCTGCGAAACGTCGATGCCAAACACGGCTTCGGTCTCAGTGCGCCAGTCGGGGGGCGATTGAAAGCTGAAGCGCTTTTCCTGGCGCGTCCTCTCGAACTTCACATAGCGAACGCGCTCGCCGTCAAAATAAGCTGCGTTGGCGTCATGCGCCACGACCGCGATGGCCAAAAGTTTCATGAGAAGTGCAGGGCTTGTTTCAACCAGCGGGTCAGCGCCCGACCTCTGAGCGGACGCAGCACCCTTTCATGATGGCGTGATCACGAGCTTACCGAGATGCGAGTTGGATCGCATCCACTGATAGGCCTCTGCAGCGCGTTCAAGCGGAAACGCTTTATCGACTGGCCAGCGCAGTCGGCCTGCGGCCGCATCCGGCAACACCTCTGAGCTCGTCGCCGCGGCAATTGCGGCGATTTCGTCGAGCGTTCGTGTCCTGAAGGTCACGCCGATCAGGGTTAGCCTGCGCAGCGCGAGCAAGTCAAAATCAAGCTGAGCCCGTGCGCCTCCCATTCGGCCGACACAGACGATACGACCTCGCAAAGCCGCTGCGCGAAGATGCACATCCAGCGTGGGTCCCCCCACCATATCGATGATCACATCTGACCCACGGCCCTCCGTGGCAGCCATGACCGCCTCAACCGTATCCTGTCTGCTGGTGTCGATGCTGATGTCGGGCGCCAGGGATGCGGCGGCCAACGCGGCAAGCTTGCTCTCCGACGAGGACGTTCCCATCACGGGGTGCGCGCCGTTGAGCCGTGCGATCTGAGTAGCAATAATCCCAACCCCTGAACTGGCCGCCTGAACCAAGACCGACTCACCAGCCTTAAGGCCTGCACGGGTAATCAGCGCATCGTAAGCCGTCATCAGCGCCACTGGCGCTGTAGCGGCCTGTGTCCAGGGCATCGTGTGGGGTACGCGCATGACCAGTCGATGATGAATCTTGGCGAATTCCGCGAAGGCGCCCTGGCCCATTGCCATCACGCGATCGCCTGCGGAAAACCCGGTAACGCCCTCACCGATGTCGACCACTTCACCAGCAAATTCGACGCCAGGGATCGCATGGCCAAGCGCTGCGCCAGCCGTGCGAAAGTGGCCGACATTCATCGCGAGGTCTGCCCGGTTAAGTCCCGCTGCGTGAACGCGAACGAGAAGCTCACCCTCAGCCAAGCTCGGCCGCGGAACAGTTCTGCACTCGATGCGCTTAGCCCCGGCCTCTTCGATAACCACCGCCGCGCGCATCGAATTGTGGTCTGCAATCACTATGGTGCTCCCTCTCGGCAGGCGCTAGTTCAAGGTAATCGCTGCATCCCGAACGATTTTCCCCATTCGCGCATGATCGGCGCGAAGCAATTTGCCGAACTCGTCGAGTGCTACCGGGGCGGGATCCATACCCCCCTTTCTCAGTCGCTCGGCCACCTCGGGTAGCCGCAATGCGGCTGCGTACTCGGCGGCCAATCGCTCAAGCACTGCCTTGGGCGTCTTGGCCGGTGCCAGAAATCCGAGCCAGGACGTCACCGAATACCCGGGCACCGTTTCGGCGATGCTTGGGACGTTGGGTAACGCAGACGTCCTTGCGGGTCCGGTGGTTGCAAGAATAACGACGGCACCGGATTCAACAAACTGCCGCAGCGCCGTGTAAGCCCCCATCGCGAGCGGGATATGTCCGCCGCCAAGATCTGCGAGAGACTGCGCGGCACCCCGATAAGGCACGTGTGCAAACTGCACCCCAGCGCTGCGGTTGAGAAGTTCGATCGCGATGTGATGCGGCGAGCCCTGGCCTGACGACCCAATTGCATACTGACCCGGCTTAGCCTTTGCGGCCGCTATCGCCTCAGGCAGGGTTTTGCCGGGAAAGCTGCGATGCGCCGCAAGATAGAGCGGTACATCCACGAGCTTGATCAGCGGCTCAAAGTCTTCAATCGCATCGAAGGGCATCTTGGGTGTGACGTGCGGATTGATTGTGAGCACCGAGTCAATGGTGGCCATCAGCGTATAGCCATTGGGCTCTGCGCGCGCAACCTGCAGGGCACCCACGTTGCCGCCTGCTCCGGTTAAATTTTCAATCGTGATGGACTGACCAAGCGCCTGGCCAACCCGTTCGCTTGTAATGCGAGCCATGTTGTCGGCTGCACCCCCAGCGGCAAACGGAACAATGACTCGGATACTGCGCGAAGGAAAAGGCTGCGCACACACGGTGCCAGTCACCATTACGGCGAGTGTTGCGAGCGCTGCCGAAAAAATGGCTCGATTCATAGCGGTGTCTCCCCTGTTATTTGTGACGATTGTTGTTCTTCTGCGAGGCTAACACCGCGACACAGACCGTGAACAGTCCCCCGCAGGCCCCACACACCGACGCAAACGCCGGCCACGGTCTGTGCTTAAATCGTTTCGGCTTCAAGCGATGCGTTGAAAACAACGTTCACGGGTCAACACCATAATTTTGGAGACATCCCCATGACAATCTCTCGTCGTCAGGCATTGCAATCCGTCTCAGCCGCAACGCTGCTAGCGGCTGTTTCCCGCTCAGCCTGGGCGCAGGCTCAGGTAGATAACCTCAGGATCATCACAGGATTTCCCCCCGGCGGCACGTCCGATACCCTCTGTCGCAAAGTCGCCGACAAGATGGCGCCAGGCTATGCGCGCGTCGCGGTGGTGGAAAACCGCACCGGCGCGGGCGGTCAGATCGCTGCGCAGGCCTTGAAGACTGCCGCCCCCGACGGTAGCACCGTGCTGCAGACACCCATGTCGATTCTGGGCGTGTACCCGCACATCTATCGCAAGCTTCCCTATGACCCGGTCGGCGACTTCATGCCGGTGACGCTCGGCTGCACCTTCGATTTCGGCTTCGCGGTCGGCCCCCAGGTGCCGGCAAGCGTACGCAACCTCGCAGACTTTTTTGCGTGGAGCAAAGCCAACCCCAGCCTTGCAAACTTCGGCTCGCCCGCTGCTGGTTCGGTGCCGCATTTCATCGGCGTCCTGCTCGGCAGGCAGGGCGGGGTCGACCTTAAACACGTTGCTTTCCGGGGTACGCAGCCGGCGATCCTCGACATGATAGGCGGGCAGATCGCTGCGGTAAGTGGTCCTATCGGTGAATTCACGCAGCATGTTGCTGCAGGCAAGGCGCGCCTCCTTGCGGCAAGCGGCGCCGCGCGCAACCCCTTTGCACCCAACACGCCCACCATGATCGAGCAGGGCTTGAAGGATTTCGCCTTCGAAGAGTGGTTTGGCTTTTACGTGCCGGCCAAGACGCCCGGCGCTGTCGTCGCGCGGCTCAACGCTGCGATGCGCGCAGCGCTTGCTGCCCCCGAGACGGTGAGCGGGCTTGCCACGATGGGTCTGGAGGCCAAATCTTCAACGCCCGAAGAGCTTGCAGCTCGACTCAAGGCCGATACCGACCGGTGGGGTCCGCTAGTGAAGTCAATTGGCTTTACGGCTGACGCCTGAGGACCTCGTATCGAATGGACGATCCAGGCGCGCTCACTGGGACACACGTGTCGCGGTGAGCCGCCGGGCTTTGGAACTCGCCACCGTCCTCTTCCTGGTGGCTCTCGTATCGCACTGACGAGTTCAGCCCGCCAGACTCTCCCGCAACTGACGCTTCAACAATTTGCCACTTGGATTCTTCGGAAGACTGGCCGCGAACACCACCCGTTTGGGGGCTTTGAAGCTTGCCATGTGTTGCGTGCAATGCGCGATCACGGTCTGTTCGTCCAACTGGTGCCCTGCTTTGACCACGATCACCGCGGTAACGGCTTCGACCCATTTGGGATCGGGCAACCCGATTACGGCCACTTCACTGACCTGGGTCAGACGGTAGATCATTTCCTCGACCTCACGGCTGGCGACGTTTTCGCCCCCTGTCTTGATCATGTCCTTCTTACGATCAACCACAGTGATGTAGCCGTCCTCGTCGATGGTTGCCAGATCGCCGCTATGAAACCACCCGCCTTCAAAGGCAGAAAGGGTGCGTTCATCGTCATGGAAATAGCCCTGCATGAGGTGCGGAGACCGATGGACGATTTCACCGACCTCACCTGGCATGACGTCTTGCATCTGATCATTCACCACGCGGGTCTCCACGTTACGCACCGCCTTGCCGCAAGACCCAGGCTTACGCAGCTGATCATCGGGCCCCAGCATCGTCGCGAGAGGCGCTATCTCGGTTTGCCCATAAAGATTCCACAAGCGAAGCGTTGGTAAACGGGAGGCGATTTCCTTCATCACTTCTACCGGCATGATTGAAGCGCCGTAATAGCCCTTGGCCAAACGGGAGAGCTTGGTGGGGTCGAATAGAGCCGAACGTAACAGTGCAATCCAAACCGTAGGCGGGGCAAAAAAACTTGTTATGCCCAAACGCTCGATCATCGGTAACAGGTTGTCTGGTACCGGTTTGGCCGTGATCACGTTGGTGCTGCCCATATAGATTGCCGGGCCGAAAAAAACGTCTAGTTGCGCGCAGTGATACAGAGGCAAGGCATGCAATGCGACATCATCTTCGGCAATCTCTGCGTCAATGACGCAACTTACGTACTGCCAGAGCACGGCGTCGTGAGTCAGCATCGCTCCCTTGGGCGTGGACTCTGTTCCACTGGTGTAAACGATCTGGGCCAGATCGGTACTTGCGAGTGTCAACTCAGGTAATGACTGGGTACACGCAGCAAGCTCATGAAAGCTATGCATGTCTACCGAGGGCTCACTCGGGTCTTCTGAGGGTAGCCAGATGAACTGCTTGACCTGCGTATCAAGCTTTGCCGAAGCCCGGGCGAGATCGGCAAGTCCGCTATCAGTGGCCAGAGTCTGCGCGCCCGCATGTCTGAGAATGTAAGCCACCTCTTCAGGCTTCAGCATGAAGTTGATGGGCACCATCACGGCGCCGCACCGCGCCAGCGCAAAGCGAAGCGCTGCAAAGCCATGCGAATTGCGAGCGAGTACCGCGACCTTATCGCCTTCCTGCACTCCCATTGAAAACACGCCCGCAGCCAGGCGTGAGACGAGCGCGTCAAACTCGGCATAAGTCCATCGGCTTGCGCCGCAGACAATGGCGGTCTTTTTCGGCAAACGAAGCGCCGTACGGCGCAATACATCAGAAATGGTCTGGCGGCGGACCACTGAAGGAATCGCATGCGGCATAAAGAAACCCTTGTCTGTAAGAACTAGTTATAGCTCTGCATGACCGCAGCCAGCGCGCTGATAGATTCAGGCGCTCAGTGCCACGTTCGGGGAACTGTCTGCAATAAGCCATCGGCGTATCAACAAGCGTACACGGCGCAGATAACGCCAGGCAACAGTGACGCTGGATCGCTCTTCATGTGACCTTGATGGTCGGGGTGAGAGGATTCGAACCTCCGGCCCCTACGTCCCGAACGTAGCGCTCTACCCTTGGCCGGTTTACCGCGCCATCAGCGGAAACGCATCAGGATTCTTGATCGAAGCAACCGCCAAGTCGATATCGAGTTTGGGCCAGTAAAGGTGGTCGGCAGTCGGGCGTTCAACGGTCAAAATTTGGTCGACTGTCGCGTTTCTGAACCACGGGAACTCGGCATAGGGCAGCGCGAACTCCTTGTCGTCGATGAGGATCCAGATTCCATTTGCCGAAATATGCGTGACCTCAACGGCCGAAGTGTCGATTCCAGGCATGCCTGATCTCCGATAAGTGGCGCTCAACAGCACTTCGGGCTTGTTGAATCTGAACAGCGGTCAAACCGATCTGGGCAGCAAGCTCGACGTCAGGTTCGATCCAGAATTTCGCCTCGCCATCCGGATGGGAAACATGTACATGCGGACGAGGTTCTTCCCGAGAAAAGAAGAACAATCTAAACGGTCCATCACGAACAACTGTCGGTGACATAACAAGACTCTACACCGTCGTTCGAGGCGTTGGTATCTGATAGCGCGTGACCTTTGACTGACGACTCTCGGGTCAGCCCGACGGGTGTAACCCGCTCTCGTGTAGCAAACCTGGCCGGTCACTCGTGGCCTTCGCTGGCCAGCAGGCTCAGAAACGGCCCAGCACCCAGCCGTCAGCCAGCCAATGTCCGAGCGTAAAAAATTGACCCAGACGCCAGCGGTAAGTCCAATCGGTAGCCACCCCGAGTAGCACACCGAAAGGTTTGCTACACCAGCGTACCTGCGCTTCACGCGATTCCGTGTCGTTTCTCCCAATAACGAGCAGGATCGGCGTATCCCTCGGGATGCGTTGCGATTCAACCAGCCTGTCGCGGTAGCGGGCGATAACATCGAGTTTGATGGTGTAAGCGTCGGTTGTTTTCACCTCAACGACCAGACTCTCTCCATCAGCAGACCAGATTCCATCGAAACCAATATCGTTCCGAACGCCTTGGTATCGACCATTCTCGACCTGGAAGCCAAGGCGCCGACCAACCTCGTTGATCAAATCTTGTATGACCACTTCCGTGGAAAGCGTTCTCGAGACAGTAGGAGGCGAATTCGATCAACTTTTCGCTGTCAACTTCGCGCAGGAACTGTCGAAATTCGTCCGCTGTTTCGCTCCCATCCTTAAGCTGACCGTCTGATCCGGCGATTCGAACAATCGCCCCTGGCCTGTAGCAAACCTGGCCCTCCAGGCTTGGACAGGCCACCCACCCGACCCAACGCCCGAGCAGGATGATCCCATCAACCAGCCGACCGCAGACACCTTGCGGGATACCAGCGAATTGCCTAAGCTCAGGCAATAGTTCTCCGCCTGGAACCGTCATGATTGAACGAATCACTATCGATCCCAATGTCTGCCACGGCAAACCCTGCGTGCGCGGTCTGCGCTATCCGGTCGAGGTGGTGCTGCAGTGGTTGGCCGCAGGCATGACGCCGCAGGAGATCGTTGACGATTACCCTGATCTTGAGCTGGCTGACATTCATGCGGTCTTGGCATTCGCGGCGCGCTTATCGCGCATACGACACATCGAGCCCCTTGCAGCGTGAAGTTCCTGATCGATGCGCAGTTACCGCGGCGTTTGGCGCGATGGCTGAGCGATCGCGGGTTCGACGCAATTCATACCTTTGACCTGCCCTCGGGAAACGCATCGACGGACCAAGCGCTGATTGCTCGCGCTGACCTGGAAGGCAGGTTTATTGTGACGAAGGACGATGATTTCGTTCAGTCCTACATTCTGAACGGCGTACCGGCGAGGCTTTGGTTGATTACGACCGGAAACATCCGTAATGACGCGCTCGAATCCTTGATCGATCGACACTGGGCTTCAATCCATGCAGCGCTGGGCACTTCACGTTTCGTGGAGCTCAGCGCAATCGGTCTTGTGGTCCACGATTGAAGGCACGCACAGACCTCTGAAGAAGAGGCTGCTCGTCTCTGTAGCAAACCTAGTCGCCCAAGCCGGCCTCCGCTGGCCAGCAGGCTCAGAAACGGCCCAGCACCCAGCCGTCAGCCAGCCAATG
>CAZORB010000006.1:0-32605 GCA_964581825.1 uncultured Bordetella sp.
CGGAAGGCCGGCGTGGGCAGGCCGCGTGCAAGCCAGATGTCCTTGGTGCAGGTCTTATCCATCGCAATGGCTGATGCCAGCACGCCCGAGCCGGTGTACGGAATGCGCAGCAGCTCGAGCGCGCCCTGGACGCTACCGTCTTCGCCAAACCGACCATGGAGTGCGATGAATGCGCGATCGAATCCTTCGCGACGCAGATCGCCGAGGTCGCGCTGCGCAGGATCAAAGGCATGCGCATCAACGCCGCGGCTGCGTAACGCCTCGAGCACCCCGGTTCCCGACATCAGCGACACCTCGCGTTCAGCCGATGCGCCGCCCAGCAATACCGCAACGCGACCGAGCGCTTTCGGATCGGGAATCATCGAGGCCATGCTCAGGTCAGGCATGAGCGCCTCCGGAGACGGCCTGGGCGAGTTCTCGAACCGCAGCCGCAACTTGGCCGATTGAGCCTGCGCCCATTGTCAGCACCACGTCACCATCGCGTACGCAATCGAGGATTGCTCGCGGCATCTCGGCAATTTTTTCAACGAACACGGGCTCGACCCGACCTGCGACCCGGACTGCGCGCGCAAGCGAACGACCATCGGCAGCGACAATCGCTGCTTCACCGGCTGAATACACCTCAGCAAGCAACAGCGCATCGACCGTACAGAGCACCTGCACAAAATCTTCAAACAGGTCACGCGTGCGCGTGTAGCGATGCGGTTGAAATGCGAGCACCAGCCGACGGCCAGGAAAGGCGCCCCGCGCCGCAGCGATGGTGGCGTGCATTTCAGCAGGATGGTGACCGTAGTCATCAATCAGCGTGAAACGTCCACCACCACTTGATGCAGGCACCGCCACCTCGCCGTGCCGCTGGAAGCGCCGGCCCACGCCGCGGAATTCGGCCAGTGCGGCAACAATTGCCTCGTCGGCCACACCCAGTTCATCGGCCACCGCGATCGCCGCCAGTGCATTGCGTACATTGTGAACGCCCGGAAGATTCAACACGATCGGCAGCGGCGCGCCGTCTTCACGCAGCACGGTAAAGCGCATCGTAGGGCCATCAGCGACCACGTCGACCGCTCGAAACTGCGCGCCCTCTACCAGCCCGTAGCTCAGCACTGGCTTCGAGAGAAAGGGCAGGATTTCGCGTACCTGCTGATCGTCGATACAAAGAACCGCCGCACCATAAAACGGCAGCCTGTGGGTGAACTCGACGAACGCCTGTTTGAGCCGAGCCAGATCATGGCCGTAGGTATCCATGTGATCGGCGTCAATGTTGGTGATCACGGCGATCATCGGCGACAGGTTCAGAAACGAGCCGTCAGACTCATCGGCTTCCACCACGATGGTGTCACCCGCACCCAGGCGCGCATTGGCCCCTGCGCTGTTCAGCAGGCCACCGATCACGAAGGTTGGATCGAGTCCACCGCGGGCCAACACTGATGCAATCAAACTGGTCGTGGTGGTCTTGCCGTGTGTACCCGCCACCGCAATGCCCTGCTTGAGTTTCATCAGTTCGGCAAGCATCAGCGCGCGCGGAACCACCGGAATGCGCTGGTTGCGTGCTGCGATGACCTCCGGATTATCACCGCGCACCGCTGACGACACGACAACACAGTCGGCACCGCTCACGTTGGCTGCCTGGTGACCGGCGATCACCTCGGCGCCCAGTGACATGAGACGTCGCGTCACAGCGGACTCAGACAGATCAGAGCCGCTGATTCGATAGCCAAGCGTGAGCAGTACCTCGGCAATGCCGCTCATACCCGCGCCGCCGATACCAACGAAATGAATCCGCTTGACCTTGTGCTTCATGCGGCAGCCCCTTCGGCAAGCGCTTCGCAGATGTCGGCAACATCGCTGGCCGCGTTGGGCCGCGCCAGCGCGCGGGCACGCTCAGCCTGTTCAGCGAGTGATTCGCGACGGACCGCAGCGAGTAAGTCGCCCAGCCGCTCCGGCGTGAGCTCAGGCTGCGGGATCAGCGTTGCTGCGCCCTGCTCCGACAGAAAACGGGCGTTTCCGGTCTGATGATCATCCACCGCATGCGGGAATGGAACCAGCACGCTGGCAACGCCCACCGCCGCGAGTTCAGCGATGGTCATGGCACCGGCCCGGCAGATCACCAGATCCGCCTGCGCAAGCGCGGCCGCCATGTCATCGATAAACGGCCTGACCTCGGCCGTAACGCCCAGTTCCTGGTAGCGCTGCGAGACGCTGTCCGCATGCGCACGCCCAGCCTGGTGTATCACGATGGGTCGGCTCTGCGGCGCCAGCCGCGCAAGGGCTCTCGGTACCGCGTCATTGAGCGCCTGGGCACCCAGACTGCCGCCCACGATCAGCAGTCTCAGCGGGCCGGTTCTCGCGCGATAACGCTCGGCAGGCGGCGCGCTTTGCGCAAGGTCGATTCGAACCGGGTTACCGGTGCAGGTTGCGCCCGACAGCGTCCCGGGAAACGCCTCGAGTACGCGATCAGCCACGCGCGCGAGCAGGCGATTGGTGAGCCCTGCGACCGAATTCTGTTCATGAACCACCAGCCGATAACCAAACAACGCCGCCATCAATCCGCCTGGAAAGGCAACGTAGCCGCCCATGCCAAGCACTACAGACGGCCGAGTACGCCTGAGCGCAGCGAGACTCTGCCAGCAGGCACGCACGAGCCGCACAGGCATCGCGAGTGCGGTCAGCAGACCTTTGCCGCGCAGGCCACCAATCTGAACCGGCTCAATGGGGGTGCCGTGGCGCGGTACGAGCGTGGCCTCCATTCCGTTCGGGTTACCAAGCCAGACCACGTTCCAGGCGCGTTCGCGCATGACCGCGGCCACCGCGAGACCTGGCATCACATGGCCACCGGTGCCGCCTGCCATCACCAGAAGCGTGCGGTCGCTCATTTGGCGCCTCGCATCAGCATTCGGTTCTCGAAGTCGACCCGCAGCAGAATCGCCACTGCGATGCAGTTGGCGAGAATGCCGCTTCCGCCATAACTCATGAGCGGAAGCGTCAAGCCCTTGGTTGGCAGCAGCCCCACATTAACGCCCATATTGATGAACGCCTGTAGTCCCAGCCAGAGCCCGATCCCCTGAGCGACAAGGCCCGCATAGGTGCGGTCAAGCCGAATCGCCAGTCGCCCGATTTCGAAGGCGCGTCGCGTCAACCAGAAAAACATCAGCACGATTGCAAGCACGGCAACCAGGCCCAGCTCCTCACCGATGACCGCGAGCAGAAAGTCGGTATGGGCCTCGGGCAGGTAATGAAGTTTTTCGACCGAGCCCCCGAGTCCCACGCCAAACAATTCCCCGCGACCAAAGGCGATCAGCGAATGCGATAGCTGATAGCCCTTGCCCAGCGCGTTCTGTTCGCTGAACGGGTCGAGGTAGGCGAAGATCCGCTCGCGTCGCCAGGGCGAGAGCATGATCAGCGAGCCGAACGTCAAGGTGCCAACGCAGACCAGACCGGTGAACAGCCTGCCGCTCACGCCGCCCAGAAACAGCACGCCGCCCGCGACCACGGCGATCACCATGAATGCGCCCATATCAGGCTCAAGCAGCAGCAGCAGCCCCACCGCAGCCACCGCAGCGCCGATGGGTAGCGCACCTTTCGCAAAACTCAGAATCACATCCTGTTTGCGTACGGTGTAGTCAGCCGCATACAGGATGACGAAGATTTTCATCAGCTCGGAGGGCTGCAGATTGAGCACGTAAAGCGACAGCCAGCGACGCGCGCCGTAGACCACTTTCCCAACACCCGGGATCAGCACAATCACCAGCAGAATCAGCCCGAACAGAAACAGCCATTTCGACCAGCGCTGCCACTCACGCATCGGCACGGTAAAGGCGAGGATGGCACAGGAGATACCCACGGCCATCGCAAACAGATGTCGAACCAGGAAGTGCCAGGGTTTGTAGTTTGCAAAGCGCGGTGCATCGGGTAGCGCAATTGAGGCCGAATACACCATCACCGCGCCGATGACCATCAGAATGCCGGCGACCCAGATCACGCCGGTATCGACGCTTCCAAGCGGCGCAGCGGGTTGGGCGCGGCCGGTGACTGAGCCGATGCCCGCACGCATCCGTCCAAAGGTCTGGCTCAGCATGCGAGCTCCATTGGCTGGCCAGCCTCTAACGCCCGATCACGTACCGCGCGCCGGAATGACTGACCGCGGTCGGCGTAATCGCGAAACATGTCAAAGCTTGCGCAGGCTGGCGACAGCAGCACGGTTCCGCTGGGTTGGGCCAGTTCGGCGGCCCGCGCCACCGCATGCGTCAAGTCATTGCAATGCTCGAAGGACACGGCCTCGGCTGCGAGCGCCTCGGCAATGGTCTGTGCATCGCGGCCGATCAGGACGGCGCGCCCGCTGCGCCGTGCAAGTGCGCGCGCCAACGGCGCAAAATCCTGCCCCTTGCCGACACCGCCTGCGATCAGCACGCAACCGGGTGCCATCGCATCCAGCGCAGCGACCGTTGCGCCAACATTGGTGCCCTTGCTGTCGTTGATGAAGCTCACCCCACCAACGGTCGCCACCGGCTCACAGCGGTGTTCGCCGGGATCGAAATCGCGAATCGCGCGCAGCATCGGAGCAAGCGGCAGCCCAATCGCCGTGCCCAGGGCCAGCGCTGCCATCGTGTTGGACTGGTTGTGGCGGCCCACCAGCGGCAGCGCCTCTGCGGGCATGAGCTTACGAATCACGATCGCGCGATCCGGGTCGCGCGTGCGGCCGGGCAATGGATCATCGGCTTCGGCGGCCGCAAGCCAGACAAGCCCACCATCGTGAACGATACCGAAATCGCCTGCCAGCCTGGGCGCGTCCAGCCCAAAGCTTGAGCTTCGGCGCGTGGGCTGCAAGGTGACCTGCTGGCGTCGACCTGCGCGAGCCGCAGGCATGCGGCTCATTGCTGGCGCCGGGCGCGGCACCGTTGCGGGATCATCGCGGTTAAACACTACCCAGGCGTTGGCGCCATGAATCCGGCGTTTCGCTTCACCGTAGTGCGCGAGATCGCTATGCCAGTCGAGATGATCTTCGGTGAGGTTAAGCACTACCGCAGCATCAGGCTCAAAGCCCTGCGCGAGCGCAAGCTGAAAGCTCGACAGCTCGAGCACCCAGACATCGGGGAGCGTTTCAGTGTTGAGAGCATCGATCAGCGCTGCCAGGAGCGCCGGACCAATGTTGCCCGCCGCCCGAACCTTGCGGCCCGTGGCTTCGAACAGATGCGCCGCCAATGCAGTGGTGGTGGTTTTTCCGTTGGTACCGGTGATGGCCACTACGCGTGGCCGATAGCCAGTCTCGGACAGCATCGCGAGCGCCTGCACAAACAGATCGAGCTCACCGACCACCGTGATGCCCCGTTCGCGGGCCAGTGCGTAGAAGGCTGCCGACTCTCCGATTTCAATCGACAGGCCTGGACTCCACGCGACCAGATCAACGCCGTCCAGCCAGCTTGGATCGAACACGCCTCCCTGGTACGGGAGCTCGCCGAGCGCATCACGCAGCGCGGCAAGCCTGGGCAGCGCGGCGCCATCGGGGCTGCGCGTATCTGCCAGCCGCACCCGCGCGCCGCGCAAGGCAGCCCAGCGCGCCATGGCCTCACCCGACTCCCCCAGGCCGAGAACCAGTACGGTGCGGTCAGCCAAGTCGAAGAGCTGCAGTTGGGCGGGTTCGTGGTCGGCGACAGGCGGGCTCACGGCGTCATTCCTAGCGCAGTTTCAGCGTCGACAAACCGACCAGCACCAGAATCATCGTGACGATCCAGAAGCGCACGACAACCTGGGTTTCCTTCACGCCGCCCACTTCGAAGTGATGGTGCAGCGGCGCCATCCGAAAAATTCGCCGGCCTTCGCCGTAACGTCGCTTGGTGTACTTGAAGTAGCCAACCTGCAGCATCACCGATAGCGTTTCCACCACAAACACGCCGCCCATGATGAAAAGCACGATTTCCTGGCGAACAATGATCGCGATAGTGCCAAGCGCCCCACCGAGCGCTAACGCTCCGACGTCACCCATGAACACCTGAGCGGGATAGGCGTTGTACCAAAGGAACGCGAGCCCGGCGCCGGCGATCGCGCCGCAGACCACCGTCATTTCTCCTGCGCCCGGGATGTAAGGCATCAGCAGGTAGCGCGCGAAAACTGAATTGCCTGCGACGTAAGCGAAGACGCCCAACGCGGAGCCCACCAGCACCGACGGCATGATCGCGAGACCATCGGCGCCGTCGGTCAGGTTGACCGCGTTGCTGGTGCCGACAATCACGCAGAAGCTGAGCGCAATGAAGCCCAGCACCCCCAGCGGATAAGCAACGTTCTTAAAGAACGGGACGATCAGCTCGGCGCGCGCGGGCAGCTCCATGGTGAGCCCGCTTTCAAGCCACTGCATAAAGAGCGAAAACGCCGGTGTGCTGCTTGAGGCGGACACCGCAAAGGCCAGATAGACGGACGCGGCGATACCGATCAGTGACTGCCAGAAAAACTTCTCGCGCGCCGACATACCTCGCGGATCGCGTCGAACCACCTTCCGATAGTCATCGACCCAGCCAATGCAGCCGAATCCCAGCGTGACCAGCATGACCACCCAGACAAAGCGATTCTCGAGATCCGCCCAGAGCAGCGTGGCCGCCGCCACCGCAATCAGGATCAGCGCGCCGCCCATCGTGGGAGTACCGCTTTTGCCCAGGTGCGTTTTCGGACCATCGGTACGGACCGCCTGGCCGATCTTCATCTCGGCGAGCTTACGGATCACCAGGGGCCCGAAGATCAGCCCAATCAGCAGGGCGGTCATCGCTGCCAGCACGGCGCGCAGCGTGATGTAGTTGAACACCGAAAAAGCGCGAATATCCCGCGCGAGCCACTGTGCGAATTCGAGCAGCATCAGTGCGCTCCGTTAGCGCTTTGAGCGCTCAATGACTGCACAACCCGCTCCATGCGCATGAAGCGCGAGCCTTTAACCAGCACGCTTGCGCCAGGCGTTGCCAGCGCCGACACGCGCGCGGTGAGCGCAGCAATATCGTCGCCAAAGTGCTCGGCGCGCAGACCATACCCGCGGGCAGTTTCGATGCTCGCGCTGCCCGCCAGCAGAAGATGTTCGATCCCGTCGCGCGCAGCCCGCTCACCCACCTCGCGATGCCATGCCGGACCGTTGTCGCCCACTTCGCCCATATCGCCCAGCACCAGCACACGGGGCGCTGGGCGCGAGGCGAGGAGCGCAATGGCTGCGAGCACGGAATCGGGATTGGCGTTGTAGCTGTCATCGATCAGCGTGGCGCCGGTTTCAAGCCTATGCCGGACCAGTCGACCCGGCGCGGGTCGAAAACTTTCCAACCCTCGGGCGATGTCATCGAGACCGATACCCGCCGCCAGCGCGCACGCAGCAGCCGCTAACGCGTTTCGGACATTGTGTTCACCGTCAATCACCAGTGCGACGCGGCGCGAGCCTGCGGCCGACCGGAGCTCGAAGCCGTCCGGACGCGCGCCCATCTCGGCGCTGACTGCGAACTGCACGGCCCGCGGGCCCTCCCCGCTCGGGGTCAAACCAAATTCAAGTGTGGGCCGAGTGCCTGCGAGCGCACGCCAGATCGGCGTATGCAGCGGATCATCACCCGGAAAGACCGCTACGCCGCTGGCATCAAGCGCTTCGAACACACTGCCGTTTTCGCGGGCGGTCGCTTCAACGCCATCGAGAAACTCCTGGTGCTCGCGCTGCGCATTGTTGACCAGCGCAATGGTTGGACGGGCCACCTGCGACAGCCAGGCGATCTCGCCGGGGTGATTCATGCCGAGCTCAATCACTGCCAGTCGATGCGACTCGCGCAGCCGCAGCAGCGTAAGCGGAACACCGACCTCATTGTTCAGATTGCCACGCGTGGCAAGGCGTACCGATTCGCCAACGCTCGCGGCAAAGATCGCCGCAATCATTTCCTTCACGGTGGTCTTACCGTTGCTTCCCGTGACCGCGACCAGTGGCAGCTGAAACTGCCCACGCCAACCGCGCGCGATCTCACCAAGCGCGCGCCGCGAATCGGGCACCCGAATCGCGGGCGGCACAAGCCCCGGAACCCATCGCTCGACCAGCACCGCCGCTGCACCCGAAGCGCGCGCCTGTTCGACAAAATTGTGTGCATCGAAGGTGTCGCCACGCAGCGCGACGAACAGACTGCCCTGATCGATCGACCGCGAATCGGTGCAGATGCCGCTCACGCGCTCGTTACCGGCGCCATGAAAGCTGGCCTGCGACAGCCAGCTGAAGATGCGCCGAAGCTCAAGCACTTCGCGCTCCCGGCCCGGCCAGCTCTGTCGCAGCAGATGGGCTCGCGCCGACCCGCAGGGCCATCAGTGCGCGACGCGCCTCATCAGCATCACTGAACGGAATCTGCCGACCCGCGATTTCCTGCGTCTGCTCATGGCCCTTGCCGGCAATCAGCACCACATCCTTGGCCGCAGCGCCCGCCAGGGCTCGGCGAATGGCTGTGCCGCGATCGGGCTCGACCAGGTCAGGCGCGCGCGCGAGTCCCGCCTGTATCGCCGCGATGATCGCCAGTGGGTCTTCGCTTCGCGGGTTATCACTGGTGAGCACGATGCGATCGGCGTAAGCGCTGGCGGCGGTACCCATGAGCGGTCGTTTGCCCGCGTCGCGATCGCCGCCGGCGCCAAACACGCACCACAGGCGACCACCCCGGGCAGCCGCAACCGGCTGCAGTGCGATAAGCGCCTGCTTGAGCGCATCGGGTGTGTGCGCATAGTCGATGACGACAAGAGGTTGCCCCGCGCCCGCAGCCGCCGCGTCCACCGTCTCGGCAACATCAATACGCTGCAGCCGCCCAACCACCGGACGCAGCACGCCAAGCTGGGCCACAGCATGGTCAAAGCTCAAACCGGAGGCGAGCCAGGCGCCCAGGACCGCCAGCGCGTTGATGGCATTAAAGCGCCCCAGAAGCGGTAGACCGACCTGAGCACGTCCCCAGTCACCGTCAATGACCAGGGTCATTCCATCGGCCTGCTCGATGATGCGATCGGCAATCAGGTATTCGATCCCGGCAGCCTGCAGGCGTGACGGTTTTTCGCCATAGGCAATCGTGCGGCAGCCGGCGGCGAGTGCAGCCTGCGCGCGAACCGATAAGGGGTCATTGGCATTGAGTACCGCTGTGGCGAGACCAGGCATCTGAAACAGACGCAACTTGGCCTGCGCGTACGCTTCTTCAGTGCCGTGATAGTCGAGGTGATCGCGGCTCAGGTTGGTGAAGACCGCCACGGCGGGCTGCGCGCCCGATAGCCGTGCCTGATCAAGGCCGATCGAAGAAGCCTCCATGACCACGCAGTTCGCGCCCTGAGCGACATAGTCGGCGAGCAGCGCATGCAGCGTGAGCGCATCAGGCATGGTCAGACCGAAGGATGCAAGCTCAGCGCCTCCATGCTCATTGACCAGGCCGCTGCCCAGCGTGCCGATGACTGCCGAGCGGCGGCCACATCGCGCAAGCCCCTGCGCGATCCATTGCGAGCAGCTGGTCTTACCGTTGGTGCCCGTGACGGCAATCAGCTGGACCTTGGAGGCAGGCTCGCCATGCCAACTTGCTGCGATTTCACCTGCGAGCTCGCGCAGGCCCGTCACCCTGTACAGGTCGGAAGACGGCTCGGGCGCTGGCGGCACATCATCGACCACCAGTGCGGCCGCGCCCCGGGCACGGGCATCGCCCAGAAAAGCGCGGCCATCGGCGAGATGGCCTGGCCACGCGAAGAATGCATCACCCGGCATCACGCTGCGGCTGTCGGTGCGCAGGTGCGCGCCAGGCGCCAGGCGCGAACGCAGCCAGCTTGCGATCGCGATCGCCTCCGGGCGGAGCGATGGCCGCCGCTGGTGAAGCGTCGATACGCTGCTCACATCCGACCCCGCGCCGCAGCCGACGCATCGGCAAAGCCCGACCCCGGAAGATCCGGCGGCACGCGCAGCGTGCGAAGAGTTTCGCCCATCACCCGCGAGAACAGGGGGCCCGCGACCTGCCCGCCGTAGTGCTTGCCAGCTGATGGCTCGTCGATCATCACGGCCACTACAAAGCGGGGGTCCGATACCGGCGCGAGTCCTACAAACGACGAGATGTATTTGTTGACGTAACGGCCATTCTCGATCTTGTGGGCGGTACCGGTTTTGCCCGCAACGCGGTAACCGGGCACCTGCGCCTGAGGCGCGGTACCGCCAGGGCCCGCCGCAAGCTCAAGCATTCGGCGCACCGTTCGGGTTGTCTCGGGGGTAAACACCTGAGAACGCTGGATCTCGCCCTCGTGCTTGAAGATCGATACCGGGATCAGGTCCCCGTCGCGCGCGAACACCAGATACGCTCGCGCAAGCTGCATCAGTGATACCGACAGGCCGTGGCCGTACGACATGACGGCCTGATCGATCTGTTTCCAATTTCGATGCGGCCGCAGGCGCCCCGCCACCGCACCAGGGAAGCCCAGCTGGGGCGCCTGGCCCAACCCAATCGCGGCAAACGTTTCCCACATCTCTTTGGGCGCAATCTTGAGCGCCATCTGAACCGTACCCACGTTGGAGGACTTCTGGATCACCTGCTCAACGGTCATCGAGGCATGACCCTTAACATCCGACAGCGTGTGTCCACTGATGGTGATCTTTCCGCCGAGGGTGGGAATCACGGTCTGAGGGGTGACTTTGCCGAGTTCGAGCGCAAGCGCCGCGATAAACGGCTTCATGGTCGACCCAGGCTCGAAGGTGTCGGTGAGCACGCGGTTACGAAGCTGCGCGCCACTCAGTTCGCCGCGCTGGTTGGGGTCGTAGGTGGGCAGATTGACCAGCGCCAGCACTTCGCCTGTGCGTGCATCCAGCACCACAGCGCCGCCCGCCTGCGCGCGATGCTCAGCGACCGCGTCGCGCAGTGCCGCATAGACGTGGTACTGAACCTTGGCATCGATTGACAGCGCGATGTCGTTGCCATTGAGTGGCTCCCGAATCGCTTCGATCTGCTCGATGACCCTGCCGAGCCGATCTCGGATGACGCGGCGACTGCCCGAACGCCCGGCGAGCAGCTTGTTCTGCGCGAGCTCGATCCCCTCCTGGCCAATGTCCTCGACATTGGTGAATCCCACGATATGGGCTAGCCGATCGCCCTCGGGATATCGCCGCTTGTACTCAGGCTGGCTGTGCACGCCTGGCACCTTCAGATCGAGAACCTGCTTGGCCTCATCAAGCTCGAGCTGACGACGCAGAAAGACGAACGTTTTTTCGGTGCCACTGATCCGTTGCCGCAGATCGGATTCGTCAAGCCCCAGCCGGCGCGCCAGGTCGCCGAAGCGAGGATGGTTGAGGTCCACGTCACCGGGGACGGCGAAAATCGCCCGCGCGGGCAGGCTTGAAGCGAGCACCACGCCGTTGCGGTCATGGATTTCGCCACGCGAGGCGGGCAGGTCCAGCGTTCGCGCATACCGTGACTCGCCCTGCCGCTGCAGGAAGTCCTGCGAAAACACCTGCAGATACACCGCACGCCCGGCCAGCGCGAGAAACGCCGCCGCGATCAAACCCATCAACAGATGCGAGCGGTACGCTGGCAAGGTGACCCGCAGAAGCGGGTTAGAGGTAAACGGTACGTTGCGCCGGCTTTTCGTGGCCATCAACGTACTCCCTCGGGACGACGCGGTGGCGACGCGGGCTTGCGCGCGAGCGCGGCTGGCAGCGGCCCGATCTGCAGGGTTCGGGTCTCGGGGTCGCGCAGCAGATGCAGCGTTCGATCGGCCGCCACCGACTCCATGCCAAGATCGCGCCGGGCCTTCGCATCAATCAGCGCAGCAGTGGCCAGCGAGGTCTGTTGAACACGCAGCTGGTTCCAGTCGATTTCAAGCTGTCGGCTCTGCGCCTGTGCGCGCTCGAGCGCCACAAACAGCCGTCGCGCATGATGCTGAGAGGTAATCAGTGCGATCGCGCAGGCGGCCAGCAGAGCGATGAGCGCGATGTTGAGACGGTGCATAGGGCCCCGGCGCGCCTCAGAGCTTTTCGGCCGCGCGCAGCACCGCCGAGCGGGCGCGCGGATTGATGGCCACTTCCTGCTCACCGGCGAGCCACCGGCCCAACGGTTTAAGCGTGCGCTCGTGGGCAAGCACGGCACCGGTGATCGGGTCGCGCGGCGCATCTCGACCCGATGCCTGGGCAATGAATCGCTTGACGATTCGGTCTTCGAGAGAGTGGAAACTGATCACCGCGAGGCGTCCCGCAGGCGCGAGGCGTTCGCACGCTGCCGCAAGGCCGTTCGCGAGTTCGTCAAGCTCCTGATTGATGAAAATCCGTAGAGCCTGAAAGGCTCGGGTGGCCGGATCGCGTCCGGGGACCGTCGCCCCGCGCCGACCGCGCAGGACAGCCGCAACAAGCCCGGCAAGCTCGGTGGTGGTTTGGAGCGCCTGCTCGCCGTCGCGGCGCAGGCTAGCTGCAATCGCCTTTGCAATCGGAACAGCAAACCGTTCTTCCCCATAGTCTTTAAGCACCTCTGCGATTTGCTGCTCAGTGGCCTGTCCAAGCCATTGCCGAACCGATTGACCGCTGCCCGGATCCATCCGCATGTCGAGCGGGCCTTCGGCTCGAAAGCTGAATCCGCGCGTGGCGTCGTCCAATTGCGGTGATGACACCCCCAGATCGAAGAGCACGCCGTCGAGCCGCGAGACACCCAGTTGATCGAGCACCTGGGCCAGTGTTGAGAACCGCGCCTGCGTAATGGACAGTCGTGGATCGTTCAGCGTGCGCCCAAAGGCGATCGCCTGAGGGTCCCGATCGAGAGCAATCAGCCGACCGGCTGGGCCCAGCCGCTCGAGCAGCGCGCGGCTGTGGCCACCCCGACCGAAAGTCCCGTCGAGATAACAGCCGTTGGGCCGCGGCGCGAGCGCGGCCAGTGTTTCGGCTAGCATGACCGGCTGGTGACCGTTCGGGTGGTGGATGCCCGCGGTCTGCACTGAATCGATCAATTCGCACCGGTCTAGAACGAAAAGTTTGACAGCGCATCGGGCATGCCCGCTGCGATTGCTTCCTCGTCGCGTTGGACGAGGGTCGGCGCATCCCAGACTTCAAAATGGCTGCCCATGCCCAGCAGCATCACATCCTTGTCCAGGCGCGCCGCCTGCCGCAGCTCCGGCGCGATCAGAATTCGACCCGTGGAGTCCATGTCAACGTCGCAGGCGCTACCCAGAAAGATGCGAGTCCAGGCACGCGCGTTCATGGGTAGCGCGGCGATTCGCTCGCGATGCACTTCCCAGACCGGACGCGGAAAAAGCAGCAGGCAGCCATCTGGAGAACGGGTCAGGGTGAGTCGCCCTTCACATTGGACCGACAGCGCATCACGATGCCGGCTGGGAACGGTCATTCGTCCCTTCGCATCGAGCAAAAGCGCTGAACTTCCCTGGAACACGTCTTATCCACCCACCGACAAAATCAAGCGTAACTGGGCTTTCGCCCCATAAAAATGCACTTCCCTGCACTTTTTCCCACTATACGCAATCCTGCCCTCCACGGTCAAGGCGGTCGGACAATTTCTATTGATGGGTCAATGACTTAGCGCGGGTATCGCATAAAACTTTCACTCGAAATCGCTCGATAAATTAGCCACTTAGCGGCGCTTCCTCTAAAACACTTCAAATGCCGACCGCGCTGCGGATCATGACGGTCCGACAAGATGCCTCCGGCCGCGTCGGCGCTGGGTAACCGATGCGATACCATCTCAGCGCGAACTAGGCCGGGCGGTCGCTGGTGGATGCGCTTGCCGCATCCGCTGGAGGAAGGTCCGGACTCCACAGGACAGGGTGCTGGCTAACGGCCAGGCGTTGCGATGCCGCAAGGCATGGCGGCGACGGAAAGTGGAACAGAAAGCACACCGCCTAAGCGCGGTCGGGAAACTGACCGCGACGGTAAGGTTGAAATGGCGAGGTAAGAGCTCACCGCAGCCCTGGCGACAGGGCTGGCACGCTAAACCCCACCCGGAGCAACATCAAATAGGCACACGCTGGGCCGAGAGGCCTGACGGGCGGTCCGCCCGAGTGTGCGGGTAGATGGCTAGAGCGTACGGGTAACCGTGCGCCCAGAGGAATGATCGTCAGCCGGCTTGCCGGCGCACAGAATCCGGCCTACAGGCCTGGTTCGCACTTGCCTTAGCCCTCACAGTTGCGCGGGCCCCGCCCGGCTCCCGTTGCCGAGCTCACTGGGCGGGATGGTCCGCCAGGTGCGCGCGCACCACCGACTCGAAATCGGTATCGGCCACGAAACCCATTGCGTCGGCACGGGCCGTGCTGAACCGATCGGGCCAGGTGCGGACCAGTCGGATGATCGACTCATCGTGCTGCTCTCGCACACGCGCACGCGCGGTGGCCCCGCCGACCCGCTCAAGCGCCGCAAGCGCTTCGCCCATGCTCACGGTCAGGCCCGGCAGATTCAGCGCCCGGTTCCAACCCCACGCAGTGGATTCGGATGACACCGCATGAAGCAGATTGGCAACTGCGCTCCGCGGCGATGAGATCCACATCTTCATCGACGCGGGTACCGGGAGCACCGCATCGCGACCCGCCAGCGGCTCACGGATGATGTTGGACGCAAAGCCGGACGCAGCGCCATTGGGTTTTCCAGGGCGGACCACGACGGTAGGGATACGCACACTTCGGCCGTCAATGAAGCCCTTGCGCGTGTAATCGTGCACCAGCCACTCACCAATCAGCTTTTGGACGCCATAGGAGCCCTGCGGCGTAGGCGCCACCGAATCATCAACGACCTCGGGCAGATCGCCTCCAAACACCGCCAGCGAACTTGAGAAAACCACCCGCGGACGCGATCCGGCATGGCGGCAGGCCTCCAAGAGTGCGCGCGTGCCGTCGACGTTGACCCGCATGCCAAGATCGAAGTTCGCCTCGGCGGTGCCGCTTACCACCGCGGCGAGGTGAATGACTGCCGCGGTATCGGTATCGATCAGCGGTGCCAGCGCGTCAGCGCTCGAAATATCGCCAGCAACATTGCGCACGCGTGGATCGACCAGCGCGCCTTCGATCTGGTCAAAGCAGGTGATTCGCTCGATGGCGCGTGGTCTCTGGTTGTCTGCCACCAAAAGCTCGCCACGAGCAAGCAGCGCTCGGATGAGTTGCTGGCCCAGAAACCCAGCCCCGCCGGTGATCAACAGATTCATGGTCGCCGTCCCGTTCGGAATACCTTCGGATCATTGTAGAACGTCGGATCTTCATTAGCGCGCCACCAGCCAGGAATTCCCAATATCGGCAACGGTGTGAGCGAGGCCAGTACGTCGGCATTCAGCCCGCCTGCGGCGGCGGCATCGATCTGATCCAGCGACCCGGACACCGGCTGATCGAGTAACCACGCCTGCGCACAGATCGATTTGTACGGCGTGCAGAGCTTCTCCAGCAAAGCGTGCCCGACGATCAGCACGCGGATGCGGCTTGCCCACTGGTTGCGGTGATCGACAAACAGTTCGCGCCACCGGAACTCACGCATCAACTTTGCGAGGCGCGCGTCCGAGGTCACCACCAGCGCGCCACTCTCATCGAACAACGTGGCCCGGTCGCGCAGCCGGCCCCGTTGCCCGGGATGATGCGTATCAGCGAGCGCCTCGACATGCAGTGCGTTCATACGCGCCTTCAACTTGGGGAAGGCAAGCCATGCGAGCGCGTTGGCAAAATCGTGGCGTGCACCGCGCCCGGCCAGACGCGTGGGCACGAGGGCCTGATCGAAAATCAGGCGCTCGTAGCCGTTGTCGGGTCCGCTGATCTGTTCCGATGCGACAAACCGAAGCGGCTGCCCTGATCCGGCCTGACAGGGCCGAGCGCCAGCTAACGCATTCAGGCGTTCGAGTTCCGGGGCGTCTGCGGCCGGCCAATCGAGCGCACAGGCCCAGCGCTCATAGGGCTCAAGCCAGGGTTGCACTGCCTTACGGCGCGAGCCGCCAATTAAGCGACTCGCCACCCGCCAGCGGCACGATCGTGTCCGCGCCAAACGGCAGCGCCTCGGGAATCTGCCAGGTCTCGCGCCTCAGTTCGACACGGGTGGTGTTGCGCGGCAACCGATAAAAATCGGGGCCGTGGAAACTTGCGAATGCTTCCAGACGATGGAGTGCACCCGCCCGCTCGAATGCGGTGGCATAGAGCTCAAGCGCATGCGGTGCGGTATAGCAGCCGGCACAGGCTGAGGCGTGTTCCTTCAATCGGGCTGCATGCGGCGCGCTGTCGGTACCCAGGAAAAACTTCGGGTCACCGGACGTTGCCGCAGCCACCAGCGCTTCGCGATGCTGTTCGCGCTTGAGAACCGGCAGGCAATACCAGTGCGGTCGCAGCCCGCCTGTGAAGATCGCGTTGCGGTTCCAGAGCAGATGGTGGGCAGTAATCGTTGCCGCGATCGGTCCGCTTGCTTCACTCACATACTGGGCCGCTTCGCGGGTCGTGATGTGTTCGAGCACCACTCGGAGTTCGGGAAAACGGCGCCGAAGCGGCGCGAGCACCGTGTCGATAAACACCGCCTCGCGGTCGAATACATCGACCGTATGGTCCGTAACCTCGCCGTGAATCAGCAGCGGCATTGCGCAGGCCTGCATGGCTTCGAGCGCGCGATAGGTGTGGGCAAGATCGGTCACGCCCGCATCTGAGTTGGTGGTTGCACCGGCCGGGTACAGCTTGACCGCGTGCACGACACCGCTTTGCGCCGCGCGCCGAATTTCATCGGGCTCGGTTCGATCGGTCATGTAGAGGGTCATCAGCGGCGTGAAGTCGGTGCCCGGTGGTAAGGCGGCAAGGATTCGATCGCGGTAGGCCTGCGCCTGGGCAACAGTCGTCACCGGCGGTTTGAGATTGGGCATCACGATGGCGCGCGCAAACTGGCGCGCGCTTGCGCCCACCACCGCAGCCAGCGCCTCGCCATCGCGAAGATGCAGATGCCAGTCGTCGGGGCGGGTGAGCGTCAGGGAGTCGATCGTATTCAACGGAAATCTCCGATTCAGCCGAGCAGCACCGCCCGATAGTCATTGACGTTGGTGAGCGTAGGCCCGGTCACCACCAGATCGCCGAGCCGGGAGAAAAATTCGAAGGCGTCATTGTCTTCGAGCAGGCGCCGGGGATCGAGACCGAGCGCCTGCGCCCGGGCAAGCGTATCGGGCGCAAGACGCGCACCTGCATTATGTTCGATGCCGTCAATCCCGTCGGTATCGGCCGCAATCGCCCAGAGCTGGTCGATACCGCGTGAAGCCTGCGCGAACGCCAGCAGAAACTCGCTACACCGGCCACCGCGACCGCCGCCCCGAACCGTGACCGTGCACTCACCGCCTGAGATGAGCGCGACAGGTCGGGCAAAGGGTGCGCCATGCGCCGCGATCTCGCGCGCAATCGCCGCGATTACCTGCGCGACATCGCGCGCTTCGCCGGTGATCGTGTCGCCGAGGATGACTGGCCTGATGCCCGCCTCGCGAAACACCGTGGCAGCCGCCTCCAGGCTTTGATGGGCGCTTGCGATCAACCGATTTTCAATGCGGGCAAACAACGGATCGCCTGGCTTGGGCGTTTCTGCAATCTCGCCCGCCGCGCCCCGGGCAAGCCATGTCGCGACGGACGCCGGCGCATCGACCTGCCAGTGCCTGAGCAGCGACATTGCATCGTGATACGTACTCGGGTCGGGCGCGCAGGGCCCGCTTGCGATCGCCGACAGGTCATCGCCCGCGACGTCGGAAATGACCAGCGCGAGCACCTGCGCTTCGGTCGCCTGGGCCAGCCGACCACCCTGGATCTGCGACAGATGTTTGCGAACGACGTTGATGTCCTGAATGGGGGCACCGCTTGCCAACAGCTGGCGCGTGACCGCTTTTAAGTCCTGCATCGGTACCTCGGGTACCGGCAGGCTGAGCAGGCTCGAGCCGCCGCCCGACACGAGCACGATCAGGAGGTCATCTCGCGTGAGCGAGCGAGCCCCAGCGAGTATTTTTTGTGCGGCTGCTTCGCCCGCTTCGTCGGGCACAGGATGCCCGGCCTCGACGACCTCGATTCGCGTGCACGGCGCTCGGTGTCCGTAGCGGGTGACCACGAGCCCGGAGAGCGCACAGTCGGCAGGCCAGTGCGACTCGACGGCGCACGCCATGCTGGCCGCCGCTTTGCCAGCGCCCACCACCAGCGTTCGGCGGTAAGCACGCAAGGTTTGGGCATCGGGCAGGTGCGCAGGCAGCACCCGGACGGGATCGGCTGCCGCGACCGCAGCGGAAAAACTTGCCGCGAGCAGCGCGGCCCGATCCGCTGTGCTCAATCCGCGTAGATGCCGGCTTGCTTGATCAGCGGCGCCCATTTGTTGATTTCGGAGGCCAGATGCGCGCGAAGCGCCTCCGGGCTCGCTTTCGCGTCAGCCACCGGCTCGGTGCCAAGCTCCGCGAACCGCTTCACGATGGTCGGATCCTTCAGCGCCTGCTTGAGGCCCGCGACCAGCTGATCGACCACCGGCTTGGGCGTACCTTTCGGCGCATACAGACCGTGCCAGACGGAGACATCAAACCCACTCAGGCCGCTCTCCGCGAGCGTGGGCAGATCGGGCAGGATCGACAGCCGTGTGGGCGAGGTGACCGCCAGCGCGCGCACCTTGCCGGCCTTGATCTGCGGCACCGTATTGGTGGTTTGATCGCACAACATATCGACCTGGCCCCCCATCAGGTCCGCCAGCGCGGGGGCCGTGCCCTTGTAGGGCACCGTCGTCAGATCGGTCTTGATGGCGCTCATGAACAGAAGGCCGCACAGGTGCGAGGCTGACCCGATACCGGCATTGGCCAGGCTCACCTTGGCAGCGTTCTGCTTCAGGTAGGGGAACAGGTCTTTCACACCCTGCACAGGCAGCGAGGTTTTGACGAGAAGGGTCATCGCGACTTCGTTGATCAGCCCGACGTACTCAAAATCCTTAAGCGGATCGAATGCGAGCTTGCGGTACAGCGCCGGTGCGGTGGCCATCCCCACGTGATGCACGAGGAGGGTGTAACCGTCGGCCGTTGCACGCGCAACCTTCGATACGCCAATCGTCCCGCCCGCGCCGGCCGCATTGTCGACGATGAAATTGGCACCCGGTATGGAACGGCCCATGGCATCGGCCATGCTGCGCGCCACGATGTCAGTGGGACCGCCCGCCGCAAAAGGTACAACGATTGACACTGGGCGCGTCGGATACTGCTGAGCGGATGCGCCGACGCTCGTCATCGAGACGATCGCCGCAGCCAGCAGGGACGTGATGGGTTTACTGAACATTGGATTCCCCTTGATCTGAGTCAGGCTGAGTATGCCAAAGCCTTGCGCTGCGGCAAGGCAGGTGTCATCTGCCGCGTCCCTCGGGCTTGCACCGACACGATCCCGGGGCAGCGGGTTAGCGGCAGATCGCCGAGCGAACGCGGGTCAATGCGGATCAATCGCGCAGCGCCTGCTCGATCGCGCGGCCCACATCGCTGGTACCGGCCGTGCCGCCCATGTCGGGCGTACGCGGCCCCTCGGCGGTGACCTTCTCGATGGCTCGCACAATCGCATCATGCGCGGCGGGATAGCCGAGGTGATCGAGCATCATTGCGCCGCACCAGATCTGTCCGATCGGATTGGCAACCCCCTTGCCTGCGATGTCGGGCGCCGAGCCGTGGACCGGCTCAAACAGCGACGGGTATTTGCGCTCGGGATTGATATTGCCGGAGGGTGCGATTGCGATCGTTCCGGTGCAGGCGGGCCCCAGGTCCGACAGGATATCGCCGAACAGGTTGCTCGCAACAACCACGTCGAACCAGTGGGGATTGCGCACAAAATGCGCCGTGAGAATGTCGATGTGGAATTTGTCCACCTTCACGTCAGGGTAGGACGCACTCATTTCAGCGACGCGTTCATCCCAGTAAGGCATCGAAATGAAGATGCCATTTGACTTGGTTGCCGAGGTCAGCGAGCGACGCGGCCGCCGGCGCGCAAGCTCGAATGCGTAGCGCAGCACCCGGTCAACGCCAGTTCGGGTAAACACTGACTCCTGCAGCACGAATTCCCGATCGGTTCCGGGAAACATCTTGCCGCCCACCGACGAATACTCGCCTTCGGTGTTCTCGCGAACCACGTAGAAATCGATATCGCCTGGCTTACGGTTGGCGAGCGGACACGGGACACCGGGCATCAGTCGGACCGGCCGCAGGTTGATGTACTGGTCAAACTCCCGGCGCATCAGAAGGAGCGACCCCCAGAGCGAAATGTGATCGGGGACCGTTGCCGGCCAGCCCACCGCGCCGTAAAAAATCGCGTCGTGCCCGCCGATCTGATCTTTCCAGTTGGAGGGCATCATCTGCCCGTGCTTGGCGAAATAGTCGCAGCTGGCAAAGTCGAAGTGGTCAAGGCGCAGGTCAATACCGAATCGCCGCGCTGCCGCGTCGAGCACACGCAGCCCCTCGGGAACGACCTCTTTGCCAATCCCGTCGCCGGGCAGAACTGCGATTCGGTGCGTGCTCATCGTGTCAGATTCCATCAACGGGTTGTACAGAAGGCGACATCCTACCTTCGCGGGCGGGATCGGGCCGCACCACGCCCAGCCCGCTGAACCGCTTGCCCCTGTGCTGGGCAGGACAACCAAACGGCCGTAAACTCGCCGCCGTTCTATCTGTTTAACAAGGAGACCCCGATGTTTCGAACCCTGGCGAAGACCCTGGCGCTCGCCGCCGCGCTCGCAGCGCCGGCGGTCGCGCTGGCCGGCCCCACCGTCGATGCGATCAAGCAGCGTGGCGCGCTGCGTTGCGGTGTTAACACTGGACTGCTTGGCTTTTCGGCCCCTGACAGCACCGGCCGCTGGAATGGCATCGATGCCGATTTCTGCCGCGCGGTCGCCACGGCGATTCTGGGCGACCCGAATAAGGTCCAGTACGTGCCCACCAACGCGCAGACCCGCTTTACAGCGCTTCAGTCGGGCGAGATCGATCTGCTATCGCGCAACACCACCTGGACCTCGTCGCGCGACGCCACGCTGGGCTCGGTGTTTGCCGGCACCCTGTTCTACGACGGCCAGGGCTTCATGGTGAAGAAGTCAAGCGGCGTGACCAAGGCGGCCGATCTGAACGGCGCTACCGTCTGCGTGCAGCCCGGTACCACGACTGAGCTGAATCTGACCGACTACTTCCGCAGCAAGAAGATGACCTTCAAGCCGGTGGTGATCGCCGAGCTGAACCAGATCGAGCAGGCGTTTTTCGCGGGTCGTTGCGACGTCTACACCACCGACATCTCGGGGCTGGCCGCTACGCGCTTGAAGGCACCCAAGCCTGACGAATACCTGATCCTGCCCGAGGCGATCTCCAAGGAGCCCCTCGGTCCGATGATTCGCCGCGGCGACTGGGAATTCCTCACCATCGTCAAGTGGACACTGTTCGGTCTGATCGAAGCTGAGGAGTACGGCATCACCGCCGCCAATGTCGACAAGATGCGGGCCGAGTCCAAGGATCCTCCGATTCAGCGTCTGCTGGGGGTCACCGGTGATGCCGGAAAAGGCAAAGGCATCGACAACGACTGGCTGGTGAAAATTGTGAAAGCGGTGGGTAACTACGGCGAAATGTACAGCCGCAACATTGGACCGCTTGGCATCCAGCGCGGTGTCAACGCCCAGTGGCGCGACGGCGGCCTGATGTACGCGCCCCCGATCCGCTAATCGCCCTCCCGCGCGCGAAATCGTCATGCTCAAGAGCGAGCGCGCGCGCGGCGTTCTCTACCAGGCGCTGCTGCTGGCCGCGGTCGGCGGCATCGTCTGGTACCTGCTGTCCAATACGCTTCACAACCTTGCCTCGCGCGGTATTCAGGTTGGCTTTGCGTTTCTCGGCCGAGAGGCCGGATTCGAAATCGCTGAAAAGCTGATCGAATACGACGCCACGCGCAGCTATGCGCATGCGCTCGCAGTGGGGCTTCTCAACACGCTGCATGTGGCGCTGCTGGGCATCGCCATTGCCACGGTGCTCGGCACGCTGCTGGGTATCGCCAGGCTCTCCAACAACTGGCTGCTGGCTCGAATCGCCGGGGCCTATGTTGAGTTCATGCGCAATATTCCGCTGCTGCTTCAGCTGCTGGTCTGGTACGGCATGTTCACTGAGCTGCTGCCAGGCGTGCGACAGGCCATCAAACTTGGCGACTGGATTTTCATCAGTCAGCGAGGCTTCCGATTTGCCTGGCCGGAGGCGCATCCCGGCTGGACGGCCGCGCTCTGGGCGCTTGCTGCGGGGATTGCGCTTAGCCTCGTCTGGCGTGCAATCGCTCGCCGCCGACAGGCAGCCACCGGCGAGCAGTGGCCCATGGCCTTGCCCTTGGCGGGTTTCATCATCGGCTTACCCGTCGTGGCCTGGGCGCTGTCTGGCGCACCCACCACCATCGAAACGCCCGTGCTGCGGGGCTTTGACTACCAGGGTGGCAAGGTTATCTCGCCCGAGTTCGCCGCGCTGCTGCTCGGCCTGTCCACCTACACAGCAGCCTTCATCGCCGAGGTGGTCCGCGCCGGCATTCTTGCAGTCCATCGCGGACAAACCGAAGCCGCCATGGCGCTCGGCCTGTCGCCCAACCAGCGGCTGCGGCTGATCACGCTGCCGCAGGCGCTGCGCGTGATCATTCCACCCATGACCAGTCAGTATCTGAACCTGACCAAGAACTCATCGCTTGCGGTGGCTATTGGCTATCCGGATCTGGTGGCAATCGCCAACACCACCATGAATCAGACAGGCCAGGCGATCGAGGCGATTGCAATGCTGATGGCTGTGTACCTCAGCATCAGTATCGCCATCTCGGTCTTCATGAACTGGTACAACGCGCGCGTGCGACTGGTGGAGCGCTAAGTCATGCGCGATGCACACTCTGTTTCGCCGTTTGGCTGGATGCGGGTCAATCTGTTCTCGACCCCGCTCAACAGCTTGCTCACGCTCGTCATTCTTGCTGCACTCGCCTGGCTGGTACCCAAGGTAGGCGGATGGCTCATCTGGGATGCGGTCTGGGGTCCAAAGCCCGCGTCGGCCTGCGATGCGGTGCGTGGCGAAGGCGCGTGCTGGGCGGTGGTCTGGAACAAGATCCGCTTCATGCTGTTTGGCGTCTACCCATTCGAAGAGCAATGGCGGGCCGCGGTCGCTGCGGTGGTGCTCACATCACTGCTGGTGGTGTCGGCGCTACGCTTTTTCTGGCGCAAAAGCCTGATTGCGATCTGGGTGGTGGG
The DNA here is from genome assembly GCA_964581825.1 of uncultured Bordetella sp. GTDB lineage: Bacteria > Pseudomonadota > Gammaproteobacteria > Burkholderiales > Burkholderiaceae_E > SYIM01. The sequence continues at coordinate 23,153 of CAZORB010000006.1, forward strand.
CATCGTGCTCGCGTTCTGGCTGATGGGGGGTGGCCTGGGGCTGACACCGGTGCCGGCCGAGCGCTGGGGCGGCCTGTCAGTTACGCTGATTCTGGCGATCTTCGGTATTGGTTTCGCGTTTCCGCTGGGCATCCTGCTGGCGCTCGGGCGTCGCTCCAAGCTTCCAGTGATTCGTGCGGTCTCGGTGCTTTACATCGAGATCGTTCGAGGCGTGCCGCTCATCACGGTACTGTTCATGGCCTCGATCATGTTTGCCCTCTTCATGCCAGAGGGCCTGCGAATCGAGCAGCTGCTTCGCGCCCAGGTAGCCATTATTCTGTTCATTGCCGCCTATCTGGCCGAGGCGGTGCGCGGCGGCCTTCAGGCGGTTCCGCGCGGTCAATACGAGGCCGCTGAGGCGCTGGGTCTGTCTTACTGGCGGACCATGGGGTTCATCGTGCTGCCCCAGGCGCTCAAGATCTCGATTCCGCCGATCGTCAACATCTTCATTTCGGTGTTCAAAGACACCTCGCTCGTGGTGATCATCGGCATTTATGACTTCGCCTATGCGGTGAAGAAATCGGTTGAAACCGATATCTCCTGGAAGAAGTATTTCATCGAGGCATTCCTGTTCTCGATTGTGGTGTACTGGATCTATTGTTTTGCGATGTCGCGCTACAGCCAATGGCTTGAGCGCGAGTTCGCGCGCGGCGAGCGCCGTTAACCGCAGCCGCCGTCTCAATTGGAGTTCGACCCATGACCGCCCAGACCGCAACCGCGTCCGACGCCGCCCCCAACGCCATCGAGATCGCCGGCCTGTCGAAATGGTTTGGCGATTTTCAGGCGTTGCGCGATATCTCGCTCACGGTTCGTAAAGGCGAGCGGATCGTTGTGTGTGGGCCGTCGGGCTCTGGCAAGTCAACGCTGATCCGCTGCATCAATCGCCTGGAGATTCATCAGCGCGGACGCATCGTCGTGAACGGAACTGAGCTGAGCGACGATCTGAAAAACATCGATCAGGTGCGCTCGGAGGTCGGCATGGTGTTTCAGCACTTCAACCTGTTTCCTCACCTGACCGTGCTCGATAACTGCACGCTCGCGCCGATCTGGGTGCGCAAACAGCCCCGAGCCGCCGCAGAGGCCGCTGCCATGCGGCTTCTCGAGCGCGTGCGTATTGCCGATCAGGCACACAAATACCCGGGGCAATTGTCGGGTGGCCAGCAGCAGCGCGTGGCCATCGCTCGGGCGCTGTGCATGAATCCGTCCATCATGCTCTTCGACGAGCCCACCTCGGCGCTTGACCCGGAAATGGTCAAAGAGGTGCTGGACACCATGATCATGCTGGCGCGCGAGGGTATGACGATGCTCTGCGTGACCCATGAGATGGGCTTTGCGCGCGCGGTCGCCGACCGGGTGATCTTCATGGACCGCGGCGAGATCGTTGAACAGAACACCCCGGATGTGTTCTTCGACTCACCCCAGAACGAGCGCACCCAGCAGTTCTTAAGCCAGATCCTCGATCGTTAAGCAGGCCCGCTCGGCATCACTTCAGGCTGCGGGTTCGCCCGCGGCCTGGGCCGCCCACATTCTCGAGTACACACCACCCTGAGCAAGCAGGCCCTCATGCGTGCCACGCTCAACAATGCGGCCCGCATCAAGCACCAGAATCTGATCGGCATCCACGATGGTAGACAGCCGGTGCGCGATCACCAGTGCGGTTCGACCCGCAGCCGCTGCGCGCAACGCCTGTTGAATCGCCTGTTCATTCCGGGTATCGAGCGCAGAAGTGGCTTCGTCCAGGAGCAGCACTGGCGGATTTTTGAGCAGCGTTCTGGCAATGGCCACGCGCTGCTTTTCACCACCCGAGAGCTTCAAGCCACGCTCGCCAACCGGACTCTCGTAACCCTGCGGCAGCGCCGAAATAAAGTCATGGAGCTGGGCCGCGCGCGCGACGCGTTCGATGTCCTCAGGGCTTGCACCGGTGGCGCCGTAGGCAATGTTGTAGCGAATCGTGTCATTGAAGAGCACCGTGTCCTGCGGAACGATACCGATTGCCGCACGAAGGCTCAGCTGCGTCACCGACCGCAGATCCTGCCCGTCGATCAGGATGCGCCCGCCGCTCACGTCATAGAAGCGGAACATCAGCCGGGCGAGCGTGGATTTACCTGCACCGCTTGCCCCGACCACCGCGGTGGTGGTGCCCGGCGCAATCACGAAATCGATCTCGTGAAGAATCGGGCGCGCTGCATCGTAGTGAAAGCCGACGCGCTCGAAGCGGATTTCGGGGCCAGCGCCCACCACGAGCGGCTTAGCGTCCGGGGCATCGGCCACTTCGCGCTTCTCAGACAGCAGTCGAAACATGCGCTCCATATCGGTGAGCGCCTGCTTGATTTCGCGGTAAAGCACGCCCAGGAAGTTGAGCGGAATGTAGAGCTGGATCATGAACGCGTTGACCAGCACCAGGTCGCCAAGCGTCATCTCGCCTGAAATGACCCCAGACACCGCTCGCCACATCAGCAGCGACACCGCCACGGCAATGATGGTGGCCTGCCCGAAGTTCAACAGCGAGAGCGAAGCCTGAGATCGAATTGCTGCGCGCATTCGCTTACGAAGCTCAACGTCATAGCGTTCGGCTTCAAACCGCTCGTTGCCAAAGTATTTGACGGTTTCGTAGTTAAGGAGCGCATCGATGGCGCGCGTGCTCGCGCGCGAATCCTGCTCGTTCATTTCACGCCGGAAATGCGTGCGCCACTCGGTGACACGTATGGTGTAGATCACATAAACCACCAGCGCCACCAGCGCGATCATTCCGAACGAGGCTTCGTAGTGCCAGAACAGGTAGCCAATCACCAGTGACACTTCGATGACGGTAGGCAGAATGCTGTAGAGCGTGTACGAGATCAGGCTGGAGACGCCCTGTGAGCCACGCTCAATATCACGCGTCATGCCGCCCATCTGTCGCTCGAGATGAAAGCGCAGCGACATGTCGAACAGATGGCGAAAGACCTGCAGAACGATGGTGCGGTTCGCCTCGTGGGTAACCCGCGCAAAGATCAGCTCGCGAAGCTCGGTAAAAAGCGCTACCGATAGCCGTAGCAAACCGTAGCCCACAATGAGCGCTACCGGTACTGCAATCGCCGCGCGCGCTGCTGCATCCGGGGTATCCAGCACATCGACGACCGCTTTCAGAAATAGCGGCACTCCAACGTTGGCGATCTTGGCGGCGACCAGGCAGGCAAGCGCAAACAGGACGCGGCCGCGCCAGGCCCAGAGATAAGGCAACAGGCGAGAAACAGTCTGCCAGTCGCCCTGGACGGGCTGACTCGCGCTCTGGCCTGGGGTGGCGGAAGCAGGCTGCGCCGCAGCGCGCCGGGCATGGTCTCGCATCGGGATTCTTATGATTGAGAAGACGGGAGCGGCATTGTGCGCCCAGATTGTGTTTAAGCCAGTATCGGCGTGAGCGTGCGAGCAAGCTCACGCGCCCAAAGGACGCATCCCGCTTCGCCAGGGTGGAAGCCGTCGGAGGCGAGCAGCGCAGGATCGTTCAAATTTGGCAGCACCTGGTGCAGCGCGCCCGGTCGGGTTTGACTCCAGTGACCGAGCGCCCGGTCGTAACGGCGCGCCTGCAAGCCCAGCCAGCTCCGTAGTGGCTGCGGCAGGGCGGTAAAGCGCTCCATCGGCGGCAGTCCTGAAAACAGCGTCACCGCCACGCCGACCCTGCGCAGCTGTTCATGGATGCGGTCAAGGTCGGCGAGCCAGCGGGATATTGGCGTCGCCCTGGTGACGTCATTGACGCCCACCACGACGATCGCAACATCAAAGCGGGGCGGCTCGGATGAGTCGGCCGATAAACCGCGCTCAAGCAGTGCCGGCAGGTCTGCAGCCGCCGCGCCGGTTCGGGCGATCAGCTGCCAGCGCCTTGGCGCGACGCCAGCCAGCGTGAGCGCCTCGACCAGTCGCCCGGACAAGGCCTGCGATTGATTCGCCACGCCGACTCCGGCTGCCGATGAATCTCCCACGATCAGAAGCTGCTTGTCGGAGGAGCGGTGAGCGGGCCCCTGCCCTTCGCGTTGCCCTGCGGCCTCCGGCAGCCGCAGCGCATGACGGCGCACGCGCCGGCCCTGCAGCAGCATCAGCGGCGCCGCCGGCGCAAGCAGCGCCAGCGCCAGCGCCTCGCGCGGCGAACTCAGCGCGGCAGGGGTAGGGACTCGAGTCTGCACTCAGTGGCCGAACCGCTCCAGTCTGCCAGCGGTCCTGAAAGATCGATGCCGCGCCGGGTGGCGGTCATTTCCGCCACGATCGCCAGGGCGATTTCAGGCGGCGTCAGCGCGCCGATAGACAGGCCCGCGGGTCCGCGCAGACGATCGACTTCGTCGCGCGACAGATCAAATTCAAGCAGGCGCTCGCGACGCTTTTCGTTGTTACGCCGCGATCCGATGGCAGCAATGTAAAACGCGGATGTTTTCAGCGCTTCGATCAGCGCCAGATCATCGAGCTTGGGGTCGTGCGTGACGCACACGACCGCGCTGTTGGCATCGAGCTGCATTGCGAGCACCAGATCATCGGGCATCTGGGACGACAGCGTCACGCCCGGCTGGGCCTGCCAGGTGCCGTGATATTCAGGGCGCGGATCGCAGATGGTGACCTGGTAGTCGAGCATCAGGGCCATGTTGGCCAGATAGTGCGACAACTGGCCTGCACCGATCACCAGCAGCCGGTACCGCGGGCCGTGAACCGTGCGAAGCGTCTGGCCGTCAAACGCGACGATATCGCCCGCCTGCGCCGCCCGCAGCGTCGCCACGCCGGTTTGCATGTCGAGCGAGCGTTGCACCACCTGATGGGCTTCGATTCGTGACAGCAGATCGCGCAGGCCCGACTTGGTGGATAAAGGCTCGAGCACCACCTGTACGGTACCGCCACACGGCAACCCGAAACGCTGCACTTCCTCAGCGGTTTCACCGTATATCGTGCTCATCGGGAGCGCCGAATCGAGATCACCCTCGCGAAGCCGCCGGATCAGGTCGTCTTCAATGCAGCCGCCCGATACCGAACCCGCCACCTGGCCGTCATCGCGGATGATCATCAGCGACCCGGGCGGCCGCGGCGCGGACCCCCAGGTGCGAACAACTGTGCTGAGCGTGACACGGTGGCCCGCATCCATCCATTGGATCGCGGTGCGCAGGACTTCGACATCGATGCTGTTCATACGGCACTCCGAATGCTATTGACCGCCCGAGTGAGCCGGACGGGCGCGGCAGCCGGGCCGCCGCGCGAGAGCTAAGCATACGGGATCCGGCGCGACGGCGCAGCGCGCGGCCTCACCGACGCCACTAGTCGATGTGCACCGTGTGCCGGCGCGCGCGCTCGACCTTAGGCAAGGTCAGGGTCAGAACGCCATCACGGAATACGGCTTTCGCCTTCGACCCATCGACTGCCGCCGGCAAGCCCACTGTTCGGCTGAACGCGCCATGCGAGATTTCGCAGCGATACAGATCGCCTGCCTCCTCTTTTTCCTCGCGTCGCGTTTCGCCACGCAGCGTCACGCTGTCCTCGCCGACAGAAATCTCGAGCTCGTTCTTATCGATTCCTGGAACCTCCGCCCGCATCATGATGTCGTCTTCCCGGTCAACGATATCAACCTTCGGAACGCGAGGCTCGGCCCAACCGATCTCGCCGAGCGACGGCCAGTCGGTTCGCCACGGCCGCATCCAGCCGCGACGGGCAAGCAATCGATCAAACAGCCGGTCCATCTCATCAAAGGGCGATGCCATCCTCACTGGCGTCGCTTCCTGAATCTCGGTGGTTTTCGCCTCAGCCATGGTCTTGCTCCTTTGGGGTGGGTGGGACAAAGCACAGGGTCAGGGCGCGCCGGCTTCCACGCCAGCCGGTTCACGCTCCTTGGACACGATCTCGGTCATCGTTGCTTCGGTCAGCAGCAACAGGCTCGCCACCGACACAGCGTTCTCAAGCGCGACACGCACGACCCGGGTCGGATCGATGATTCCAGCCTCGAACAGATCGACATAGCGACTGCGGGCCGCATCAAAGCCCACCGAGCCGCCGCCCGCGAGCATTCGCTCAACGACCACGCCCGGATCAGCCGCCGAGTTCTCAGCAATGGTTCGCGCTGGCGCCTCCAGTGCTCGCAACAGAATCTGCATGCCGGTCCGCTCATCGCCCTCGGCCAGCCCCAGCTCGGCGCGCAGCGCGGGCACCGCCTGCAGCAAGGCCAGTCCGCCTCCGGCCACGATGCCCTCGGCCACCGCCGCGCGGGTCGCTGCGATCGCATCCTCAAAGGCGTCTTTACGCGCCCGCATTTCAGCTTCGCTTGGCGCCCCCACCCGTACGACCGCAACGCCGCCCGCCAGCCGCGCGATCCGCTCTTTCAGCCGATCCCGGTCATAGTCGCTTGCGGCCTCGGCAAGCTGCGACCGCAGCTGCGCGATTCGCGCTTCGATGCGCTCGCGCTCGCCTGCGCCGCCGACCAGCGTGGTCGTTTCGCGGGTGACCAGCACCCGTCGGACGCGTCCCAACTGCCGCAGCTGCGCCTGCTCGAGCCGGGTTCCGAGTTCTTCAGAAATCACCTCGGCGCCGGTCAGCACGGCCATGTCCTGTAACAGGTCTTTGCGGCGGTCACCGAAGCCGGGGGCTCGCACCGCACAGCTTCGAAGCACCGCGCGAATCTGATTGACGATCAGCGTCGCGAGCGCCTCGCCTTCAATGTCCTCGGCAACAAACAGCACCGGTCGACCGCTCTTGGCAAGCTGCTCCAAAAGCGGCAGCAGTTCATTGAGGCTACCGATCTTGCGATCAGACAGCATCACCCAGGCATCGTCGAGCACGGCCTCCATTCGCTCTGTGTTGGATACAAAGTACGGCGACAACCAGCCGCGGTCGAACTGCATGCCTTCAACCACTTCCAGCACCGTGTCGGTGGTACGCGACTCTTCAACGGTAATCACGCCGTCGGCGCCGATCCGGTCCATCGCATCGGCCACGCGTTCGCCAATGGCAGGATCGTTGTGCGCGGAAATGGTTGCCACCTGCGCGCGCTCGAGCCGGGTGCTGACCGGGCGCGACTGATCGCGAAGGCTGGCAAGCACCGTACGAAGACCGCGGTCCAGCCCTCGCTTTAAATCGATGGCGCTGGCGCCCGCCACCACATTGCGAATGCCATCGGTGAGGATGGCGTGCGCGAGTACCGTGGCGGTTGACGTTCCATCCCCCACCGCCTCACCGGTTTTTTCAGCGGCCTGCCGGAGCATCCGCGCGCCGAGATCTTCCTCGGGATCTTCCAGTTCAGTCTCGCGGGCGATGGTCACGCCGTCGTTGCATACCACCGGGCTTGCCCAGCGGCGATGGATGAGTACCGATTTCGACTTCGGCCCGAGCGTTACCCGAATCGCGTCCGCAAGCTGCGTGGCGCCGGCAAGAATCCGCTCGCGCGCCTCTGATCGGAACAGCAGTTTCTTTGCTACCATCGCGCTCCCCAGCCGGGCCTGGTCAACCTCGGCACGCCCGCAAACTATCTGGCACGTACGATAGGCGGGTACTGGTCTGCCAGGGTTGACGGTGCACAAGGCGACCACCGCATCAGCGCAACAAGGAGTCAGTGACTGTGTCGGAATCCTGGTTCAACAGCCTTGCTCAGATCGAGTGGTCACCCGAGTGGGCAACAGCCGCGACACTCGTCGTTGCTCTGATTGCAGCGTTCGTGGTGCGCCGAGTGGTGCTCAACCTGCTCGCACGTTTTTTCGATGCACTCGCCGCACGATCGCCCTCGCTCGAAGAGAAAAAGCGCATCGCAACGCTCGCGCGCGTGCTCAGACACGCGGTGTCGCTCACACTGATCATCGTCGCGGTGTTGGTGGGCCTCAATACCATTGGTGTTTCGATTGCCCCGATTTTGGGGGCCGCGGGCGTTGCCGGTGTGGCCATCGGTTTCGGTGCACAAAGCCTGGTCAAAGACTTTTTCAGCGGCATGTTTCTGCTGCTCGAAAACCAGATCCGCGTGGGCGACGTCGTGGAAATCGCAGGCAAGACAGGCGTGGTGGAAGAGCTCACCCTGCGTCGCACCAAGCTGCGCTCATTTGATGGCGCGGTGCACTACGTATCGAATGGTCTGATCACCACGGTCAGCAATTTTTCAACTGAATTCGCGTTTGCGGTGGCTGATGTCGGTGTTTCCTACCGGGAGGATCTTGATCACGTGTATTCGGTGATGCGCGCTACCGCTGCCGAACTGCGAACGGATTCGAGCTTCAGCGCCGCGATTGTCGATGCGCTCGATATTGCGGGCGTTGAGCAGCTGGCCGACTCGGCAATCGTGATTCGGTGCAGGATGAAGACTCTGCCTGCCGAGCAATGGCGCGTGCGACGCGAGTTTTTGAAGCGCTTGAAGCTCGCGTTCGACCGCGAAGGCATCTCGATTCCGTATCCGCACCGGATGCTGATCCAGGAGCCTCCGCCGGTTCGCGAGGCACTGGGACGCGATCAGCTCGCCCGAGACCGCGACGAGCCGAACCAACGCTAAGCTGCGTGTGCCCGCTAGCGCGGGCGAGTGCGGGGTCGGGCTGCCAGCCCGGCCACGTCGAACACCTGGCCGTCCGCGATGGCGAAGGCCCGCTCGCCCGGTTCCACACGCACAGGCCAGCCTCCGGTGAACTCGCCAAAGGCGGGCAGCACCAGTGCATCGCGACGCAACCAGAAGCAGCTTAAGCGCACGCGGTCAATTACCCCACGAAGGCTAATCACCGGGTGCAGGTGGCCCGCGAGCTTGAAGCCGTCGGCGGCCTCATCGGGGTCATGACAGAGCGCAAACGCGGCACGCGCTACAGGGGCAGACAACACCTCAATCCCGCAACGCTCGGGCGGGTCGCCCGCCGCCTCATCATGATTGCCACGCACCATCCGAATCGGAAGCGTCGGGTGCCGGTCTCGCCAGAGCGCAAGCGCATCCATCGCCGGTCCCTGCTGCGCCAAGGGGCCATGCAGGAAATCTCCGAGAACGATCAGTTCAATGGGGTCGTAGCGCTCGATCAGCGCATCAAGGCGACCGAGTGTCGCGGCAGTAGTGCCGGCCGGCACCGGAATACCGGCGCGCCGGAAGCTCTGTGCTTTTCCCAAATGCAGATCAGCCACCAGCAGACTGCGTGAATCGGTGAGCCACGCCGCACGCTCGGGCAATAGCGCGACGCGGGCGCCGCCGACTTCGATCATCATCGGGCGGCCGCTTCGAGTTCGGCGAGCATTTTGGCGATGCGATCAGCAAGCTTTTCACTGCTGACGGTTTCGCGTAGCCGCTCGATCATCAGCGGAAATGCAAACGGCGTGGGGCGTTCGATCTCGACGATCTCAAGGCGCCGAGACCGCATTCCGTCGAGCGCCAGTTCAACGCGCGCCAGATCAAGCTCGCTGGCCTTTTGCGACCATCTCGATACTTCCCATCAAGCGAAACATCGGTGGAGTTCTCAT
>CAZORB010000006.1:32615-62161 GCA_964581825.1 uncultured Bordetella sp.
CAGCAGATTATCGGGATCATGTCGCGCAAACACATCATGAAACATGGTGGCCGAGGCCTGCAGCGAGCGGGACGAGCGCTGCTCGCCAGGATGGCCCTGGAACACCAGCCCGGCGACGCGGGCGATCTCCCGAAAACGCCGCCGGGACAGCTCAGCCGCATTGACTGCAGCCACCAGATCCTGTGCCGGCATCCGCGATATCAGCCCCTGATCGCTCGCCAATTGAGCTGCTGCGACCGGTTCGGCCGACAGCAGTTCGAAGCCATAGTCGTTGACCGCCACCGACAGGGTTGCAGGCTGGCCACGGCTCGCGCGAAAGGCCAACATACAGGCCAGGCCCAGGTTCGCATGTCGGCCCGCAAACGGGTACACAAACAGATGATGACCCTCGCGGGAGCGCATCGTTTCAGCGAGCAGCAGGCCAGGCTCCGGGAGCCGGGACCAGCGCGCCTGTAACGCAAGAAGCGGCCGGACAGCGCGCATTTCAGGGCCCGAAAAGCGCCCTTGTGCGGCATCGCGCAGCCGATCAAGGACCGCATCGGCAAGCTCGCCCGACAGCGGCATACGGCCGCCGCTCCAACGCGGCACAGCGCCGGTTTTTGCCTCGGCTCGCCGAACCCAGGCGCTCATCTCATGCACGCGCACGAGTTCGAGCACCCTGCCACCGAACATGAACCGATCACCAGGGCGCAGCCGCGCGATGAAACCCTCCTCGACCGAGCCCAGACGCATGCCATTCATGAACTTGAGATCAATCGACGCGTCGGCGACGATGGTTCCGATCGACATCCGATGACGCCGTGCGATACGCGGATCAGTCACTCGCCAGAGGCCGTGCTCGTCTCTTGCGAGCTTTCGATATTCAGGATAAGCAGCGAGGCTCGCACCATCGGAGACGAAGGCGAGCGCCCAACGCCAGGTCACATCATCGAGCGCTCGATAGGCATGCGTGGTTCGAAGCTCTGCCAACATCTGGGCGTCATCGAAGCCGGTGCCCGCCGCTACCGTCACCAGATGCTGTACCAGCACGTCAGCTGGGCACTGCAGCGCGATGCGCGCCTCGATCCGGCCGGCCGCTGCGGCATCGCGCGCGGCCACCGCCTCCACCAGCTCCAGCGCATGGGTGGGTACCAGCGTGATCCGCGAGACCGCGCCTGGCCGGTGGCCCGAGCGCCCGGCGCGCTGCAGCAGCCGGGCGACACCTTTGGCGCTCCCGATCTGCAACACCCGTTCCACCGGCGCGAAATCAACGCCTAAGTCGAGGCTGGAGGTGCAGACCACCGCGCGCAATCGTCCGTCGGCGATGGCCCCCTCGACCCAGCGGCGCACCTGTGCATCAAGCGAGCCGTGGTGAAGCGCAATCGCACCCGCCCAGTCAGGGCGTGCATCGAGCAGCATCGCGTACCAGAGCTCGGCCTGGGCCCGTGTATTGCAGAACACCAGCGCTGAGGCGCTTGCCTCGAGCTCGGCCACGACTGCATCGCGCATGCGCGCACCCAGATGACCGCCCCAGGGGAAGCGCTCCAGCGTGCTTGGCAGCAGCGTATCCATGACAGGCAATCGCCTGGCGGGCGCATCGACAAGCGTGCCCGGACGCCCACCGAGCAGCACATCAAGCGCTTCCTGGGGATTACCAAGCGTTGCGGAGAGTCCCCAGATGATGGGGGGAGACCCCGCAAGCGTCGCAATTCGCGCGAGCGCGAGCTGCAGCTGAACCCCGCGCTTAGATCCGATCAGCTCATGCCACTCATCAACAATCACCACCTCGATCGCACCCAGCCGCGCCGGGGCATCGACGCGCGAGATCATCAGCGACAGACTCTCGGGAGTTGTGACCAGCGCAAATGGCGGCCGTCGATCCTGACGGGCGCGCTCGGCAGACGGCGTATCGCCCGTGCGAAGTCCCACGGACAGCTCGAGTTCAAGCCCGGTCACCGCCTCAACGAGCGCGCGCTGGCTATCGGCAGCCAGTGCCCGCATCGGCGTGATCCATAACACCCGCGTGCAACCCGTCTGAGCCGCAGGCAAACGGCCACGCGAACCAAGAGTCCGCAGCAGCGCACCCAGCCAGACCGCCAGCGTCTTACCCGATCCGGTACCCGCATGCAAAAGGCCGCTGTTACCGCGCGCGGCGGCTCGCCAGACACGTCGCTGGAATGCAAACGGCTGCCAGCCACGCTGCGATAACCAGGCGGCAAGCCTGGCTTCGGTCAGGCGAGGCGCGGTGGCGCGGTCAGCGGCCGTACCAGTCACGCACCGCGGCGATAAAGCGCTGCACGCCCTCAGCAACCGTGGCCGCATCGAGCGAACCAAACGACAGTCGTTGATAGTTCGCCTGCCGGGTATCGGTAAACCCAAACGCAAACCCTGGAATGGCTGCAACGCGGTGGCGCGCGACCATTGCACGGGTAAAGGCAAGCGGATCATCCACCCCAGGCAGTCGCAGCATCACATAGAACGCGCCCTGCGTGCTGGCGAAGCTCGCCAGCCCGTCGAGTGCGTGCAGGGCCTGATGAACCTGAACGCGTACCGATGCAAGCGATTGCAGTTCTGGTTCGATGGCCCGACGCCCCAGGCGCAGCGACTCAAGCGCGAGCAGCTGCGAGATGACCGGCGCGCAGATCAGGTTGGTGTCCTGCACCTTATTCATCGCCTCGGCGAGGTCGGACGGATACACCACATGGCCGCAACGCCAGCTCGCCATGCCCCAGCCCTTGGAGAACGACTGAAACGTGAGCGTATGTCGCTCGGCGCCCGGAATGGATGCGGGTGAAAAATGCCGAGTACCGTCGAAAGTGAAGTATTCATAGGCCTCATCACTGAAGTGATAAAGGCCCCGATCTGCGCAGAGCGCATTGACCGCGCGCAGATCATCTTCGGCGTACACCGCGCCGGTTGGGTTGTTGGGTGACACCGTGATGATTGCGCGCGTGCGCGGCGTGATGGCCTGCTCGATCGCGGCAAGGTCAAGCTGATAGTCAGGTCGCGTTGGCACGCACACCGGCACACACCCCGCCATTCGAATCGCCATCTCCTGATTGAAATAAAAAGGCAGCGGCAGAATGAATTCATCGCCCGGATCGCCCAGCGCCAGCACCGCGTTCAGAAACGCCATGTTGCTGCCGGCGGTCACCATGACCTGCATGCCGCGCGCAAGCTCAATACCGTTTTCATCGCGAAGTTTGGCCGCCAGCGCCTCGGTGAGGGGCGCAATTCCACCCACCGCCTGATAGCGGTGAAGGAGCGGATCAGCCAGTTTGTCGGGTAGCGCGCGGATCAGGTCGGCGGGTGGGCCATAGCGCACCACACCCTGGCCCAGCGAGATCGTGCCCGGGTGCTCGCGCACCAGTGCGGCAACGGTTGGAATGATGGGCGTGTCAACGCCATCGATGCGAAGCGAGCTTCGTTTCACGGTTGAGTCGATCCGAGAACAGGTTCGTCATGGTAGCCGGTTGTCGAGGGCGCGCTCACGATCCACCCCTCAAGCGGATCAATCTGCAGCGGCAGACCGTAGCCTGCTCCCTGCGAGAGCGCCCATCCAGCCTGAACTGCACAGAGCACCGCATCGAGCCAGTCGCCGCGAGGCTCGTCCTCGATCCGCTGCCGCAAGCCGCGACCAAACTCAACACGCAGACCGAGCGGATGCGCCCCCGACGATAGTGCCGCGACAATGGTCCGCCGGGCCGCGCAACGCGCCGCGTCCTGCCGGGCGGCCTCATCGCTTTTGTACGAGCCACGATACAGTGCACGCGCGAGCAGCCCCGGGTAGGCCTCAAGCGCCACGCGTGAGGGGTCGCCGGCATGGAGGCCCGGCAGTTCCACGCCAGCGGCGAGCAGCCGCGGTGCGCCCGCGTGAAACATCCAGGCCACTGGCGGATTAACCCATTTCATTGAGGGCGAGGAGCCCGCCGGCCGATCGGTCGCACGGTGTGCAAATTTTGATCCGACCGGTCGGCGTGCACAGAAGGCACGCAGGGCGTCGCGAAGGACTGGCCGCGGCTGCGATCCGAAGTGGCTTACCAACGCGGACCAGTCGGTCGGCCACCCCATTTCAAGCACCAGTTCGCGCGGCAGCCCAAAGGGAAAGTCGAATCCGCCCACCCAGGGGCCAGATCGCGCGACCAGCGCTTCGAACGCTGCGAGCGTCTCAATCGGCTCCAGCCTGGTCACTCGCAAAACCCCCTCGCTCGCGAGGCGCGCATGCGCAACCGTGATCGGTTTGGCGCGCGATGGCGCGCTGGAAAAGTCGACCCCGACAATCGCGACGCTGTCCGTCGGGTTTTCGCAACAAGGACGCGCTGTCGCATGCCCCGAATCCAGGGCTGTGTGGAGAGAGTGATCGCCAACTGTCATCGGAGCATGATCGATGTCGTGCATACGGTCGGGAATGTGTGGCCTGAAGGCCAAAAAGCGAATAGGGTAGAAGGGGTTTTTACCCGCACGTTGCGCGAAGGATTTCGCGACGCACGTCGCGAAATCGCGCATCGTTCGCCTCCCGCCGTCATTCGACGACGGGACACCCCGACAGGCTCCGAGACATGGAGTCGGGAGAATAACTCGATGAGCAACTCCTCCAACGTTAAAGCCCTTCCCCGCAAACCCGCCCGCGCGCGCAGCGACGATAGCGGACGCCCGATGTCAGACGTGATTCGCGAACGGATCCGCCAGGCCGGTCGTCGCTTTCATGCCAACGACAACATCTCTGAATTCATCCTGTCCGATGTCGAGCGCGAGGCACTTCGCAAAGAGGTCGAATCCCGCGTTCAGGCACTGCTCGAGTCGCTGGTCATCGACACCACCAACGATCACAACACGCAGGACACCGCGCGTCGCGTGGCCAAGATGTATCTGAAAGAAGTGTTCCGGGGTCGCTACGAAGCCATGCCCCCCGTGACCGAGTTTCCGAACGTCGAGCGCCTGAGCGAACTGATTGTGGTCGGGCCGATTACGGTTCGTTCAGCCTGCTCACACCATCTTTGTCCGATCCTGGGCCGGATCTGGATTGGTGTGTTGCCCAACGCCGACTCCAAGCTAATCGGACTGTCCAAGTACGCGCGTGTCGCCGATTGGGTCATGAGCCGGCCGCAGATCCAGGAAGAAGCGGTAAAAACGCTTGCTGACGAACTTGAGCGCCTGCTGCTTCCCGATGGCCTGGCGGTCATCATGGAGGCCGACCACTTCTGCATGCACTGGCGCGGCGTCAAAGATGAAAGCTCGATGACCTCGTCGATCATGCGCGGCAGCTTCCTCAAGTCTGATGCGCTGCGGCGCGAATTGCTGTCGCTGCTCAAGCGCAATTGATGTCTGGCGCACGGCTGCGCTAACCGCGGCCGTGTGCGAGCATTGCCTCCAGTGCGGCGAGGCCATCGGCCTCGTCCACGGTTTTGTCGCGCCGCCATCGCAACATTCTCGGAAATCGAACCGAGACACCGGCGCGGTGCCGGGTGGAGCGTGCGATACCTTCAAACCCAATTTCAAACACTAGCGAGGGCGTGACGCTTCGAACGGGTCCGAAGCGCTCGATGGTCGTTTTGCGCACGATCGCATCGACCTCGCGAATCTCAGCGTCGGTGAGCCCCGAATATGCTTTTGCAAACGGGATCAGGCGCGGCTCGGAATCGGCATCGCGGGCGCGATCCCAGACAGCGAAGGTGTAGTCGGTGTAGAGGCCGGCTCGGCGGCCATGTCCAGCCTGCGCGTAAATCAGTACTGCGTCCACTGAAAACGGATCAAGTTTCCACTTGAACCATGCGCCGCCATCGGCCCGACTGCGGCCGATCCCGTAGGCCGAGTCCAGACGTTTCAGCATCAGCCCCTCAGCGCCGTGTAACCGCGCATCCTCGCGAATGCGGGCGCGCTCATCCCAGTCAGGCGCTGCGATTACGGCCGCCACACAAAGCGTATTCGGATCAGCCTGCGCCTCGTTAATGATCGCCAGCATCGCGCCTCGCCGTTCAACCAGCGTAAGCGGTCTAAGGTCAGCGTGCTCACGCTCCAGGCAGTCAAACGCGATGAAGCGCGCGGGCGCTTTTTTGAGCGTCGCCGCACCGGGCTGCAGTCGACCGATCCGGGTCTGCATGGCTGCAAAGTCCATCGGGCGCTGCGAACCCGGCATCCAACAGAGCAGCTCGCCGTCGAGTACAGTGCCCGAGGGTAAGCGCCGGGCAGCTGAAAGAATCTCTGGAAATCGATCGGTCAGCAGCTCCTCGCCGCGCGACCAGATCGCTACCTGATCACCGCGCTTGACCAGCTGCGCGCGAATGCCATCCCACTTCCACTCGGCAAGCCAGTCCGATGCGCGCTCCGATGCAGCGCGTGGGGTCTCCCAGCTGTTGGCAAGCATGAATGGATAGGGAAGCAGCAAGGTTGCGGGGTCGCTCTGCGGCGCGATGTCTGGCCCAGCGCCAGCCATCGACGCGTGCGTCACCTGATCCGTACCCGCCTCTGGCGCCTGCTGGTTGGCAGCGGGCTGCGGCACGGGCTGCGCCGCAACCAGTGCACGATAACGGGCCGCCTCCGGGTTCGCTTTGCGGTCGGTATAGCCCATGATTCGCTGGGCGATCACGCGCGCATCGACACCGCTTGCCTCCGACAGCGCGCGCAAAACCAGCTGACGCGACACGCCCAGTCGCAGGCCTCCCGTGATGAGCTTGTTGAAGACGAATCGCTGCCAGCTGTCGAGCACGGCCCAGATACCCACGAGCGCCGCACGGGTCGCCTCGGGTTCCAGCGCTCGAAGCGGCAGCAGCCGAGCGCGCATCCAGTGATCAAAGCTGCCAGTGCAATCGTGTGGACCCGCGCTCTGTCCGGGCAGCAGTAACGCGATGGTCTCGGCCAGATCACCGACTGCCTGATAACACTCATCGAACAACCACTCGGGAACCGCTGCGACCTCGTAGGCAGCCTCTCGCAGCACGCGTGTTGCAACCAGTTTCTGGGGCTTGCCGCCCGCCAGGAAATACACCGCCCACGCGCAGTCTTCCGCGGGCTCGGATTGAAAGTAGCGCCGCATCGCTCCGACTTTGTCCAGCGTGGAATTGGAGCGGTCGAGTGCCGCAATCAGGGAAGCGAACCGCTCCATCAGCTCGGCGACTCCGACGGTTCCTCGGCGACTGGCTGGGTGTCCGAGTTGGAGGGCGTGTCGGACTCGGCACCCGCCTCACCGCCAAATTCAGTCCGGAGCGCCTGCGCCTGCACGCCGCGCTCGCTCAGATACCGCACGATTGCCGCTTCGAAGCCATGCGTCACGATTACCCGCTCCGCGCCGCTTGCCTCAATTGCCTGCACCAGGCCTGGCCAGTCTGCATGGTCCGACAACACGAAGCCCCGATCGAGCGCCCGCCGCCGGCGTGCGCCGCGCACCCGCATCCAGCCCGAGGCAAACGCGATGCTGGCATCGCCAAACCGCGATAGCCACGGGCTTCCCGCAGCCGAAGGAGGGGCCAACACCAGTGGAGGCCTCTCGGCTGCGTTGCGGCGCCAGTCGGTTGCGGTGAGCATGTCGGGAATCGCAACGCCGGCAGCTCGGTAGGCTGCATTGACTGCCGAGACCGAACCGTGCGCCACCATCGGGCCCAGAAGCGCCTGGGCGCCCGCCAAGCCTGCCAGCACACGCTGGGCTTTGCCGAGCGCATAGCAGAGCAGCACGCTCGCGCGCCCGCCGGCTGCATTCTCAGCCCACCAGGCTGCTATCTCGGCCAGACACTGTGCATCGGTCTGCCAGCGATATACCGGCAGCCCAAAGGTTGATTCGGTGATAAAGGTGTCGCACCGCACCGGTTCAAATGGGGCACAGGTTGGATCGGCCTGAAGCTTGTAGTCGCCCGACACCACCCATACCTCGCCCCGGCGTTCAACGCGCACCTGCGCGGATCCCAGGATGTGCCCGGCAGGATGCAGCGATACACGCGTGTCACCCAGCGTCATCGGCTCACCCCAGCGCAGCGTCTGAAGCGATATTGCGCCGAGCCGGCATCGCATCACCTCGCGGGCGGGCTCGCTCGCAAGATAGTGCCGATGCCCGACTCGGGCATGGTCGGCATGTGCATGGGTGATGACTGCCCGATCAACCGGACGCCAGGGGTCAATGTAGAAATCGCCCGCCTCGCAATAGAGTCCTTCAGGGCGCAGCGCGATGAGATCGCCCTGCATCAGCGACGCCCCTGTCGCGCGTGCTGTCGCCCGCTCAGTAGCGAAGCCCGCGCCCTGATACCGCAACACCGATGCGCAAAATCAGCGCGGCGCCATGCGCGGCCAGCCTTACCCACCAGGGTCTCGACACAATGTGCGACCAGCCAACCGGCACACCGCCCTCGGCGATCGCCTGCTCGACACGGGATCGCAACGCGGCTGCGGTCTGTGCGTCGTGAACGATCACATTGGCCTCGCGCGCAAGGAGCAGCGAGAACGGATCGATGTTGGATGAGCCGACGGTTAGCCATTGGTCGGCAAGCGCAAGCTTGGCATGCAGAAAGCCGGGCTGATACTCGATGATTTCGACGCCCGCGCGTAGCAGTTCCTCATGGAGTGAGAGCGTACCGAAATGCGGCAGGCGATACTCGATTTGCCCTTGCAGCAGCAGGCGGACCCGTACGCCGCGTGCAGCGGCCTCTGACAACGCACGGCGAAATTTCGCACCAGGAAAGAAATAGGCGCACGCGATCAGGACGTCATGGCGCGCGGCGCCTATGGCTCGGAGATAAGTGCGCTCAATCGTTTGACGGTGGCGCCAGTTGTCGCGCTCAACGAATGCCGCTCGGACCAGCCTTCCGGGCGCCTCAACCAAGCCATGCGGGCGATCGGTCGGAAGGGGTACGGTCTCGACAACAGGCGGCCACGCCTGCGCAGTGGCTGCGCCACGCGACGCGCCTGCGCCGCGCAGCAGTGTGGCTCGCCGCCACACGCGCCGCATCGCGACCACGGCCTGATCGACCAGAGGCCCGCGTACCTCGATGGCGAAATCCAGTCGCGGGGAATCGAGTCGGCCGCGATCGGGATCCTGATGGTCATCAATCAGATTGATGCCCCCTGCAAAAAGCGTCGCTGCGTCGATCAGCGCGAGCTTGCGATGCAGGCGTCGCAGCGCCTGCCGATTGAATCGCCAGCGTGCGAGCGGCCGGAACACACGCAGATCAAGCGGCGCCGAGGCGAGCAGGCGGGCGATCTCACCGCGGGGCTCGCCGGTGCCATAGCCATCGACCACTACCCTGACCTCAACCCCGCGACGGGCCGCCGATGCAAGCGCCGAGGCAATACGCTGCCCGCTCTCATCGTCATTAAAAATATACGTTTCTATCCAGACCGAATCGACCGCAGCATGAATTGCCCGTTCGAGCGCAGGAAAAAACTCAGCGCCCGACTGCAGCAACTGCACCTGATGTCCCTGACGCAATACCGGTCGTCGCCGTCTGCCCAGCCATCGCCGCCAGGCGGGCGGCATCACGCGCGTAACGCTCACGCGTGCCCGCGCTCCAGATCGGCGATCACGGGGCTGTGATCGGACAGGCGCGCCCAGCCGGGCCCCCTGGGCACGCGCGCATCGCGCACCGAAAAGCCGCGCAGATAAATCCGATCCATTCGCAGCCACGGCACCAGCGCAGGAAAGGTTCGCGCAGACCTTACCCGGCGAGGCAATCGAACGGACTCGGGCTCGACATCGACCCCCAGATCGGCCAGTCGATCGCGCATGTACCAGACCGCGCGCTGCGTCCGGACCATGCTCGGGCGCAGCGAGTCGAATGCCTCGATCACATCGATCTCATCGCACAGGCGGCGCGACAGCTGGCTGCGCCAGTCGTTGAAGTCACCACCGATGATGAGCGGCGCCTCCGGCGGGACCGAGCGTCGAATCCAATCGATCAGCGCATCGAGCTGGCGTTCGCGGCTGCGCGCGAACAGACCGAAATGCACAACGAAGCAATGCACCGGGTCGCCAGCGATATCGACCACACAGTGCAGCACCCCGCGCTTTTCAAGCGCATGATCGGAAAAATCACGGTTATCGCGATGCAGGATCGGATATCGGGACAGCAGCGCATTGCCATGGTGCCCGTGCAGATACTGGGCGTTCGCGCCATAGGCGCTTTCGAACGTCTGGCGCAGCCCCGGCGATTGTGCAAGGAAGACATCCTGCGGCTCAACAGGCCAGTGCTCAAAGCGCCGGGCATGGCGCTCGTGCTGCCCCTGCACTTCCTGTAACAGGATCAGGTCGGCATCGAGTTCATGGAGCCGGGCGCGCAGCTCGTGAATGCGCGCCACACGGCGTAGCCCGAACAGGTCTCGGAGCACGCCTTTATGAATGTTGTAGGTGGCGACCCGCAGCTGCGTTGGCATCGTTGCTTCACCGCGCGAGTGCATTGGCGCCATGCGCTCGACGCGGCAGCTGCCGGATGGCTTCTGCATTGGACCAGGAAAAACAGCGGTCAGCCGCCTGCTGCCAGGGTAGCCAAACCTGGCTGAGATGCTCGCGTGGCGCAAGCTTTGCCTCGATGCGTTCCGGCACCAGAAGACCGAAAACGTATTCAGTGTTGTGCGTGACACCAGGCGGATAACGATGACGCCAGTGCGCGAAAATTTCGTAGCGCTGGCTCCACTGCCAGTCGGTCAGTTCAAATGCGGCGCAGTCGATCCCGGTTTCCTCAAACACTTCGCGCCGACAGGTTTCGGCCAGCGGCTCGTCCAGCGCATCTTTGCTGCCAGTAACCGACTGCCAGAACCCCGGATGGTCAGCTCGCTCAAGGAGCAGCACATCGAGTGCTGGCGTGTGGATCACGACCAGCACCGACTCGGGAATCTTGTTGCCGGCCATGGCGGCGCAGGGTGGCGACGAGGCTCGCGTGCTGCTCAGGCGCTCGCCTCGACGCTACGAAGCCGAATGTGCAGTTCGCGCAGCTGTTTCTCGTCAACGGGCGACGGCGCCTGCGTGAGCAGACACTGCGCGCGCTGCGTCTTGGGAAACGCGATGACATCGCGGATCGACTCGGCGCCGGTCATCATGGTGACGATGCGGTCAAGGCCAAACGCGATCCCGCCATGGGGCGGCGCACCGTACTGGAGCGCATCGAGCAGGAAGCCGAATTTCGCACGCGCCTCTTCGGGTCCGATCTTAAGTGCGCGAAACACTTTGCTCTGCACTTCTTCGCGGTGAATCCGTACCGAACCGCCACCGATTTCCCAGCCGTTCAACACCATGTCGTAGGCCTTGGCCAGACACTGCCCAGGGTCAGAGCCCATCAGGTCTTCGTGACCATCTTTTGGCGCGGTAAACGGATGATGGACCGCCGTCCAGCGACCATCTTCCTCGTCGTATTCGAACATCGGGAAATCGACCACCCAAAGCGGCTTCCAGACGTTCTCGAAGAGCCCGTTGGCGCGACCGAAATCGGAGTGCCCGATTTTGATTCGCAGCGCGCCCAGCGCATCGTTGACCACTTTGGCCTTGTCGGCGCCAAACAGAATGAGATCACCATCGGTGGCGCCGGTGCGCGACATGATGGCCGACAGCGCGCCATCGTGCAGATTCTTGACGATCGGCGACTGCAGGCCTTCTCGGCCACGCGCGGCCTCGTTGACCTTGATCCAGGCGAGCCCCTTCGCGCCATAGATGGCAACGAACTGCGTGAAGCTGTCGATTTCCCCACGGGTGAGCTTGCCACCGCCCGGTACACGCATCGCCACCACGCGCCCGCCTGTCATGTTGGCCGGGCCGCTGAACACCTTGAACTCGACATCGCGCATCGCATCGGTGATGTCAGTGAACTCGAGCCGTACCCGCAGGTCGGGCTTATCTGACCCGTACAGGCGGATCGCTTCGGAGTACGTCATTTGCGGGAAGCTGGCCGCGAGATCGATACCCGCGACGTTTCGAAACACCGTGCGGATCATGTCCTCGAAGATGCCGCGAATCTCGGTTTCGGTGAGAAACGAGGTTTCGCAATCGATCTGCGTAAATTCAGGCTGGCGGTCCGCGCGCAGGTCTTCATCGCGAAAACACTTGGTGATCTGGTAGTAGCGATCAAACCCCGACACCATCAGCAGCTGCTTGAACAACTGGGGCGACTGGGGCAGCGCGAAAAACTGACCGGCATTGACGCGTGAGGGCACCAGATAGTCGCGAGCGCCTTCCGGCGTGGACTTGGTAAGCATGGGGGTTTCGATGTCGAGAAAGCCCTGGGCATCGAGGTACTTACGCACCTCCATCGCGACCCGGTACCTGAGCATCAGGTTGCGCTGCATCGCGGGACGACGCAGGTCGAGCACCCTGTGAGTGAGTCGCGTGGTCTCGGAAAGGTTCTCGTCATCGAGCAGGAAAGGCGGCGTGACCGACGCATTCAGGATCTCGAGATCGTGGCACAGGATCTCGATCGCACCACTTTTCAGATTGGCGTTATCGGTGCCATCCGGACGCCGGCGTACGCGACCCACGACGCGCACGCAAAACTCATTGCGAATGCGCTCAGCCACTTTAAACATGTCGGGCCGGTCTGGATCACACACCACCTGCGCGATCCCTTCGCGGTCACGCAGATCAATAAAGATCACGCCGCCATGGTCGCGGCGGCGGTGAACCCAGCCGAACAGGGTGACAGTCTGGTCGAGGCGGTCGGTCGAGACTTCCCCGGCATAGCAGGTGCGCATCACGGATTCTCCGAAAGCGGATGATGACCTCAGGACTGGCCGGGCGAGCGATCGCCTGGCGCAACGGTTCCCATCGACACCACGTACTTAAGCGCCTCATCGACACTCATATCGAGCTCGATCACTTCGGCACGGGGCAACATCAGGAAAAAGCCTGAGGTGGGATTGGGCGTAGTAGGCACATAGACCGACACCATGTCGGGATCGGTGAATCGGCGACGGATTTCCGCCGCGGGTGTGCCGGTTTGGAATGCGATCGTCCAGCTGCCGGCTCGCGGGTACTGAACCAACAGTGCCTTGCGGAAAGCCTGACCGTTGGGCGACAGAATGGTGTCGCTGACCTGTTTGACACTGGAGTAGATGCTGCGAACGATGGGAATGCGACCCAGCAGCGCCTCCCAGTAAACAACCAGCCGCTCGCCGATGATATTGCGGGCAAGTAAGCCCGTAATGAGCAGCACCACCAGGGTAAGGATCACGCCGACGCCCGGAATGTCGCGCCCGAAAAATGTGTGCGGATGCCAGCGTTCAGGCAGCAGCTGAAGCGTCTGGTCCATGGTGGTCACGATCAGGTTGAGCACCCAGATCGTGATGACCAGAGGAACCCAGATCAGCAGACCCGTGACGACATATTTGCGCATGGTTGGGCTCGTGGAAGTGCGTTCGCGTCAGAGGGCAGCCATACGCTGCCCGTCTGAGGTGACGGCGCGATGACGCGTGGCGGACGCGTTCAGGCCGGTGCCCCGGGGGAGGGGCTGCTGGCAGCACGCGACGTGGAGGCGCCGCTGCCGGTGGATGCGGCGGGCGACTCACCCGACTTGCCTGCGGAGCCGCTGCCTGAGCCCGACGGCGAATCGGTGGACGCAGGCTTGCTGTCAGCTTTGGCTTCGCTGCTGGCCGCTCCGCCTTCACCGCCTGAGTCGGTCGCCTTATCGGATGTCTTGTCGGCTGACTTGTCGGCCGACTCGCCGCCCTCACCGCCGGCCTTTTTCTTGCCGCCGTCGCGAAAGTCGGTGACATACCACCCCGAACCCTTCAGCTGAAAGGCAGGCGCGGTGAGTTGTCGCGCAAAGCCGTTCCCGTTACACGATGGACAAACCGTGAGTGGCGCTTCGGAAATTTTCTGCAGCTGATCCTTTTCGAAGCCGCAGTCTTGGCAACGATAGGCGTAAATCGGCATGATGTTTGGGGGGCCGCTGGCGCGGCTTTAAGGGGAGAAGGACAACCCTAAAGTATAGCGGCAGCCACGCAGGCTGTGGATTTCAGGGGATTGGATAGGCTTGATACAGACCGAACACGCGACGTTACTGATGCCGGATCGCGATGGTTTTAAGGATGGTGAAGCCGTACAGCGCCTCGAAGCCCTTTTCCCTGCCGTGGCCGCTTGAGCGGACGCCACCGAAGGGCAGCTCAACGCCACCGCCCGCACCGTAGTTGTTGATGAACACCTGGCCGCAGCGGAGCGCGCGGGCCATACGGAGCTGGCGCGCGCCATCACGCGTCCAGACGCCCGCCACCAGCCCGTAGGCCGTGCCGTTTGCAAGCCGCACCGCATGCGTCTCATCATCAAAGGGCATTGCCACCAGCACAGGGCCGAAGATTTCCTGCTGCGCAAGAGGATGCTCGGGCGGAACGTCACGAAACAGCACCGCCTGCTGATAAAACCCGGCCGAGGCTGCCTGCGGATGCAGCTGACCGCGCGCAGCAACCCGCAGGCCATCGGCCTCTGCCTGCGCGAGCAGGCGACCCACGTGATCGAACTGCTTGCGGTTAACGAGCGGCCCCATGTCCAGGCCCAGTGCGGGCGGCCCGGCGACGAGCGCCTGGAACCGTTCAACCAGTCGTTCGAGCACCGTTTCGTAGAGGCTGCGCTCAACCAGGAGGCGGCTGCCCGCGGAACAGGTTTGGCCCGCGTTCTGAACGATGGCGTTCACGATGACGGGAATCGCAGCGTCGAGATCGGCATCGGCAAACACCAGCTGCGGCGATTTGCCGCCCAGCTCGAGCGTGACTGGACAGTGGCGACGGGCCGCGGCCTCGGCCACGCGTTGCCCGGTGGCGGTCGACCCGGTGAAGGACAGATGGTCGACATCAGGATGCTCGCAGAGGCTTGCGCCCGCCTCAGCACCATAGCCTGTCACGATGTTGAGCGCGCCCGCCGGGAACCCCACCTCGGCAGCGAGTTCGCCCAGCCGCAATGAGCTCAGGCTCGCATCCTCGGCTGGCTTGACCACGCAGGCATTGCCCGCAGCCAGGGCCGCGCCCACCGTGCGGCCGAAGATCTGCATGGGGTAATTCCAGGGAATGATGTGACCGGTAACGCCATGCGGTTCTCGAACCGTGGCAACCAGGTAGCCGGGCTCGTAGGGCAGCGTCTGGCCATGCAGCTTGTCGGCCGCTCCGGCATAGAACTCGAAGTAACGCGCGAGCGCTGAGACATCGGCGCGCGCGGTTTTCAACGACTTGCCCGTGTCTCGCGCCTCGAGTTGCGCGAGTTCGTCGGCGTGCGCGCTAACCGCTACGCTTAAGCGCTGCAGCAGCCGGCCGCGCGAGGCCGCAGACAAACTGCCCCAGGGACCGTCATAGCGCTCGCCGAGCGCCGCACGAGCAGCCGCAACCGCCTGATCGATATCGGCTTCAGAACCGCGCGCGATCTGACCAAAAACCTCACCCGTGCTTGGGTCGAGCACGGGGATATGCTGACCGCCCGAAGGGCTGCGCCTGGCGTTACCGATGAAGTGCTGCATGGCGGCTGCGATGCTTAGAAGGGAATGTCGTCATCGACGTCGTCAAGCCCCCGGCCTGCGGGCTTGCGCGCACCACCAGCCGAAGCACCTGCCGGTGCGGAGGCACGCGCCGGCGCACCGCCACCCGATCCGGCATCATCGCCACCCCCACCCCCGCCGTCGCGCGAGCCGAGCAGCTGCATTTCGGTGCCCACGATTTCGGTGGTGTAGCGGTCCTGGCCCTCTTTGTCCTGCCACTTGCGGGTTTGCAGCCGGCCTTCAACATAAACAGGCCGGCCCTTGCGCAGGTACTCGCCAGCGATTTCGGCCAGCCGATCGTAGAGCACCACGCTATGCCATTCGGTTTCCTCGCGGCGATCGCCGCTTGCCTTGTCTTTCCAGGACCGGGTTGTGGCAATCCGCAGATTGCAGACCGCCGCGCCGTTGGCGGTGAAGCGGGTTTCGGGATCGCGCCCGAGGTTACCCATGAGGATCACCTTATTGACTGAAGCCATATTGCCCTCCCGAGCATGAAGAGTTCGATTGCAGCCTAATGCGCAGCGGCCGGCCAGACCCGGTGCCGCCACGCAGCCAAGAGCCAGATTCCGATGATGATGCCGGCAAGCAGAAACACCGCCGCATCGCCCCAGACCGCGCGGACAACCCCCGCCACCGCACCTCCCGCAAAGAGTCCCAGCGACTGCGAGGTGTTGAATACGCCAAGCGCTGTGCCCCGCAGTTCGCTGGGCGCAAGGCGCGACACCATCGAAGGTAGGCTCGCCTCGAGAATATTGAAGGCCGCAAAGAAAGCGAACAGCAGAACGGCAAACGGGATTAGACCTTCGGGCCGGGTGGCGAGCGCAAACATCACGATCGCGAGCACGGCCACGCAGCCTAGGAACACCGTGCGCATGCGGCCCTGGCGTTCGCCCCATCGCAGTGCGGGCATCATCGGCCAGAACGACAGCAGCACCACCGGCAGATAAAGCAACCAGTGCGAGGGTAAGGCGAGCCCCGCGCGCTCGACCAGCCACCCCGGCAATGCCACAAAAATTGCCACCTGCACTGCATGCAGCGTAAAGATGCCGAAATTGAGCCGCATGAGGTCGGCCTCACCGACCACCCGCCCAAACGATTCACGGGTAAGCCGTCCGCGAGCCACCCGCGGTGCGGTCGGTACCATGAAGATCACCGCGGCGATCGCAGCCAGGGCCAGAATGCCAGTGAAAGCGAACATGCCGCTGATCCCAACCCAGCGATACAGCGGGGGCGCGACAATCAGCGATAGCGCGAAACTTGCCCCGATCGTGATGCCAACCATCGCCATCGCCTTGGTGCGTTGGCTGTCACGCGTGGAATCGGCCACAAACGCGCTGACCGCCGCGGAAATGGCGCCAGCGCCCTGTAAACCGCGGCCAATGGTCACGCCCAGCAAATCGTCGGCACTGGCCGCAATGAAGCTGCCGATGGCAAACAGCGCAAGACCGAACACAATCACGGGCTTTCGGCCAAAACGATCGGAGGCAGCGCCGAGCGGCAGCTGCAGCAGCGCCTGCGTAAGCCCGTAAATGCCCAGCGCAAGCCCGACCAGTCGTGCATTGCTGCCCTCGGGCAGCGAGTGCGCGTGAACCGCGAGCACCGGCAGCACGATAAACAGGCCCAGCATTCGCAGGCCTTGTACCGATGACAGGGCGGCGCTCGCCCGTAATTCGTCGGGACGCATGCGCTCAGTGGCGGAGTCGGAGGGGCGATTCATCGCATTAGATGGCAGGGCGGTTTATATTAGCCGATTACCCTCTTGCAGCCCGGCTCAACATGCCGGCGCCGCCTTTCTCCCCTCCATGAACGCGATCAGCATCCGCGGCGCCCGCACCCACAACTTAAAAAACGTCGATCTCGACATCCCGCGCGAGCAACTGGTGGTCATCACCGGCTTGTCGGGCTCGGGCAAGTCGTCGCTCGCCTTCGACACCCTGTACGCGGAAGGTCAGCGCCGCTATGTCGAGTCGCTGTCGGCCTACGCACGCCAATTTCTGCAATTGATGGAAAAGCCCGACGTCGACCTGATCGAGGGGCTCTCACCCGCGATCGCGATCGAACAGAAGTCGGGTAGCCACAATCCCCGCTCCACGGTGGGTACGGTCACCGAAATCAACGACTACCTGCGGCTGCTTTATGCCCGAGCCGGCAGTCCGCACTGCCCCGACCATCCGCATCGGCCGCTGGCTGCACAAACCGTCTCCCAGATGGTCGATCAGATGCTCGCGCTCGCCGAGGGCACCCGTCTGATGATCCTTGCGCCGCTTCCGGCCGAGCGTTGCGCTGACACTGGCGCCGCCATCGCCGACCTGCAGGCGCAGGGCTTCGTTCGCGCCCGCATCAACGGCAAGCTCGTAGAGCTCGCCGAAGCGCCGTCGGGGCTGCCTGCCTTCGCCGCCTCGATCGACGTCATTGTTGACCGCCTGCGCGTGGCGCCGGGTATCCGGCAGCGGCTGGCCGATTCGTTTGAGACCGCACTGGGCCTGGCTGGCGGACGCGCGAGTGCAGTCGAGCCCGATTCAGGCCATGAACACAGCTTTTCCAGCCGGTTCGCCTGCCCCGATTGCGGCCGACTGAGTCCTGAGCTCGAGCCACGGCTGTTCTCATTTAACAATCCGGCCGGCGCCTGCCCGGATTGCAACGGTCTGGGCGATATCGAATTCATCGACCCGGCGCGGGTGGTCGAGTTTCCGGATCTGAGCCTCGCGTCGGGCGCGATTCGTGGCTGGGATCGCCGCAACGAATTCGCCTTCGCCACGCTGGAAAGTCTCGCGCAGGCCCTCGGCTTCGACCTCGATCAGCCGTTTTCCCAGCTGGCCGACGCGGTTCGCGAAGTCATTCTGTTTGGATCGGGCGAGCGCAAGCTCGCCATTCGCTACGCAAGCGATACGCCTGCCGCGGGTGCGCGCGCCCACAGCTTCGAGGGCGTGATCCCCAATCTCGAGCGACGCCGGCGCGACACCGAATCGAACCAGGTGCGCGAAGAACTCGGGCGCTACCTGAGCCGTCGCCCCTGCCCCGAATGCGGCGGGTCGCGGCTGCGCGCTGCTGCACGCCACGTCAGACTGGGCCCGGCGGGTCACGATCATCCGATTTATCAGGTATCGAGCTGGACGCTGTCGCGTGCGCACCAGTGGTTTTCAGCGCTCGTGCTGCCTGGTGCACAGGGACAGATCGCCGAGCGGGTGATTCGCGAAATCCGCGAACGGCTGCGTTTTCTCACCGACGTCGGCCTGGGCTATCTGAGCCTCGATCGACCCGCTGAAACGCTGTCTGGTGGGGAAGCGCAGCGGATCCGGCTCGCCTCCCAGATTGGTTCGGGTCTGACGGGCGTGATGTACGTGCTCGACGAACCCTCCATCGGACTGCATCAGCGCGATAACGAACGGCTGATCGGAACGCTTAAACGATTGCGTGACCTCGGTAACTCGGTCCTGGTGGTCGAGCACGATGAAGAAGCAATCCGGGCCGCTGATCATGTCATCGATATGGGGCTGGGCGCAGGCGAGCATGGCGGCGCCGTGGTCGCTCAAGGAACCCCAGGCGATATTGAAGCCTCTGAGCGCTCCATTACTGGCCAATACCTGTCAGGCCGACTGGGGGTTCCGGTGCCCATCGAGCGGCATCGACCCGACGGGCGATGGCTCACCGTACGCGGGGCGCGAACACACAATCTCGGTAGCCTCACTGTGCGCTTTCCGGTGGGCGTGGTCAGCGTCGTGACGGGCGTCTCGGGCTCGGGCAAGTCCACGCTGGTGAACGACACGCTGCTCGCCGCCGCCCTGGAGCAGGTCAACCACCGCAAAACCATCACGCCAGGCTGCGACGGCATCGACGGGCTCGAGCATTTCGACAAGGTGATCGCGGTGGATCAGAGCCCGATCGGCCGCACGCCCAGATCGAATCCCGCCACCTACACCGGACTGTTCGCGCCGATCCGCGAGCTGTTCGCCGAATCCACCGCTGCGCGCGAACGTGGCTATGGCGCAGGCCGCTTTTCGTTCAACGTGAAGGGTGGTCGCTGCGAGGCCTGCGAAGGCGATGGTCTCATCCGGGTACAGATGCATTTTCTGCCCGACGTCTATGTGCCGTGCGAGTCGTGTCGGGGCGCCCGCTACAACCGCGAAACGCTTGAAGTGCGCTGGCGCGGCCGCAATATCGCCGACGTACTCGACATGACCATCATGCAGGCGCATGAGTTTTTCGAAAACGTGCCCGCGCTTGCACGAAAGCTCGCCACCCTCATGGAAGTGGGGCTCGGCTATGTGCGGCTCGGTCAAAGCGCCACCACGCTATCAGGCGGCGAAGCACAACGCGTCAAACTCGCTGAGGAGTTGTCGCGTCGTGACACCGGTCGAACCCTGTATGTGCTTGACGAACCCACCACCGGACTTCACTTCCATGATGTCGCGATGCTGCTTAAGGTTATCGCCAAGCTGCGCGAACGCGGTAATACCGTGATCGTGATCGAGCACAATCTGGACGTGATCAAGACCGCCGACTGGGTGGTCGATCTGGGGCCTGAGGGCGGCGATCAGGGCGGACAGCTGGTTGCCTGTGGCACGCCCGAAGAGGTGGCTGGCGTCGCGGCAAGCTATACCGGGCGATATCTTGCGCGGGTGCTGCCCTCGGTGCGAGATCGCCAGGCCGCCTAGAGCCGGCTGGCGTCGTTACCGCCCGTACTGGGCGAAGGCATCGAGCACGCGGCGCATTTCAGACGCATCGAGCACCACCGGCTCGCCCACCTGCAGGGCCTGCAGGTACTGGCGCGACAACGATTCGACCTCGAGCGCCAGCGCGAGCGCGCCACCAAGATCGGTAGCCAGCGCGATCTGGCCGTGATTGGCAAGCAGGCAGGCGCGTCGGTCAGCGAGCGCGGCAAGGGCTGCTTCGGAGAGGGCCTGCGTGCCAAAGGTGGCATACGAGGCGCACCGGATGTCGTGGCCCCCTGCCACCGCAATCATGTAGTGGAAGGCTGGAATACCACGCGCTTGAATGACTGGGAGGCAGGCGAGTGTGGTGGCGCAGGACGAGTGCACATGAACCACAGCGCCGGCATCGGCGCGAGTCCGATAGAGATCACAATGCATGCGCCATTCGGACGACGGCTTTCGTGGCCCATCGAATCGGCTGGGTGGCTGAAGCACGGGCGCGCGCAAGTCGGCGTCAGCCTCGGGGCGGGAAGCGCGCACAGCGGCTTGCGCAAACGGCACCCAGGCGATGTCATCGACCTGCGTTCGCTCATAGGCGAGTCCGCTGGGAGTGATCAGCATGCCGTCCTCCGCGCCCCGATGCCAGCGCAGCGACGCGTTCCCCGATTTGCCCTGGTTCAAGCCCAGCGGTGCGAATTGAAGGCAGGCATCGATCAGCGCCTGACGCGCGTGGTTCTCGGTCAGGTAGACGGGCTTCATGGCTGATTGTCCGGGTGCGCCGCCGACGAGCGCAAAGCATGCGCGAGCACGGCAGCGATCGCCTGTGCATTGGCAGCCACCGCCCCGTGCTCAGTGATCAGCGCAGTCACGATTCGGGCAGGCGTAATGTCGAAGCCTGGATTCACCGCCTTCACACGCTCATCCATCAGAGCCACCTCGGCCACTGTACCGTCCGCAAGCCGCCCGCGCGCATGCGTGATCTCGCGGGCGCTACGCGTTTCGATCTCAATCGAAGCGCCATCAGCCGTGTCAGGATCGATGGTGGAAACAGGGCAAGCCACATAGAAGGGCACGCCGTTGTCGGCTGCGGCAAGCGCCTTCAGATACGTGCCGATCTTGTTGGCAACATCGCCGTTGGCCGCCACGCGATCGCAGCCAGTGATCACCACATCCACGTCTCCCTGCATCATCAGAAGCCCGCCTGCGTTATCGGCAATCACCGTATGCGGGATACCCGCCTGCGCAAGCTCCCACGCGGTCAGTGAAGCACCCTGGTTACGCGGCCGGGTTTCATCAACCCACACGTGAACCGCAACGCCTGCGGCATGAAGCTGATAGATGGGCGCAAGCGCAGTGCCATGATCAATGGTTGCGAGGCGTCCTGCATTGCAGTGCGTCAGGACCTGAAGCGGTTGCTGCGGCGTGGGCTCGGCGCGCGCGGCCTCAAGCAACAGGCGCGCACCATGCTCGCCAATCTGATGGTTGCAGCGCGCATCCTCGTCGCATAGGCGCTCCGCTTCCTGCCAGGCCGCATATGCGCGCTCGGCTGGCGGCAATCCGATCACGCGCATGCGGATTCGTTCAAGCGCCCACGCCAGGTTAACCGCTGTGGGCCGCGCCGATGCCAGCCAGGCTTGCGCCGAAGCAAGCCCGGCATCCGATGAATCGTTACGTAACGCCAAGGCCAGGCCGAATGCACCGACCGCGCCGATCAGCGGTGCGCCCCGAACCCGCATCGAGACGATCGCCTCGCGGCAGCCCTGTGCATCGGCAAGCACGATCTCCCGCCACTCAAAAGGCAGCAGGGTTTGATCGACTGTGCGCAGCTGTCCGCGGCCATCGGTCTGCAGCGTTCTTGACATAGTGCGAGCGTTCCCTGGCGGTCTGGCTATGCCGACCCTGGTATGAATCGAAACCGAGGCCGCAGCTGCCCGCCTTCGAATCGCGCTGCGACCACTTCACCCATCTCGGTTGCTACCTCAAGTGCCGCAATGATGTTGACCTGGTGCGTAACCAGCATCGCATTGCCTGCGCTGGAGAACTCCCGTGCGAACTCAATCACAGCATCACGATGCAGAGGCGCCCGTTCTGACTGTCCAAAAAACGAGTCCAGCGCGAGCCAGGTCTCGAAGGAGCCGTATGCAAGTTCCGCCGTTTCACGCACGCGGCACCAACGCCCCGCCCGGACAATCGATATCGGGATTGCAGCGGATCGCATCACGTCACCGGCACGACGCGCGCGCACTCGACCCTGATCCGACAGGTTTCGCTGCGTCGAGCAGTCGTCTAGCCGAAAGCCCGGCGGGTCGCCAACGCCCGGCACTGTCTGCTCATGACGCATCATCAGGATCCAGCCCCCGCCTGCCACCAGGTCAGCCGCCTGTGCGACGGTAACACGGGGTACTGCGCTGAACGACGCCTGCGGATGTGCGCGCTGAGACAGGGTAAGGCCCGACAGCAGCGTGAGTCCTGATAGTGCGGTACCTGCCGTGAGCCACGCGCGTCTGTTGCGAGGAAACTTATTCATGGGAGCTGCCCGGCCATCCTTTGAGACGCTCGATCTGCCTGCGGTCGCGCTTGGTGGGCCGTCCCTGCTCGATCGTCCAGGCCGGCTCGGGCGCGAGCCGTCGAAGCGTTGCCGCCTCGGCCCGGCGCGCGATCGACTGTTCGGTTTCCTGATAAAGCGTTCGGGCAATGGTGGCGGGTCCACGCTGCTCAGACAGGCTGATGACCTGCACCTGCTGCTCCTGATCACCGATTCGGACTGTCACGCGCTCGCCTGCCCGGAGCGCCCGTGCAACTTTCACGCGCTCCCCATCGACCAGCACACGGCCCGCCTCGATCGCCTGCTGGGCGAGTCCCCGAGTCTTGAAAAAGCGTGCGGCCCACAGCCATTTATCGAGCCGCATCGACTGCAGCGCGCTTTCCGGGGGCCTGTCCGACTGAGCCTTCATCTGCGGAGCTCCTCGAGGAATCGGAGCGATTCGTCACCGCTCTGCATGAATTCGGTTATTTTAGGCAGCCGTGGAGAAACCTCATGTCGATCCCCCTGAAAGAGCGCTACTTCGAAGACTTCGCGCCTGGCGAAGTGCACGAGTTTGGTTCGCACACCGTCAGCGAGAGCGACATTATCGAGTTTGCGCAGCGCTACGATCCGCAGCCCTTCCATATTGATCCCCAGGCTGCCGCGAGCTCGCTCTATGGCGGGTTGATCGCAAGCGGCTGGATGACCGGGGCGCTGATGATGCGAATGCTGGTCGATCACTTCCTGTCGCCCGGCTCAAGCATGGGCTCGCCGGGGCTGGACGAGCTGCGCTGGATAAAGCCGGTGCGCCCTGGCGACACCCTGCGGCTGCGGGTCGCGGTCATTGAGGCGCGGCGCTCACAGAGCAAGCCCGACCGGGGCATCCTGCTGGTGCAGCAGGAGTGCCTGAATCAGCACGGCGAAGTGGTGATGAGCTCGAAAAGCATGTCACTGTGCCGATGCCGAAACGCTGAGGCCTGAACTCAAACTGCGGGCCAGCCGCGTTGTGCCGGGCGCAGGTGCTCGATCAGTCGGGCCATCCGCAGCACACCTACATCGTCAAACCGGCGACCGATTACCTGCACGCCCAGCGGCAATCCCTCATCATCAAACCGCCAGTTGATCGCTGCAGCAGGCTGCTCGCTCATATTCCAGGCAACGGTAAACGCAATGTGATCGAGCGCGCGATGCGGATCGTTGCCCGGGCAGGCGTGTTCGGCAGGATATCGCGCGATCGGCGCGGTGGGTGACAACACAAAATCGAAGGGCGTACAGGCCAGCACAGCAGCCTCACGCATGGCATGAATCTGGTTGTAGGCGCGCATCACATCGGCGCCGCTGAACTGTGATGCCCGCCAGGTTGCCCACTCAACAATGAACGGCAGCACGCTCGCACGGCTCGCGGGCGACAGGGCCAGAATGTCGTTACACGAACGCGCTTCAAAAAAGCGCTGCACGCCGTCCAGCATCTCGGGGGTCATAAAGCTGTCGAGCGGCTCCACGTGGGCGCCCGCGCGTTCCAGTGCGCGCGCTGCATCATGAACCGTTCGAACGATGTCAGGTTCCACTGACCAACCGGCCTTCATGTCGGTCAGCAGACCGATTCGCAGGCCTTTAGAGTCGAGTGAGTCGAGTCGGGCGGTGTAATCCTGGTCGTCCGCGGGGAGCGACGTGAAGTCGCGCGGATCGGGCCGGGCCACGATGTTCATCAGCAGCGCCGCGTCACCAACCGTGCGCGTGATCGGGCCAGCAGCTCTGCCAAGAAAGGGTGGGTTGATGGGTACGCGGCCTAGGCTGGGCTTGAAGCCAAACACACCGCAGTGAAATGCGGGCAGCCGGATCGAGCCGCCAATATCGGTTCCAAGATGCCAGGGCCCATAGCCTGCCGCCGCAGCCGCTGCCGCACCCGACGATGATCCGGCAGGGTTCAGGTCCGTGCGCCAGGGATTGCGCGTGATGCCATGCAGCGACGACAGCCCCGAGGAGAGCATGCCGAAGTCGGGCATCGTAGTTTTACCGAGGATGACGCAGCCCGCCTCGCGCAGCCTTGCCACCACTGGAGAATCTGTGGCGCGCGGCTCGAGGCTGCCTGCCGCGGTACCGATGGGCGCAGGATCGCCCTCCGAGTAAAGGTTTTCCTTGACCGTGACTGGAACGCCGTCAACCGGCGATCGTGGCGTGCCGCGTTGCCAACGTTGTTCGGCCTCCTGAGCAGCGAGCAGTGCGCGATCGCGGTTCACCCGAAACATCGCATTGAGGTCGGGCTCACGCTCGGCTACACGATCGAGCACTGCGATGGCGACCGCCCGCGGCGACAGTTCGCCACGTGCAAAGCGACTGGCGAGCGTTACCGCATCGAGATCAGCCAGTGCCAGATCGCTCATGGGATCACCTTCTCGTCGAAAGCGGCCGTTCGACCGCATGATGCAGGGCTGCCGCGACCGGCAGGCTGCAGAGCCAGGCGGCCACAAAAAAGATCGCAGCAGTGATCGGCCCGCCGTCGGTAAATCGAACGAACACCGCATTGGCCACGATACAGACTGCAAAGTGCACCAGGAACAGCGCATACGCAATATCGCTCAGATAGGCCACTCTTCGTCCTGCAGGCCGCAGTGTCGACGACGCTTTGAAGCGAAACCGCGCATCGAAGGCCGCACCGAGTCCGCGAAGCGCTGCAGCAATCGCCAGCATGACAGCAAGCGCCAGCGCGATTCGCACCCGCCAGTCAACCAGAAGGCCGATCACGGCGAGTACGATCAGTATGAGCGCTGCAATCCGATGATCAGGGTTCGCCCGTTCAGACAACCCACCCGCCGCCATGCCCAGCGCAAAGCTGCCAAAAAAATAGAGGGGCTCGATATCCCAGTCAGGTATGCGATTCACCCACAGGAGCGAGATCGCGCCGAGCCCGACTATGGCCACCAAAAACCAGGTGCGCCGACCGCACGAATCGGATGTGAAACGGCTGACCAGCCACGCGAGCAAAAGCGCGATGGCGTGAAGTTGAAAGTCGATTGCGACATACCAGGCGCCTGCGCTCAGGGCCTCGATGCCGAGGTAGTCATAGAGACCAAACAGGTGTGCGAGGACCGTTTTCAGATCGGGCAGGCCGGGAACCCAGGCCGCATTGCCCAGCCAGGCCCGCCCGGGCACCGAAGCGAGCAGCACCAGGCCAAGCGCCGCGTAGAAGGGCACAAACAACCGCGCCCAGCGCCGCACGATCGATCGGCCTGCCGTGCCCAGCCCAAGCGGCTCGGCCCAGTTCAGTGATCGGAAACAGAGCCAGCCGCCCATCACCAGAAACACCTGAACCGCAAGCCGGCCATGGTCATCGAGCCAGCCAATCAGGCCCGGCAGGAGGGTTCGCAGGGTATCGCCCACCGGCCCGTAAATGGACAGGTGATGCAGCACAATCAACTGCGCTGCGACCACACGGATCGCGTCAACCCAGAGTAATCGCTCGGCGCCCATCGCGTGTCGCACGCTCGGCCGCGTTCGATCACACGCTGCGGCGCCTCACAACCTTAGCGCGGCAGCTCTGACTGGCCGGTGAGGAACTCATCGACCGCGCGTGCGCACTGCCTGCCCTCGCGAATTGCCCAGACGACCAGCGACTGACCGCGACGCATATCGCCTGCCGCAAACACCTTGCCAACGCTGGTGGCGTAGCTGCGTTCGCCTTCGGTGTTGGCCTGGGCATTGCCACGCCCGTCGCGCGAGACACCAAATGAATCGAGCACCGACCCTACCGGGGCGACAAACCCCATGGCAAGCAGCACCAGATCGGCCGGCAGTTCAAACTCGGAACCCGGCACCTCGTTCATTTTCATCTGGCCGCTTGCCGGATCGCGCGCCCATTCAACGCGGATCGCTTTCAACGCGCGCACACGGCCCTGTCCATCTGCGACAAAGGCCTTGGTGCTCACTGCCCAGTCGCGATCGCAGCCTTCTTCGTGCGACGACGAGGTGCGCAACTTAACGGGCCAATAAGGCCAGGTGAGCTGGCGATTTTCTTCTTCGGGCGGCTGCGGCATCAGTTCAAATTGCGTGACGGATTTTGCGCCCTGGCGATTACTGGTGCCCACGCAATCGGAGCCGGTGTCGCCACCGCCAATCACGATCACGTGCTTACCCGTGGCAAGAATCTGTCCGCTCACCGGGTCACCCGCAACAACCTTGTTCTGCAGCGGCAGAAACTCCATTGCGAAGTGCACACCGGAAAGCTCACGACCAGGCACCGGCAGGTCACGCGGCTGCTCAGCGCCACCTGCCAGCACCACCGCGTCGAAGTCGCGCAGCAGATCGTCGGGCTTCACGGTTTCACGTGCCCAGCTGGTGATGATCGGATCGAGCGGGTCGCGGCTAACCAAAACGCCCGTTTTGAAGGTGACGCCTTCAGCCTGCATCTGTTCGACGCGCCGGTCGATATGGGTTTTTTCGAGCTTGAAGTCGGGAATACCGTAGCGGAGGAGTCCGCCAACCCGGTCATTTTTTTCAAACACGGTGACATCGTGTCCGACGCGGGCAAGCTGCTGCGCGCAGGCAAGTCCCGCAGGGCCCGATCCGATAACCGCCACCCGCTTGCCGGTTTTGACAGCGGCCGGCTGCGGCTGCACCCAACCCATTTCCCAGGCTTTATCGATAATCGCGTGCTCGATCGACTTGATGCCGACCGGGTCATTGTTGATGTTGAGCGTACAGGCAGCTTCGCAGGGTGCGGGGCAGACACGCCCGGTGAACTCGGGAAAGTTGTTGGTCGAGTGCAGCGTGTCGATGGCCTGCCGCCAGTCGCCGCGATAAACGAGATCATTCCAGTCGGGAATGATGTTGTTGATCGGGCAGCCGCTCTGGCAGAACGGAATCCCGCAGTCCATGCAGCGCGCGCCCTGCTTCGCAGCCGCTGAATCATCCAGATGCAGCACGAATTCGCGGTAATGATTAACGCGCGAATCCGCCTCTTCATAGGCCTCTTCGAGCCGCTCAAATTCCAGAAAACCAGTGACCTTACCCATGATTGACTGCCTGCCTGTGCGTCGTGATTGCGTTGCCTGTCTCGCCGCTGGCGTCGATCAGGCGCTGACCTTCGCGGGGCGAACCGCCGCGGTCGATTTGGAATTGAGTTCGCCCAGCGCACGGCGATACTCGTTCGGGAACACCTTGACGAACGCTGCGCGTGAGATCTCCCAGTTTTCGAGCAGACGACGCGCCTTGCCGCTGCCGGTGAGCAGGAAGTGCTTGTCGATCAGGCTCTTCAGAATGATTTCGTCGCACTCGCCTTTATGCCAGCTTGCGGGGTCGGTCTGTTCAAGCTGCTCTTTGGTGGAGCGTACGCGCTCGAGCGTCACCATCGCCAGGTTGCAGTGCGACTCGAACACGCCATCGGGGTCATACACATACGCGATGCCACCCGACATGCCTGCTGCGAAATTGCGGCCGGTTGCGCCCAGCACTACGATGGTTCCACCAGTCATGTACTCGCAGCCATGATCGCCCGTGCCTTCCACGACGGCGGTCGCACCGGAGTTGCGCACTGCAAAGCGCTCCCCCGCCACGCCGCTGAAAAACGCCTCGCCTTCAATCGCGCCGTAGAGCACCGTGTTGCCCACGATGATGTTTTCGTCGGAGGCGCCACGGAAGTCATTGGTGGGGCGCACGATGACGCGGCCTCCTGACAGTCCCTTGCCCACATAGTCGTTGCCTTCGCCCACCAGGTCGAGGGTGACGCCGCGCGCAAGGAAAGCGCCGAAACTCTGGCCGGCGGTGCCTTTCAGCTGCACATGAACGCAATCGTCGGCGAGCCCATCATGGCCGAAGCGGCGCGCCACCTCACCCGAAAGCATGGTGCCAACCGTGCGGTTGACATTGCGAATCGGCAGAATGAACGACACTTTCTCGCGGCGCTCGAGCGCTGGTTTCGCAAGCTCGATCATCTTGTTGTCGAGCGCATGCTCGAGGCCGTGATCCTGAGTCGCAACCTGGTGGCGTGGCGTGTCGGCCGCTACCGCTGGCTGATGGAAGATGCGCGAGAAATCCAGGCCGCGCGCCTTCCAGTGCGACACGCCCTTTTTCATGTCGAGCAGATCGGCGCGGCCAATCAGATCATCGAAACGCCGTACCCCAAGCTTGGCCATCAGTTCGCGAACTTCCTCGGCGACAAAGAAGAAGTAGTTCACGACATGCTCGGGCTTGCCCTGGAAGCGCTTACGCAGCACTGGGTCTTGGGTGGCAACACCCACCGGACAGGTGTTCAGGTGGCATTTGCGCATCATGATGCAGCCCTCGACCACCAGCG
This sequence comes from uncultured Bordetella sp., assembly GCA_964581825.1. Taxonomy (GTDB): domain Bacteria; phylum Pseudomonadota; class Gammaproteobacteria; order Burkholderiales; family Burkholderiaceae_E; genus SYIM01. The sequence goes on from CAZORB010000006.1 coordinate 61,485, forward strand.
GCGCGGTCGCAAAGCCAAACTCATCCGCACCAAGTAGCGCGCCGACCACGACGTCGCGGCCGGTCTTCATCTGACCGTCGGCCTGCACGCGGATCCGACCGCGCAGACCGTTTAATACCAGCGTCTGCTGGGTTTCGGCCAGACCCAATTCCCAGGGCGTACCGGCGTGCTTGATGGAAGACAGGGGCGAGGCGCCGGTGCCACCATCATAGCCAGCAATCACCACATGGTCGGCCTTGGCTTTGGCAACGCCCGCCGCCACTGTACCAACCCCGATCTCTGAGACCAGCTTGACCGAAATCGAGGCGCGCGAATTCGCGTTCTTCAGATCGTGGATGAGCTGGGCAAGATCTTCGATGGAATAGATGTCATGGTGGGGCGGCGGCGAAATCAGTCCGACGCCGGGCACCGAATAGCGCAGCTTGCCATTAGTCGCGCTGCTGAAGTAGCCCGTAAATGCCGAGCCACCTTTGTCATCCGCGCCAATCCACGACTGAGCGCGGCTAAAGATCAGGTTGTTGCGGCGGTCACCCGTCACCCAGCCATAGTTGCCATAGGCTTTTGCGGTGCGATTCGCTACGATGCCGTACAAGTTGTCCACCGTCGAGAACACGCCAAAGTCACTGAAGAGACCGACATTTTGCTTTACGGCCAGGACATTTGTGTCGCGGTCGAAC
>CAZORB010000007.1:0-41873 GCA_964581825.1 uncultured Bordetella sp.
CAGAACGATCGGCTCGCCCCCCGGACCCGGCGCACCCATGACGAGCGGGCCAGTAGTTGCCGCAGCCCTGGCTGTACCGTGATAGGCCATGAGTGGTGGCCCCGCCGTGACCGCAATCGCGATCGCGCCGCCACGGACAGCGCTCTCTACGTATTGGCCGATAGCGCCGGCATGTGTCATACGGCGAATCCAGAGCATCACGGTGGGCGCATTGCCGAGTGCCTCGAGCGCGGTATCGAACGCAAAGCGCATCGCGACGGCGCCTGCCGCACGCTGCGCATCAATGACCCACGGGCCTGGCGGCTCGCTGATGACCTCGGGCCGTGCCTGCGGGTCGAGGTCGCCCTGGGCGATGAACTCAAGGTAACGGGGAAGGAAAGCGATGCCGTGAGATGAGATGCCGCTGCAATCTGCCCAGTCGAGTGAATTGGCGACTGTCAGTGCGTCACTGGACGACATTCGACGCGCTTTGAGGAGCTCTTGTGTGAAGCGGTGAAGTGATTTGGAAGCAAAAATCGGCATGGTGTGTTGGTCGGGTTCAAAGCGTCACGGAAGGATTGGTGTCGTCAACGTCGTTCAGCCTGACCGCACTCTCGTCCAGGATACCTGTGCGGTTCATTGAAGAAGGTTCAATCCGCTCAGTACCGGCATCCTGCTCGCGCGAAGCTGGCCCCTGATGCTGGTGATCGCGCTGCGGCATCCGGTCGCTGTTTTCCATGCGCTCGGCGGGCTGCCTGCTTGGAGCGTCCTGCGGTTCAGTGGCTCGTGGCGTACGGTTGATCGCGCCCGCGAGCGTCTCCTGCGACTCGCGAATGATTCTGCTGTCGCGTTCAACCGACTGCAATGCGCGTTCAAGCAGGCTGGCCGTGCTGGAGGGCGTATCAATGTCACGGGATGCGAACAACGGCATTGTCGCCGAGGCTCCCGAGCCTGCACTTAGCCAGGCGCTTAGAGAACGCCTGGGTGAGCTCGTACCTGGTTCGGTAGTTGCGGCGTCGCTGGCAGATTCAAGTCGATGTTGCGTATCTTGCGCGAGCGAAGCGGTGGGTGTCTGCAACCCGGGCGCTGCGCCACTCGGGAGCGTGCCCCATGCGGACGAAACCCTCGCAACACCGGGAAGTGAGCTGGGCCGCGCTGCGAAGTCGGCGCCCAAGGCGTTGGCCGACTGGCGCTGCGCTGTGAGCATGGCCGATGCCGTATCGCGCGTGATGGAGGCGTAACCCGCCAGCATCACGAGCTTCTGACTGGCCGCAGCGACGACACCAGGCTGGATGCGACCCGTGTGCGTGAACAGGGCAACAAATCCGTCTGGTGCAGTCGATCGTATGCCAGCGGGGCCGGGCTTGAGATCGCCCGTTGCGCCAATGACCACATCGCCACTCGCCAGATTCAATACATCGACGCTCGCGACTTCAACGCGCAGTGCGCGCTCTGCGAATCCGCCGACACCGCCTCGCGATTCAATGGTAAGTGGGCCGGCTGCGCGGATGTGGGTGCCATTCGCATCCGTGGTGGTGGAGAGAGCCGCCGCAGTCTTGAGCCGGACAGATCCTGAGTTACTTTCCAGGCGCGAAATCGTTAACGGGCCGCCAGCGCTGATGTCGATCTCTCGACCTGCGCTGCTGGCGGGCGCATCCGCCAGCGTAAGCCCATCGAGCTCGCTGATCCAGATCGCGCCCCGACGGCTGCTTACGCTCAGGCGCTCGACGGCGGTATTCAATGGCGCAGTGGCGGCACCGATATCAGCAGAGGCGACGAGTGTCAGAGTTTCTGCTCGAAGGGTGACATCCTGGGCTGCCATGATCGCGCCCCCCGGTGCCGTGAGTCGAATACCCTGTGCCGACACCGATGCGCCAGCCTGGAGCATGACGTTACCGGATGCTGCATTGAGATGAATTTCGCCGCGGTCGGCCTGCAGTCGATGGATGTGCGCGTCGGCCTGAGTGACTGCGTGGATGTTACCGGTGCGTGAGACGAGATCAATCTGCTGAGTAACGGGAACAGGATTCGCCGCTGAGCCAATATTACCCTCTGCCATGACGCCGAGCCGGGTGATGCGACCCAGGTTCGATGACAGTCCGCTGGTGGCCCAGTCTAACGATTGTGTGGCCAGCATCAGCGCGTCGACGCTGAAGTTAACCAAGGTGCGCCCCGGCGCGGGCAACAACTGCGGCGAGTGACCGGACAGATCGAGGCGACGGACAACACCCTGAGAGTCGGTGGTAATCGATAGCGTATCGACACCCTTGAATTGCACCGGCTCAGGCTGGGCCGAGGTAATGCCGGAGGTGAACTCGACCTGTGCCTGGTTGGCATTGACGGTGACGAATGCTTTCGATGTTCCGACCGCCGACAGGGTGGAGCCGAAACTGACCCGGTTCGCCTGTTCGAAAATCAGGCGCCCACCTTGAGTCAATACTACCGGCCCAGCTACTGAAATCGTACCGGCCGCTCGGATTCGAACATCGCCTGCGACACTCAGGTTGCCGCCAATCACGACATCGGCGCCCGATTCAATAACCAGACCTTCGAGGATGAACAGCTCCGTCACGGCGAAGCGGGCACCGCCCCCAACCGGCTCCAGCAGACCCAGGCTGGAGCGCGCGACGCTCAGTTGATCGCCAGTCTGATAGCCGGCACCAGAGCCTGCAATCTGTACGGATGTGATCGCCCCGCCGCTGACCGTAATCGTGGCGGTTGCGCCGCTTCCCGAGCCACCCAGCAGAGGCACCGAGTCATACATACCGTCGGCATAGCCCGAGCCCGCTGCTGTCACGGAGAGCCGCGAGACGCCCAGTCCGATGTTGGACTCGAGGGATATCGAGCCGGTGGCCCGCAGGGTCAGCCGATCATCGCTGCCGGTACCCCCCACCACTGGCCCGGTGACGCGTACAGACGCAGGCACCCCACCACTGCCCGCTTCGAGGCGCGCACTGCCGTCGACGCGAATCGCGTCATCAATGACGATGGGCTTGTCGGATTGAACGTCGCTGCCATCATGAAGGACCGTGGTTTCGCGCGTGCCGTAAATCGTCAGTGATTCGACGCTAACAACCCCGGTTATGTTCGTTCTGCTGCCCGGTGATCGCGCGTCAAGGACCAGATCAAGCGGAAGGTCGACAGCGCTATCCTGTGAGCCGAGGATGATGCGGTTAGCCTGATGAGGCGAGCCCAACGTCAACGCGGAGATTTCGCCATCCACGACACCCGCAGGATTGATCTGGTGAAGATTGCCGATCACGCCGCCTGGCAAGGCTTCCCGATTCGTGGGCTTTGGCCCCAGCAGCAACGTTGACGATGAACTCAGCGGGCTGACCAGCACCGGATCTTCAACGCCTTCCTTGTCGAGAGTCAACAGCAGAAGCTCGTCTGCGGATGCAACATGCTGGACCGCGACACGGCTCTCGTCGAGATCAAGGCCGTTCGGGCTTGTACTGCTCACTAAACCGTTCAGCGTCGCGTTGTCGTTGCCCTCAAGCTTGAGTTTTGCCGCTGACAGATTGCCGTCGATGGTCAGGCGTTTTGCACGGATGATCACCGACAGACTGCCGAGTTGCGCGCCCGCGGCGTTCTCGCCTGCCTGAATCCAGACATCATCGCCCACGATAACGAGTTGTCCGAGGCCGTCGTCCCAACGAACATGCTCAGCGTCATAGCTTGCCCGGCCCGCCGCGAGAATGAGTGGCTTAGGAGCTGCGCCCGCTGGTATACCAATGGAAAGCGTATCGTCAGACAGGTCTGGCGCGACTCCGGAGAGCGTGAAGGTGGTGGCTGGCGGGGTCGTCGGACTACGCTCCCCCAATCGGTAAATGACGCGATCGATACCAGGCGTAGCTTCGAGAATGAGTGAGGGCTGAGCCGGCGCGCTGATCGTCATCAGGTCGGCGCTGTTGCTAAGTCGAATTCGATCGAGGCCTCCGACGAGCGGGATACCCGTGCTGACACCAGGCGTGCGGGTCAGACTGAGGTGATCAGACTTATAGACGGCTTCGATCTGGGCGCGGTCCGCGTTAAACAGCGAAACAGTCCGCTCAACCCGATGAATTCCGTCATCAGCGATGATCGAGATCGAGGTTGCCGTTGCGCCTGACTGGGGCGTGATCACAAGCGCGGGCTCGGCCAGCAGCCGGCTCAGATCGACGCTGCTGCCCTCAAGTATCAATGCCGCATTGGCAGTGGATGCGCGAACACCCGTGGGCAAAACCGCTTGAGGCGACAGCGATATTGAAGCGCCTGCCGCGGCGATGGTGAGCGTCAGCGTGGCATTGTCGGCATCGCGTAGAAGACGTTCCGGCAACGCGATCGTCGACTCGCCGACCTCGCGAATGGCGATTGGCTGCACTGGTCCGATGACCGGGCTTGCCCCCGCCGAGGGTATGCGGATTCGGAGGATGGGTTGGCCGCTGGCGAGCGCGATCACATCATTGCCATCGGCCGAGAATGCTGCGCTTCGCCAGTCAAGCCCTGTGGCGACACCAGCGCTGCGGGTAAGGGAGCGCCAGGTCAGCCCGGCATCGTAAGAGAGCCACAGTCCACCTTCGGCGCCGCTCGCCGTGGCAACTGCTCGCCGGCCATCCGAACTGAAGGCGATCGATGTCCACTGCCGCGCCGCTTCAACCGGCACCCAGCGTGACGAATCGGAGGCGTCAGATCGGAACAGGGCGCCGCCCCGGGCTGCAGCCAGCATCACCGGGCCTTCGGGTTGGATCGCCACCGCGCGCCAGTCTGCCGCAGCAGGCAGACCGGTATTTGCTTCGGTCCAGGTGAACGATGTTGAGTCGGTGCGGGACCCGATCAGCAGCCTGTCGGACTGGGATTGATGGACGCTGGTGCCAGCCGCGCCGATCACGCGAGTTCCCGCGCCATTCGACGCAAGCGCCTGCCAATTGAGACTGGGCAGTGTGCTGTCGAGCCAGGCGTTACGCGCAGCCGGATCGGAGGGCGAAAGCCGCAACGTGCCGGGGTTGACGACCCAGACCAGGTTGCCAGCCGCATCCCGACGCTGTTCGCGCGAGGGTGCGTCGGCGGCGAGGATCTGCTGCCCCCCGAGAAGCGTTATCCCGGTGTAAACATCGGCGGGCGCTGTGGTGAATGTCCAACTGGTGCCGCCGTCGCGAGAAATAACGACCCTGCCGTTGCCGTTACCGGTGTGTAGGCCAACAGCGGCTGCGGCGATTGTCTGGCCGTCGGCGGAGATGGATACCGCGCTCCAGATCAGTCCTGGCGGGGCCGAGCCAATCGGGGCCCAGCTTCGTCCCGCATCCACGGACATCAGCATGCCGCTGCCACCTGTCTGGTCGGCTGCGATGGCGACCATTCGCGATTCGGACACTGCAATATCGCGCCAGCTCGCGGCAGGGGCCGACTCGCTGATGGCGTGGATCGTAAGCGTGGTTTGGGCGCTGCTCGCGCCCCGCTGCAGCATCACGATCAGCGCACGAGTCGGGTCAGCGCCGGTGTAGCGGTAGCGGACTGAATCGGGTGCAGTGAAGTAAGCATTGAGTGCTGCCAGCGAGCCGCTTATGCGTCGTTCGGTATCCGTGCCCGACACGCTAATGCCAGCCGCTGGCTGGGCTGCGATGACACCGTCGGGCGCGCTCAAGACAACTGTGTAGTCACCCGCAGGGTCGCCGCTGAACGGGGTGCCATAGAACGGCAGTGCCATCAGCCGGTCGCGGACCATGCTGTGCTGCGCGGGAATTGAAACCGAGAGCGGTGTTGCCTCCAGTCCGTAGAGGCTGCTGATGGCGCCGGGCAGCGGGGAGGACAGATCAATGACCGATGGCTCCGCAGGATCGTTTTCCTGGATGCGCGACTTGCCCAGCGCACCATGGAGTACATACCGGTCTATTCCTGCGCCGCCCTTGAGATCCGCCACGCCTGGCATCGCATAGAGCAGATCAGCGCCATCTCCACCCTGAAGAAGATCGATGCCGCCGCCACCAATCAGCAGGTCGGCGCCGCGGCCGCCAATCAGCCTGTCGTTGCCGGCGCCGCCCGCGAGGGTGACGGGCGACCGGCTTGCGCTGGCGTCGACATCAGAGGCGCCGTCAAGCGCATTGACCAGACCTCCCGCGTGACCGAGCAACACGGTGTTACGGCCTGGACCCGTGCGAACCTCGACCGCAGCGGATTGAAGCGCCTGTGCATTGAGCGTGTCATTGCTCAGCCCGAGATCGGCTCTGACCCGGTTGATGTTCTCGAAACGCTGGTGGGCCCCGTTGAATTCAACATCGACGACGCCATCCCGGCCCGACACGATCCAGTGCTCAGCGTGATCGCTGGTTTCAAGCACCCGCCGCTCGGTTGCGCGCGGGCCGGCGTTCAGCGTCAGTTCGCCGTTCTCGACCTGGCCCAGCACCGGCGCAACCCTTGGCGCCGAAACCGTGAGTTCAAAGAGCCGAACGTTGAAGAACTCGTACTCAAGTTTGGCGAAGTAAGGATAGATTCCCGCTTTCCCCCAGAGGAAACCCCGCAGGTCGATGGCTGCGGTGATGTCGAATAGATTCAAAGGATTGAAGCCGTTGTGCAGGAGCATGGTGAGCATCTCGGACCCGCGGATCTTGCCGTCGCCCGCCCAGATCACTCCGCCCGGCTCGAGAACCTGTCCCGAGGCGTCGCGTTTCACTGTTGCGCGGGGGATATCCGCAAGGTCGAAATCAACGCTTGCAGTAACAGCCCCACCAATACCCGCTGACACCACGCCAAGGATCGATGCACCACCCTTCAGACCGAGCGACAAGTCGAACTTGAACTCGGGTTTCTCGACGCCGCCGGTGCCTCGAATGGGCTGGCCGTTGGAATCGAGCTGGGGCAGGCTGAAGTCGTTTATGAAGAAACCATCCAGCGCGAGAAGCGGCTGATCGAGTTCGAATGCTTGCGACAGGCCGTACGTGTCGTACCCGAATGAAAGGTCGACTGTTGCGCTTGCCCGACCGAAGGCTCCGACCGCCAGCGATATCCATGAAAGCGCCGGGATCGGTAGCGGAACGCTGAGCAGCTCGACATCGAAGCCAAGAGAAAACTCGAGTAGTGGCAGTTCGTAGGTGAACAGCGTGGCCCCCTCACCGTTGAACAGCTTGGCCAGATTACCCAGATCGGTGAGATAGGGCAGAAACTGAAGGCCAGAGCGATTGGTTTGGCGCATGGCCGCAGCGCCGCCTCGCGCACTGTCCTCGAACCTGCTGATCTCGACTAGCAGTGCTGCGGGTAACTCGAGCGACACGGGCACGCCGATGGCGGCGAGTGACTGAACATCAAGCGAGTCTGCCTTTTCCCAGCCGAATGATTCCGTACCAATGCCTCGGATCGAGCCTAGAAGCAGTTCCCCGCCAGTCGAGGCCAGTCCCTTGACCGCGGCAGGCATCGCCAGGGCAAAGCGCAGGGCGTCGAGGAAGGCCCAATCGATAGGTGCGGCGCCGGGAACGCCCTTCGAAATCAACACCGTGTTGACCGCGTCAATCAGCCCACGGAGCGTTGGATCGGCTGGGAGCAGCAGGTCGAGACCATCGATGGGTTTGACGAGCGATTCAGCAATGCCGCGAAGCGGCTCGGTGACGACACTGACTTGCTCTGCGATGGGCAACAGGAAGTCGCGCAGCATTGACCCCAGATCGATCCGCAGATTTTCAATGGCGATCGAGGGCATGACCAGGTCGGGATTCGATAGCCGCCAGGTCCAGTTCAGCATGAAATCGCCGCGCAGCTTGGGAATAAATCCGACACCGGGCATCGACAGCTCGATGCCGAGACCGATGTTGGCATTGACGACTACGTCGCCCCGCACGCTGGCGAGCGGATTGGTCACCAGTGCGCGAAGTGGCAGCCGCCCCGAAGGCTCGCCCAGCAGATCCAGCGCCAGCGAGCCCGAGATCGAGCTTGGCTGGAATCCGGGCTGGTTCGGGTTGGAGTCCAGATCGCGAACCCGCGCGCCGAACATCAGCAATTGCGCATTGCCCTCAAAGGGAACCATCTGGTTGGGGTCAGTGGGGGCGCCGTCCAGCCAGGCTCTCGCTTCAAGGCGGATCTCCGGCGTGTCGTTCCGGTTGACTCCGAGGAATACGCCGTCACGGACCGAGAGTCCGAATGCGAGATCCAGTGCCCAGCCCAACTCGGCGGACAGTCCACCGTCCAGTTTGAACACGAGGCCTGGCAGATCGAGATCGATCGGCAGCGCGACCCCACCGCTTAGCAGCGTGCCGCCCAGGTCCATGTCAAACATCAAGCTGTCGACTCCGGCTCGGGGCATTGCTATGCCATCGATCCAGGTGGCCACGCGTGCACCGCGTTCGTCGTAGAAAGCTACGTCGATATCGCTGATCGTGATCTGGCGATCGCCATTGAGATCGCGCAGAACACCGAGCCCGCTGAAGACTGAAAACAGGCCTTCGCGAGCAAGGCGGACGGTTTGCCCGGGCGTTTGAAGTTTTTTGCGGAGATCAAGCAGCAAGTCGCCGCGCAGCTGGCCGATCAGGCCGGCGGCTTCGTTGAAAGCGCTGCCGATCAGCGGAATGCTCGTGAGGAACTGGCTTTCAAAGCCGCGTTGTATCACGCCCAGGCCAACGTCAAGACCATCCAGCAGCGGGGCGGGGTCGTAGAGCAGATTGAACAGCGCCCGGCTCTGCTCGATCGGCGAGCCGATGCTCGGCAGACGTTCAAGGTCAGGCAACTGCACGCGCAGCGCGGGCGCGCCGGAACCAACGCCTGCAATCTGTTGCAGAAGGGTCTCGATGCCGCGGCTGCCAAGCGCAGGGTCGGTGTCGATTCGCAACGTGCCAAGCGGCACGCGCAGGCCTGCGATCACCGCTTCGGCGGGCAGGTCGATCAGAAGCGCGCCCGCGCTCTGAAGCGATAAGGCGCCGTTGACGAGGCCGATCCGCAGGGACGCTGGCTCGGGCGTATCGGGCCGCGCATCGGCGTCGAGCACCGCACGCCCGCCGACAATGCGCAGCGACTCGCTGCCAATTCGATAGGCTGCGCTCAGGTTGCTGGCGTTAATCGAGGCGGTGAGCTCGGCCCGGGTGCCGGTGTTGCGGGTGGCGTCGTAGTCAACGACAGATACCAGCGGCGTGCCGGGCGCTGATCCAGGCAAGGCCAGCGCCAGACGCGTGACAAGTCTGGCACCAACACCGTAGGAGCCAGTGCCGCTGCCGGACAGATCGAACAGCTCGGATAGTCCGGCGGGGAGCGCCTGTCCCGGGTTGGCAAGCGCCCAGAGCTTGGGCAGGTCGAAGCTCAAATTGAATTGGCCCTGCAGCTGCTGACCTAGCTGAAGATCGATGAACAGCAGGCCCTGGTCTGCATCGAGTGATAGCGTCAGCTGATCCGCAGCCAGGCCAAGCGCCTGTTCGATTGCGCGCTCTGCCTCATGCAATGCCGCCGCCGGCGTACCGCCGGCGCGTTGAATGCCGGCCAGGAAGGATCGACCAACACCGACCAGTTCGGACAGCGGGCGGTCGATGAGCGGCAGCGGCTGTGTGTAGAAGGGCTGCGAGGCGAGCGACTGGTCGATGAGCGCTGCGCCAAGCTCGAGCGCTCCAATCAAGTCGGAGAACTTGAAGCGGCTGACATCGAACAGCCGCCCGAGATCGGGCAGCACCACCACGATGTCGTTGCTCGCCACGCCGGCTGCTTTGCGCGCGGCGGGATCGGTGATGTCAAAGTGATTGGCAAGCACCAGCTTGAATGCGCCAGGATTAAACAGCTGTTGCGCGTGAATACCGATTTGCATGCCGCTTAACAGGTTGAAGCCCGCGCCAGCGCTCTCAAGCGTGAGGCCGCCGAACGACGCCTGCGCGGATCCCGAGGCCCGCCAATTGGCATGCGCGAGCGCATCACTTGCCAGCTGCGTCAGAGTGAACCGATCGCTCGCCGGCGCTCCGCCTGGCCGCGCAGGCGCAATCCCGATCGACAGATCGAGCGCGAGCCCCGACTGAGTGCCGATTCCGCCTGCGCGCAGACCCAAAAACCCGTAGCGGCCGGTGACAGCAAGGTCTTTCACGGCCGCTTTGACGGCGGCCTGAATATCGAGCGTCTGCACCTCAACGGTGGGTTGGGCGGCATCAATGTCGACGATCAGGTCGAAGTTGACATTGAGCGCGACGCCTACCGTAGCCCTGGCGTTGGTGGAGAGGCGGAAGTCTCCCGCCTCGATCAACGCAAAATCAAGAGCTGAGCTGATGTCTGCCGGCTTGATCGAAGCGCGAACCGGGATCCTTACCTCGCCGGTGGCGGCGCTGTAGCGTGCCTGTTCCGAGCCGAGCAGCCCGGAGGCGTTAAGCGCATTGACAAAATCGCCGACCGTGCGCAGCCGTGTTGCGGTGGAACTTACCGTGTAGCTGACCGTTCTGGTCGAATCGAAAACGCCCGCCACAGACATTGCATCACCCGAGGCCGATACTGCGGTGATCTGCAGCGTGCGACCATCGAGCGAGACCCAGCCGCCCAGCATCGAACTGGCAAATTGCCCTGTGCGGCCCCGTAGGACGGTTTCGCCGCGCTTGATGCTTGCGCTCCCGCTGACTGAGGCATCGCTTTCCTCAGCGTTCGCAGGCGTCCAGGGGTTTCCGGGCCGCACCAGCTGAATTGGATCCAGGATTCCCCGCCGCACATTGCCAGCCAGATCAACCAGTGTATTAAGCGACTGCTCGATGAAGGGCAGGTCGGTGAGGCCTAACGCGTTTACGTCGATTCGCTCGACGTAGTTCACGAGGGCGGGCGCTGCAGCGAGCAGTACCTCGATCGAGAAGGCTCGGGTGTTATTGAAAATCTCGAAGTTTTCGGTGATGAGCCGCAGGGGCTGCCCGGCAAACAGCGCATGATTGATGAGCACGCGCGGAATGACATTCCCGGTAACGGATTGACCGGCGATGCTCGCGTAGAGCGGCAGATTTGCCTGGATGGTGCTGCCCGCCGGGTTAAAAACCAGCGAGCCTTGATCGAGGGAAAAACTGCCTGCTAGCGCCACCGACAGCGACGCGCGCTCTGTGGTGCTCAGACCCGGTGCTGACGCCGGATTGCCAATGCTGATGTCGAACGGTCCAAGCGAGGCGGACAGCAGGGCGTTGCCTGCGCTGAGGCGGCCCGCCACGTCCAGTCGTTTGAGGTCTACACGGGCGGATAAAGCGTCAGCCCAGTTCACAACCAGGCCCAGATCCGCGTTGATTTTGAAGTTACTCGAAGCGGTCAACGCGGCGTCCAGCCGAAGGCCGATAGGCGCGAGCCCCTGCGACAGCGAAAGCGGCAGTCGACCGGTCCTGTCGATCTCAGCCTGCAGGCGCACAGCCAGCCCCGATTGGTCAACCGTCAGATCGAGCCCTGCGGAGATGCCCGAGACCTGACGCCAGTGGGCATCGAGATAGGCCTTAAGTCCGCGAAGCGTCGGAATGCCGCGCGACCCATAGTTTGGCGCGGGTAGCGCCGACTGAAGCCAGGGTGAAGCGGGGCCTGCTGCACGGTGAAGGTAGCGCGTGATGTAGTCACCCAGGCTGGCGATCGACGACAGCCCCAGGATCTGATCCAGCGTGAGACCAATCAGCGGCAGCTGCTCGCCCCGTTGAAGCGCAAGACGCGCGTCAATCAGCTGAGCTGCGGGGTCGAGCAGCGCCCGGCCGATCGCTCCGTTCAGCGATACGTCAAATTCGTTGATTGTCCATTCGGCGACCGGCGCTGGGTTGGTAAAGCGTACGGCAAGCGAGGTCCCGCCCACCGACAGCGTTCGGTCGATGGCTTTACCAGTGCGATTTATTCTGAGATCGAGTGTTCCTGACAGCGTTTCGCCGGCCAGGCCAATAATGGGAAGTTCACCTCGACCGCGTAGCGTCAAGGCAAACCCCTCGGGTTCAAGGATCAGGCCGAGCGAACCTTCGGTAATGCCGATCCGTTCGCCTGCGATCACCGCCAGCGCATTGACGCCGGCGATCCCGATGACAGCCTGAACATTGGAGATATCGACCTGGGCCGAGCCGGCCAGGCGCAGCAGCGGCGACGCGCTGCTGGCGGCTCCGGGCTCTCGAAGCGCCAGATTGAGCGTGCCCGATGCAAGCGCTTTCGCTGTCCGGAGGTCTAGCGTGGCGACCGTGAGACCACGCAACCTTACAGGCGTATGGCCTGATGCAATACCGTCCCCATCCAGATCGCCCGCTGCAAAGTTCACGACGCGGTTGGACAGCGAGCCGTAACCCTGATTGAAATCGAGCGCGAGCGCAGCCGCTTCAAAGTCGATGGACTGAACCCCCACGTAAGAGACCCGGCGGGCCTGCGAGCTCAGTCCGATGAAGGTGCTGCCCGCACGATCATTCACAAGCATCATCGCGAATGACGCGTTATCGAGCTCCAGTCCTGTGAATGTGGGTGTGCCCGCGCCGCTGCCGAGTTGAAGCTTGACCGAGCCCGCCGCGATCGAGGTGACCGAGGCCGCCGCGAGGATTTCCCCATTGTCGAGAGTGACCCGACGTTCGCCAAGCCGCTTGAAGCCGAAGGAGCCTGATGCCGATACCGTGGTGCCGACTGATAGCTTGGCGTCGAACGTGAGTTCAAGCTGTGGGCCGGCATCGCCCGCGAAGTCGAGGGTCATGCTGGTTGGCGCCGGGCTGGCCGCACCGGTGGGAACCGCGATACTGCGATTGGCGGCGGGACTCACACCGAGATCGAGCACAGGAAGCGGTACGCCGTCCCTGGCTGCTCCGAAGGCGAGGTTGGCCTCGAGAGCCACCCGCGAAATCGACAGGTTGACACCAGACTCGGGCAAGCCCAATGCCTGATTTCCGAGAGCAAGGCCTGCTGCGTTTGCGCGCAACGCCAGCCACTGCTGGCCGGCGTCATTGAGTGCGGAGCCGGGGGCGTGAACCAGCGCAAGCCCCAGATCGACTTTGCTCAGGCCAATATCAAACAGAGTGCCGCTCAGGCCGCCTGCGCCGATCAGCAGCGCTGACGCGGCCAGTGTGCTGCCTCCCACCGAAACGCTGATTGGCTGCAGCGCCAGGCTTGCCGCGCCGCTCAGGTTCAGAACGCCGTCAATCTTGAACGCTGCCACGCCCGATAGCGCGAATCGCTCGGTTGCCTGATCGAGCATGAGCGGATCGGCACTGGTGCCCAGCCGAACGGCGCGCGCGCCGCTCCAGTCGAGTACGCTGCCTGCCTTGCCAGCTGCTGACGTCAGCATCGTGTTAACCGATAGCGCCAGGTTGCTGCTGGTTAGCGTGAGCCCGATCGTATCGGTGCCGATCAGACCGGCGGAAGCGGCTCGACCCGCCATCGTGAGCCAGCTGCGGGTGTCGCTCACCGCGCGCGCGACCACGAGGCCAAACGCAAGGCCCTTGAGTTCCAGACCGATCGCTGATTCGCTGAGGTCGGTGGCGACGCGCGCAGCGACGTTGCTGCCGCCGATTGTCGTGAGCCAAGCGTCAACCGACTCGCCGCTGGCGGTGATGACCGTTCCGCGACGCTGCTCGATACTGAGTCCAGCACCTGAGACCACCACCTGTTCGCCGATAGAGATCGAGAGGTTTCCAACCACCCCCGTCCGCTGACCGTCTGCGCCTGCGAGCGACAGTGTCTGGGTGCCAGTGGGGCCGGTGGGGACCTGAAGCGCTGCGGGCCCGGCAAAGTCGAGCACATAGCGATCCGCATCAAGACCACTGGCAAGACCTGCGACCTGATTGAGTTCGACCGACAGCGAGTTGGCCGAGATCGTGGCGGCCGTTCCCAGGCTGAGGGAAGCGTCATCGACCTGGAGCGACAGGGTCGTCCAGCGCGTGCCAGCCAGTGAGTGCCCGTTGCGGGCGACCGCCTGGGGTTCGGCGGCGGCGAGCACCAGCGCCAGACTTGCGCCGCGCACCGACACGCCCGCGCCGCTCGGGCCGACCGAGGCCTGGAGGCCGCTGCCGCCGATCAGGAGTGAGCTGAGCGGCGCGAGCGAGCTATCGGCCAGCAGAAGTTGCTCAGGGCCAGCCTCGATGCTGATGCTGCCCTGGGCGCTGAACACATTGGCAATGCCAAGCGACGCGCTTGCACGTACCCGGCGTATCTCGGTAGCGCTTCCCCAATCCGAGAAATCGATGAAGCGCTGGGTGCCGAGAGGCACGCTGAGCGGCGAGCGGCTGAAATCGATCACGCGTCCCGATTGCTCGTCGGCAAGGTTCAACTGGACCAGAACGTCGCTTACCGACAGATTGACATCGCTGAATCCGATCACGCCGGCAACGCCCGCCTTGGCGCTTAAGGCAACACGACCGCCTTGCAGCGCCGAGGCGGCACCGCGCGGGATCGCCGACAGCACCGCGACATCGACACCGCCCAGCGCAAAGCCTGTCGCGCCAGGCTGCGCGGGGCGATCGCCGGCGTCTATGCGGCCATTGGCATTGGTGTCCACCAGCGGCCCGCCTCGAACGCCGGCAAAGGCCTGCAGATTCGACCCTCGCAGGGCCAGCACATCATGGTCGACGCGCGAACCGTCGGATAACGTAAGGGTCTGGGTGCTGCTTTGTACTGATACCGAGCCCGATGCGTGGAAATAGTCGCCGACCGACAGGGTGCCGGACGCATCGACGCGCGCCAGTACGCCCAGGCTGCCCTGGACATCAAGTTGCAGCGGCTGAGTCGTCCCGACCTTGACTGCGATTGGCCGCGCAGCAAGATCGGCGACGTGGGCGGCGGCGTTGAGCTCGGGTTGAAGTCCTTCGACAGTATTCACCACAAGCCCGAGCGAATTCGCGCTCAGGCTGACTTCCGGCATACCGATGAGTCCGGCGGCGGCAGCGCTGGCTTCCAGCGCAGTCCAGCGTACGCCCGTCCAGCGTGCGCCGGCCGTTTCATGCGGCACCATCACTGCTAATGCGAACTGGGCCTGCTGCAGGGCAAGACCCTGCGCTTTCGGATTCAGTGGATCGCTGTTTTCGATCCAGCCGTCGCCGTTACTGTCGATACGCAAGGGTCCCTGTACCCCCGCAAACGCTTCAATCGAGGTACCGCCAAGAAGAAGTGCCGTGACGGGCACCGTAGTGCCGTTGGCCAGCAAAAGCTCGGTCGTTGACTGTTCGAAGCCCAAGGTACCCCGGGCTGCAGCAAAACCGCTGACTGACAGCTGAAACTCACCTGAGGCAGCGGTCTGCTGACCGCGACTGCCCTCGAGATCGATCAGCCTGTGATTCCCCAGACCGGTTGCAACGGAAAGTGGCGCACGGCTGAAGTCGATTACCGACCGGTCGCCAGCCGAGATGCCTGCCGCGTTTTGCGCCCGATTGATCGCAACCGAGAGATTGCGTGCTCCGGCGGTAAGTCCTGGAACGCCAACCAGCGCGGCTTCGCCCGCGGTTGCGTCAAGCGCCACCCAGCGGCGGCCCGTTCCCGCTCCGGCAACCGGTTCATTCACAAGCGCGAGACCGAAGCCCAGATCGGTGACCGCCAGTCCAACTGCTGACAGATTAGGCGGATCGTTGAGGTCGACCCGGCCGTCGCCGTTGCGATCGACGCGATAGGGGCCGCCAGCGCCGATGAAGCCTTGTACGCCGCTTGCGCCGATTGTCAGCATTGGCAGCGTGGCGGTGGTGCTACCGTCAGCCAGTGTGAAGCTTGAAGAGGATTTTTCGATGGCAACTGAGCCGGCGGCATGGAGAAAACCGCCGAGCTGAAGTTCAACGCCGCCGAAGGCGCGAAGCAGTTGTCCGCGCATGCCGTCGTGGGACAACGTAACGGTGCGATTTGGGCCGGTTTCAATGGCGATCGATCGATTGATGACCGTTCCGTCAGTCGTACGGGTGCCAAGATCAAGCACGTGGCTGTCCGCCTCATGTGCGGCGAAACCCGACGCCAGATTGATATCCACACCCAGTGAGTAGGGGCGCAGCAGCAGATCGGGTGGCAGGCCGATTTGCGCATCGATTCGGCCGACGCTGGCTTTCAGCGCAGTCCAGCTGCGATTTTGGAAACTGCTGTTGCCAGCCAGAGGGGTGACGAGCGCAGCACCGAACTCGATATCACTCACTGCGAGCCCGATTGCGTCTGGGTTCAGCGCATCGTCAACCTTGCCATCATTATTCAGATCGATGCGACGTGGCCCCAGTCCGATGAAGCCCTCGAGGCGATTGCCGCCCAGCGTCAGCACCTGAGCCTGCAGCGATTGACCGTTGGCAAGCGTCACTGACCGCACGCTGCGCTCAAAGCCCAGGGATCCCGAGACCTCGAAGAAATCGCCGATCCGCAGCGTGAGCGTGCCTGCCACCCGTGTCAGTTCTCCTCGGCTTGCGTCAAAATCGAGGCGGGTAGCGCCGCCAGATCCATTGGCGATCGATATCGCCCGCGCGCCGGCGAGATCGACCACCTTGGCGTCGGCGTCTACGCCCGATGCGAGCCCCGTGACTCGGCTGAGCTCAACAGAGAGGTCGCTCGCGCTGACGTCAAGCCCCGGAATGCCGACCGTCCGGACGCCGCCACCCGCAGCTTTGAGTGCAACCCAGGTGAGACCTTGATGAGCGCTGTGGGCTGACGATTCGCTAAGCACCGCAAGTCCAAAGCTGACCTCGCTTGCGGCTATTCCTATCGAACTTGGGTCGGGCGTATCACGCGAATCGATGATTCGGTCGTTATTGGTGTCGCGCCAGTACGGCCCGTTGACGCCGCTGAAGCCGTGCAGATTGGCACCGCCGATCTCGATGGCTCTGACGGCGCTCTGTGTTCCATCGGCGAGCGTGATCAGGCGCTGAGAGCTTTGGAAGCTGAGCGAGCCATAGGCGTGGAAGAAATCGGCGACCGACAGTTGCACGGTGCCGCTCAAAGCGAGCACGGTGCCGCGTTCGCCGGCAAAGGTGAGGGCGCGAGATGCGGGGGCGCCTGAATCGGCGCCCGCTGAACCGGTGACCACGTTGAGCGCGCCAGCGGAATAATCGACGACCGGCCCGCCGCTGATTGCCAGATTGGCAGCGAGCGACAGCGAGGTACCCCGTGCGGAGATCAGCGGCAGCTGCCAGGCCTCGCCTCGGGCAGCGTTCGCGTCCAGACTGATCCAGCTTCTGGCGGTGTTGCCTGCGGTGCGTTCGACGTGCAGGGCAAGCGCAAGCGTAATGCCCTGGAGTTCAACGCCGATTGCGCCCGGGCGCGGTGTTTCATCTTCAAGCGACCCGTTGCGATTGGTATCGATGCGGGCGGGCCCGTTGAAACCAAAGAAACCGTCCAGCTTTTCACCGCCAACCATCCAGCGGCGCGTACTGGCCGAACTTCCGTCGGCAAGGCGAACCGTTGCGTTGGCATTGGCGAGCGCGAAACGCCCGTCCAGATTCAACAGATCCGCGGTTCGAAGCAGCATTCCCGCCTGATAGGTCCGATTGGCACCAAAGTAATCGGCATCGAAGAAGCTGCCCAGCGCGTCCGCGTCGGCTTTGGCATGCGGCGTGATCTCGAGCGAGGCCGCTCCTTCTCTAGGCACCGCCAGCAGGCTTAAGGTTCCGCCCTGGGCGTTGACAGACAGCCTTCCGGTTCGGTCGCCAAAGCCAAACAGACCGCGCGAATCGGTGAAGCGGCCCGACAGGCCGCCGCTCGCGACCACTGCATCGAAGCGGTCGCCGGTGAGCGGTACAAGCCCCTCAGGCAGGCGCACATCGAGTATCGCACCCGGTTCGATTACCAGTGCCCCGGTGATGCGCAGCGGCGCCGAAGCGCTGTCATGTCCCGCCTGGTGCAAGTCGACCACCAGCGCCTGCAGGGGCCCGACAGTTTGCTGGCCTTCGATCACTGTGATGCCGCGGCTTATCGATCTTCCCAAGTTGCCAGGTGCGAGCGCGCCGCCGGCGTCGACCACCCTCAGTCCGCTTGCCGCCTCGATTCGAAGTTCGCCCCAGGTATCCAGGCTGCCCTGAACCCGCTCGCCTGACGTTATGCGAGAGATGAGATTGATCGAGCCCGCAGCCTGCAGCGTGACAACACCGCGGTCTGAGGCGACCGACCCAGCCACTTCGATCAGCGAGCCGATACCGGCTGCACTCAAGCGAAGCGGGGCGGCGCCCTTTGTGGTGACGGAGACGCCCGCCGCCACGCGGATGGATCCGCTCGACCCAGCACCTGCAGCCACTGCAACCTCGCCGGCTGTGCTGGTCAGCCCGGCCAGCGACCGACTGAATGTGGCTGACGCTGCGCGGTCGAACTGCGCGCTGACGCTGGCGACTGTCAGCGGCTCAATGCCAAGCGTGTCATGCTCGGAAATCTGGATGGTCGCACCGGCGCGGGCCGCGATACGGTCGATACGGGTATCGACCGGGTTGATGAGATCGGACAGGGGTTGGTCCAGGCGACCTGATCCGATCGCTCCAGCGGATTCGATCAGCACCAGGTCGGCCAGCAGATCGACGTCATCGGCGTTGGGTGCGTCGGCGTCAATCACAGAGCCACCGCGTGCGCTCAACCAGATCGCGCCCTCCGCCGCCCGCAGGCTTGAGATGGCAAGCGTGCTTGCCGCATCGAGCCGAATCGACGGAACGCGAGTGGATGTTACGGAGGGCCCGCCGCCGGCGTCGATTACCGCATCAGGCGCCTGAACGATGGCGCCCGCGGATGATCGTAGGAAAACGCTGCCGCCGGGCGCCTGGATTCGCTGCGCGGCGGCCTGGCTGATTGACCCAGCCGCCTGCAGTGTGATGATGGGCTGCGGGCCGGAGGCACTGACGGGCGCGGCGATCGCAAGGGCTCCCGTGGAACTGAGCACTAACGAGCCACCGCCGGCGATGGATAGCCCAGACCGGTCAACCGTGAGCGCGGCGCGCGCCTCAATCCGAAGATCACCGGCTGCGGACTGCGCAGCGAGCGCGGGGGTGAGCACCGTCAGTGATCCGGCGGCACCAGGCACCAGGCCTGCCCGACCGATACCGGTGGCCGCCGAGAGCGTCACAGTCGCCGCGGTGAGATCGGTGTTTGAATTTGCGCTTGCGCCATGCAGGGCGCCCGATTGCACCGCAAGGTGCGCCGCGCCGGTTGCCTGCAATCGATCGATCAGAAGATCTCCGGCCAGCTGGCGAATGACAACCGCGCCGCCCAGCGCCCCGCTTAAACGGGTGCCGGCCTGGGTTGTCGTGACGGGGATCGGCGCCGCTTCGGTGCCGGCGGAACCCTGGCTGGTAAAGAGCGCAAGACGGCTCGTCTGAATCGCTGCGGGCCCGCCGCTTTCGATCGCTGACTGGGCGGCGAGGGCTACCTGTTCGGCGACGACGGGACCGGACAGGGATAGTGCGCTACCGGCGCGCAGGCTGACGCGGCCGCCTTGACCCTGGGCGCTGATCGGCCCGGACGCTGTGAGCGCGCCACGCGCCGCCAGCGCGATTGCACCATTGGCGGCACCACCCGACTGGGCGGACAGCACTGTGAGTGCCCGCGTCGAGGTCTGTTCGATATCGATGGCGCCGGCGGCGCTGATCGCGATCTGGTTGAGCGAAATCGGCAGCGATGACTCGGCTTGCGGTAGCGCTGTGAACGGTGCGGCTGCGCCAACGATGCCGCCTGCGGACAGCTGAGCGCTAGCCGCATCGAGGAGTGCGCGATCGCGATCATCGCTCAAGCGAACCGCGAGCAGATCGTTGCTCGCCGATAGGGTGATCGCGCCGCTGGTACGTAGCGTCTCTGTGAGCCTGAGCGACCCGTTTGCGGCCGTCACGCGAACTGGATGGCTGCCCGCCTCGATCCCGGCGAGGTCGAGATTGCCGCCCGCCGCAGACTCATCAATGGCAACCGCACCTCCCGCTGCGCTGATGCTCAACTGATCTGCGGCGGTGCGTAGCGTGATGGCCCCGCCTGCTGCGAGTTGCAGCGAAGCGGTGTGGAGCGCCGGCGACTCATCGGCCATGCTGATCGAGCCCCCAGCCTGCAGTGCCACCCGCTTTGCGAGCGGCGCATTCAGAGTGCCGAGTTGCAGCGCGCCGGCGCTGCTGAAGCGCGTCTGGCCCGAACCCGCCGACAGCTGTTGCAGTCGCGTAAGGCCATTGAACGAATTGTTCAGAAGAACATCGCCCGACCCGCGGGAGGCGAGATCGAGGAATCCTGCAACCGTCACCTGAGCGATGCCTGATGCCTCGCCGGTGATGGCGCCCTGTGCATCGATGCGAAGCGATCCATCACCCATCGACAGCGGGGTAGGCAAATTAGAGGAAGTTTTTGCCGCAATGGAAACCGCCCCACCGGAAGTCAGGCGAAGGTTGATGCCATCGGGTACATCGGCGATCACGCGCAGATCGCCGCCGGCATCAAGTGATAGCGAGCCCAATGGCGTTATGAACTCGCCCAGCGTGATGGCGCCCCGAGCGCTGAGCGTAAGCGAGGCGCCGGCTGCGATACCGAGCGAATCGAGCAGCGCCTGATTGACCATCAGGTCGCCCGGCGCATCAAGCGATTGTCTGACCGATGCAACCGATGCACCGGCGATCAGCGGGCCGCCGGCCGACGTGATCAAGGTGCCCGAAGTCTGAACGGCGCCAAGCGTCAGCGCACCGGCCGCGGTGATCCGGATCGTTCCCGCCAGCGGTGTTGCCGCGGGTCCAGCCGCGCTCGCCCGCTCGACCATGACGCTTCCGAGATCGTCAATCCGCAGCGTGCCCCGATCACCGGCAGTACCAGCTCCGGGCGATGCGAGCGTTGCCGAGATGGTGTCGGCATCGGTGCGCAGGCGCAGCGCACTTCCTGCCTCCGCAATGATGGCGGGTGCGCGAACCAGGCCGGTGCCTGCCACAACGATCTGTGCGTCAGCGCCCGTGACCAGGCGCGCGGTGCCCCCCTCTGCAATCAGTTGAGCACTGCCAAGTTCCAAACCCTGGCTCGCTGACAGTGTCAGGGTCTTGCCAGGGCCCGCCTGTCCTGCAATAAAGCGGCCCGTCGAAATCCGAAGTGCGCCAGCGCCACGATCTACGCTGAGGTGATCGCCAGCGCTGAGAATGAGCTCGGCCGTCTCGAATGCCGCGCCAGCGCCGGCGACGCGGAGCGAGCCGCCGGTTTCCAAAGACACGCGCTCAAGCCTGCGACTGGCGTCAATTGAGCCGAATGACCAGGGGCTGAGCGCCGACGCGAAGTCGACACCAGCCGATGCGGCCTGGCCGGTTCGCCTGACATCAATCGCAGTGCCAGCGCGAATCGTGACAGCCGTGTCAGCGCGCAGAGCGCCCTCTAGCCTGACACTTGCCGCGCTCCATAACGTGAGCTCGGCCGTATCAATCAGACTGTCCGAGGCCGATAAAATGAACGGGCTGTTGTCGGTGGGTGCTGCCGCGATGCTGAGCGCCATGCCCGAGCGGTAATCGGTGCGCCGGCTGCCGGTGAAGAACCGGCTGCTGCTGATCAGGCCCGCCGCGATCAGGCTTACTTCACCCAGAGATCCGTTTGCCGCGCCCAGCGATGAGGCGCTGGGAAGCGATATTGAATCGCCGCTTTCGAGCGTCAGCGCCGCGCCAGAGCCGGCAATGGCCCGCGTGATCTGCAGCGGTCCCGAGGCGCGGAGCGTGAGAGCGCCTGCGGGTGCCTGCGCATTAACAACGGTCATGCCTGCTGTGTCGCCCGGCGCCGCTGCCACATCGCTGATCGATACGCTGCCTTCGCCTGCACTGACAGAGAGCGAGTCAGTGGAGATAGTTAACGCCGACAGCGTTCGGGCCGCCGACAGCTCAATCGCCGCTGCGCGGATCGATGGCAGCATTTCGTCGCCTGTTACCGCCCGGCTGATGGATGCGCCTGCCTGGATGGTGACCCGGCTGGCCATGGGTACGCCCGATGGGAGACCCGTCGCAATCGCAGGCGTACCTATCGTGCCAAGAGTGATATTGCGGCCCGCCTGCAGGCTTATCGCACCGCCTCGGCTGTCGAGCAATGTCGAGGCCGTGATCAGCAGATCCCGGTTCGCGGTGAGTGTGATCGGCCCGCCTGCCAGGGCAGTGTCATGGATGCGCAGATCAGCCTCGACCAGCAGGTCGGCGGCGGTTCCCTGCGCGCTCAATCGAATTCCTGCGCTGCCTGCGGCAACGCCCAGGCCCCCGTCGAGCGATGGGCGGGAGCTGATTCGAAGCGTGCCAGCGAGCGATTGCAAGGACACACCGCTGGTGCTCGACTCAGCCACCAGTCCGCTGATGGCGCCATCAGTGACCGGCAATCGGAGCCCGTGTGGGGTGGCACGCTGCGTGACGCTCTCGTCGATCGGGCCGATGGTGAGTGCATCGCGCTCGATGAGTCCGATATCGCCAGAGGTGCTGCGCGCGCCAAGCTGGCCGGCGGCAATACGAATCGCGAGCGCATCGGTGAGTCCGCCGATTCCCGTTGCCGCCTGCATTCGCAGCAGACCGGTTGAGAGCCGGGTGAGGTCGGCGGCAGCGCCTGTTGCTACCCGAATTGAGCCCTCCCGCGCCACCAGGCTGAGCACAGACTGTTGCTCGCCTGACTCGCCGGTGCTTGTGGGGGGTGAAAGCGTATCGATGACGCCAAGCGTCAGGTGTCCCCGGGAAGCGAGCCGTGCATGGCCGCCGCCGGTTACGATGCCAGCATCGCCCGCCATCGTGATCGCGGCGTTAAAGCTTTCAATATCGACGTCGCCGCCGAAGCTCTGAATCTGGCTGCCGGCACCCAGCGTGACTTCGCCGCCCGCCAGGAGCGAAACACCGCCGCCTGAGCCTGCGCCCGTTGCAAGCGTGCGCACCTTGGCCGCCGCGGCGAGGCTGAGCGCGTGGCCGCTGGCCTCAAGGAGGAGCGGGCCGCTGGCCGCGAATGTGACGCTATCGTCTACCGAGAGTGCGCCGCCCTTCGCGCGGATCGATGCAGCGACCAGATCGGTTGCGGACGACGGCGGGGTGATCACGATCCCGCTCAGGGTAAGCGTGCCCCTGCTCACCGTTCCGCCGGGTGCGGTGATTCCGCCCGCGGCACGATGCATGGGATCGACGCGCGCGGTGGGGATGCTGACCGCGCCGAGCCGCAGTGCGCCAGCGGATTCGATACCGACCGAGCCGCCGGCGCGTAGCGCGAGCGTGGTGCCGGAGAGATCGACGGGAATCCCTGCTGCGCCGAGCCCGCCGACCGTTTGAGCGGCATCGATCAGGATGGAGGCCGCTGACAGGTCTGGCGCGAGATCGGCATTGGCCGCCGACACGGCCCCGGCGGAGCTCATCAACGCGATCGCTGCATTGCCGGCGGCAATCTGATCGATGATGAGCCCCGCGCGCGCTGCAATCCGGATATTGCCGGTGTCGCTGACGCTGCCGCCTGTGGTGCTGATCTCTGCGCCGGGCAGCTGAACAAATCGACCTTGACGCGATTCGATGTCGAGCGCGCCGCGGGGATGACTGATCGCGGCCCCTGCACGCTGAACAATCTCGCTCTCAGCGAGCAGGCTGAGAACGCCATTGCCAAAACGGATGGGACTGTTGATGGCGAGGCCGCCGCCGCGCGCGTCAATCAGAACGGTTTCAAAGTCAGACAGACCCGCCGGCACAGTGATTGGCGCATTGATGGCGATGGCACCGGGGCTGCGCAGCTCTACCCGGGCGGGACTCGCAGCGGAGATGCCCATGCCGTCAATGGCCAGGTCACCTTCGGTGTGAATCGCAATCACTGACCGCACACGCGATGAGGTGGCGGCCTCAAGCATCGGCGAGTGAACCCTGATTGGCGCCGACAAGCTGCCAATGTCACGGGCCTCACCCGATGGCGAACCCGCGATGCCCGCAGCAAGGCTTACCCGCTCCCCGCGCACCGCTGCAGGATCATTTTCGGCTTCGCGCAATGACGCAAGCAGGCTACCCTGGTGCGAGGCGAGCATCACGCTGCCAGCACTTGACCATGCGCGTCCAACACGCAGGGCGCCGGAGGTCTCAGCAAGCGCAATGTTGCCTTCCGCCTCGGCAAATACCTCGCCGCCCAGCCAGGTGTCGCTGCCCGGCAGGCGAAGGCCCCGGCTGCCAGTATCGATCAGCAGCGACGCGTCACCCGCTCCGATCCGACCCGCTGCCTGCAACACCACGTCACCCGCGCTGGTGAGATGCGCCACCGTTCGTGCGGCGTCGGCGATGCCGGTAATCGAGCCACCAGAATGAAGCCGAAGTGTTCCGCCTGCCCTGACGCCGCTTTGAGCCAGCGAGGATCCCGACGATGGCGTGCCAGGGCCCAGCGCGATGCTGGCTGGGCTCGCCACCACGATGTCGCCCTGCGAGGTAAGGCTGATCGAATCGGTGGCGATCAGATCGATATCGTCTCGAATCTGCAGCGTGACCGACGTGACCGACCGCCGATCCTCGACCCACTGGCCGCTTCGAAGTGCGCGTATGCCATCGGTACTCGCCAAAACAGGTGTTCCCGCCGGCGCGATGTCGGTCGCCTGCACTGCGCGCCACTGTCCCCCTGCGAAGACATTGGGTTGGGACAGGTCCAGCGTGGTGTCAGCGCCTGTCCAGATGTATTGACGAAAACGAATGGTCTCGACATCAGAGGCCCGGGCGCGGGTGATCAGCGAACGCTCTGCTTCGCTCATTTCAGAGAGCGGGCGCGTCGGATTCAAAATGGTGATGCGCGAGCTCTGCCAGCCAATGCCAGCGCCTTCGCCGGATGCGTCAACACCGGTTGTGAGCGTGATCCGCCGACCCTCAATGTTGATACGCTCAACCGTAGGTTGCGCGCTGAGTGACGCGCTCAGATGCGGCCTGAGGAGTGCGCTCAGATCAGGCGCTAGGCTCTGCTGAACCAGGGTTTCAAGCGCCTGGCCGCTCGGCAGATTCGACCGGGCGAGCAGGGTCGGCGATAGCGATGCCTGCCGGACCTGGGCGGTGAGTTCGGCCGTCGACGGACGCGGCCGTTCGTCTGCGCCGTCTAAGAGTGCACCGTCCGGAACGCTGACCGAGATATCGCCGGTGCGCGACAGCAGCGAGACCGCGCCATCGCTGGGGTCAGCCGGATCGAGCAGCCGCAGATTTCCCGCAACCTCGGTCAGCGTGATCGAGCCACTGGCGCGCGCGCTGAGCCCGCCGGAGCCGCCGCGATCGACGTCGCTGTCAAGGCGCAACGCCAGACTGCCTGCGCCCGCATCGAGGTCAATTCGAGCGCCTGAGATGGCTGTGGCTGCGGCATCGACCGCACCGATGCCGTGTCGGGCCTGCAGGAAAACCGACCCGGCCGAGCCGTTCGAGGATGCGGACGCAATGATCCGGTCGATGGTGATGGGCGTGCTGGATGGATCGGCATACTGGTGAACGCGAATATCGCCGATGGCCTCAAGCCGCAGGGCGCCGCGCGGCGCGATCAGGCGGATGTCGATCGGCCCATTGGAAAGCCGAATATCCGGCGCAGCGCCCGAAATGGTTACGCCGGGTGGGGTTTGCAGCGTTGACGCTCGAATCGAGATCGGTGGGGTAGTGCCCGTGACGAGCGGCGCATCGGAGGCAAACCGGATGGAGCCAGTAAGCGCCAGCGTGCCCGCGGTATCGATCTGAATCGTTGGCTGGGCTGCGCCTGGGAGACGGCCGATCGAGATCGGACGGTCTGCCTTCAGCGAGTACGTGTAGAAGTCCTTTAGCCCGGTGACGGTGGTCGTGCGCGTGGTGTAGGTTTTGGTGCGCAGCCAGCCGCCACCGCTTTCGCTTCGTTCGACAGTGACCACCTGATTGGCGAAGCTGCTCTCATAGCGCTCGGCAGCAATGTTCTGCGTCCAGACGGCACCATTTGCGCGGCGAATTGGCGATGACTCAGTCGCGAGGATAGCCCCTTCGCGGCGTTGCCCGCCGGTCAGCGTTTCCTCGAGCCGCCACAGGCCTGCATTGGAAAAGTCGGTTACCGGAAACTGTATTTCACCCGTGCGGCCGACGTAGCGAAACAGCTGATTGTTGGCGACGTTTCGAACCAGCGCGACGTTTTGCGACAGCGCGACAGGCGGGTTGCTCCGACGCTCATAGCTCACCTGCAGCGTGGCGGCAACGCTGGATGATAAGGCGAGTTCCGAGGTGAGCAGCGGCTCGCGGTCAGAGAATCTCGTTGATGAAAAGTTCGCCTGCGTGTCGCGGGCCATCCAATCAGCCTCGCCGAACAGGTTGAAGGTGTTTCGGTTGTAAACGTTGACCGTTGTCTGGGTAATGCCCTGTCCTGTCACCCAGACATAGCGGCGGCCGGGTTCAGGTTGATAGCTGAGTGGCACGTCGGCGCTGCCGGTAACCGGGGATCCAACCGGTGTGTAGAAAATTGTGCTGATGCCCGGTTCAGTCGACGGCCGTAGCGCACCCTGGCTGATGGTGTGCGTGACCGAACTGCCCTGGTAGCGGAACACCTCGCGGCGCAACGAGACGCTGTCGGTCATCGAGATCTCGCCCACCCGGTTGGTCGAGACGTCGATGCCCTGAACCTCGAGCGCAAATCGCGAGCGGTTATCGATCATCACGCTGGTGTAGCCGCTTGCCACCCGCAGCTCGCCGTTGCCGGTGCTCAGCAGCATGCCGGTCAGATTGATGCTGCCCGCCGAGGCGCGGATCGGGTCGACAACAATGCGCCCTGAGGCTTGATCGAAGCGAGCATTCAGACCCGGCACGATGCCGTTGGTCACCCGGATTCCTGCCACGGGCTGTCCGCTTTCATTGAACAGCGCGCCGGAACGCGACGGGTTGAATTGAGCGTCGACGCTGAAACCGATGCTTTGAACGCCACTCTCCATCAGCCCATTGATGTTAAGAAACCGGGCATTGATATCGATCGAACCCAGCGACCGCACCGCAGCCTGTTCGATGGAGGGCGTGCGAATCGCGGTAAGAAGGGGCGTCAGCCGTGAATCGGTTTCTGCAAGTGACAGTGAGCGAGGCGTGCCCGCAGCGCTATAGAGCGCATTGCCAAAGCTTCGGGCGAAGTCAATGTATTGCCTGGGGTCGCGATTGCTGTGGTACCAGTTCTCGGTGCGCAGCGAAAAGTCGCCCGCTGCGGCAAGCTCAATGGTGGCGGCCCGCAGTTCGCCGGTGACGTCGATGCTGCCTGCGGTATTGATCAGACGCAGTGGGCCATCATCATTGACCAGCCGGCCCCGGATCGTGATGTCCTGCGGGCCCTCGGGCACCTGCCGCCCCTGCACTGCATAGCTCGAGCGGGGCAGTGGGCTCTGCCGCACCGACAAGGTGCCGGTGGCTGGCGCAGTGCCGCCGCTGCCCAGACCTGTTGCCGTCATCGCGTTACCGTTGAACCAGGCGCGTCCCGCGTCCATCACAACCAGTTCGCCGTTGCGCTCGTCGATCCGCTCCAGCTTTCGAACGCCGATATCGTTGATCTCGAGCCCGAGCGGCGTCCGGTTGAGCACGTCCACGCTTGCGCCGCGACGAATAACAAGGCGGCCGCTGTCCAGCGCTGACTGCAGACCTGAACGGGAGCTGTCGCCTGCGTCGATCACCACCAGCCCTGGCGAGGATTCGATGGTTGGCAGGCGCAGGAGCAAGGTGTCGAGCGCCTGGCGTACGGTTGGCGCCCCGTTTCCGGGGTCGAGCAGGCCGCGCGCGCGCAGCTGGCGATCGATGGTGTCGATCAGCGCCTGGTAACGGGCCACCGCCTCACTGTTGCCGCCGTGCGAGATGATCCACTGCTGAAGCTGATCCCGATCGGCGAACAGCCGGCTCGCCACGTTTTCATACGCAAGCGTTGGCATCGGCATGGTGACTGGCTTGACCGCATAAAAGAGTCCGTTGACGGACTCAGCCAGGCGCAGACCTGCGTCGCTCGCCAAAACCTCGATCTCGTTCCACTCGGTGGTGGTATCCCAGGCTACGGTTGACAGCGTGATGGTGCGATTTTGTCCACCGTACTGAAACCAGCGTCCATCCGGCGCTCGAACGGTATCCCCGGTTCGAACCGCGGTGGTGAAGTTGCCGTTCGACGGAACGGTGTGGGTGGGCAGTACCGGTTCCCAGACCCTCGAGTCGCGGTAGTCTTCAGCGTGGAGGGCGATCAGACGTGTGGAGAGGGTGCCCGTTGCCGGTGCCCTCAGTCGGTAGAACGTCTGCTGATCAGCAACATGAATCAGCGTTTCCGGCCCAATCGACACGCTGACCGGCTCGAGTTCAAGCGCCACCGTGTGGTACGTCTGCGAGACATCCAGACCCAGCGCGAGCTTTTCGCTGTCGGACAGCAGCATGCCAAGCCGGGTTGGATCGATCTGCCCAACCCCGTTCAGCGTTCGGGGCAGTAAATGCAGCAGCGCCTGATTCTGAACGCCCGCGTCGACTCGGGCCTGCTGCCCGATGGACACGGTGTTGTTGCTTGTGACCGTAGCGTTATAGGAGAAGGTTCCGATCACCGGTGGCACGGCGATATTGAGTTGTCGACCAGTCGCCTTAGCGCGATCGGCGCCACCCAGCCCCTCTTTGGCCGTGAGTTCGATCAGGCCGATCGAGCGGATCTGCGACCGCCCGTCAATGTTGATGGTGTTGCTTTCAACCAGGGTCGCGCCGACGTCTGGCCCTGGAATGGTGACCAGCGCCACCACGGTGTGGTCGGAGCGGCTCTCGGTATTGAGCAGGTTGGGGACCCGAGCACGGTCTTCGCCTGATCGCATCACCACGTCGCGCCCAAATACGGTGCTGTCCTTGACGGTGATCAGGTTGTTACTGCGCAGATCTGTCTGGGCGCTGGACACACCGAGGGCGACCAGACCGGCTGCGAAGCTGTTGGCGCCTGCGAACAGATTGCCATCGCCTCTGACCGAAAACTCGATGTCGCCGGTTGAGTTGCTAAGCGTGGCCCCGTCCAGCGAAATCGCCGAGCGCGTGTGCGCGGTCTGCGATGCGGTGGCCGCATTGATCGCCATGCCCGCCACCGCATCCACGCGAACTTTGTCGAAGGCAGTGACAGCGCTGTAGCTGTCAATTCGTAGCGAACCGCGTTCACCGCCCTGGGCGTCCACTGCAATCTGACTGCCCGGGCCAACCGACACCGTTGCGCCAAACGGCGCATCGCGCGTGCCATAGGCAGAGGTGGCGCCGAGAATCTGCACAGTGCCCAGTCCAGCGCCGAAGGCATGGACCGAATCTTCGGTTGCCGAGTATCGGGTCTTGTCGGCTGTGTTGCTGGCTCGGATGATCACATTGGACGCGCTGATACGCGTCTGGCTACCGATTTGCACGTCGGCGCTTCCGCCAAGCGTGGTGTTCATCGTTGCACCGCTGCCCGCAAGCAAGCCCACTGCGAGATTTCTGGCGGTTGCGTCCAGGGCCTGGGTTCGATCCGCACGAAGTTCGAGCGTTCCAACCGCCAGGGCGGTCCGGTCACCGATTGCCGTGAGTGTGTCGGCGGTCTGAGTGAGTCGGGAGACGGCACCGGCAATGCCCAGGAACAGCCCGCCAGACAGCGCCGATGAGGTCTGGAACAGTTCGTCGCTTCCTTCAGACAGCACCCGTAGCGCGGGTGCGCTGATTGAGACGTCGTTGCCGAGTCGCGCCGTGACTGTGCCCTGGTTCTCGGTTGTGACAGACGAGATGCCAACCGACGCGCCGGTGCTGACGGCAATCGAGCGGGTCGTGGTGTCGGAGGTGTGGCGACCAAATGCCTTCACCTCAACATCGGAATCCGTGCCGATTGCATCGATCCGCGCGCTGCCGATGGCGGCTTCAACAATCGGTGTGAACGTGTTCGCAGCTACGCTACCACCCGCTGCTGCGGCGATCACTCCCAGACTGACCGACAATCCATCGACATCTGCGTCGGCTTTGGCGGTTTCAGTGGCCAGCACGCGAACCGAGCCGCCGCTGGTGACCTGCGTGTCGGCCATGCCGCGGGGTGCGTTACGGCCCAGCCATGCGCGGCTGGCCGTTGCAATAAGGTTCGTCGATTCGGCGCCGCCGCCACTGGCGCTCACCCCTACAACGGCCGCGGCGACGGCGGCCGATACCATGGCCGAGGTGGATTGGATCGTACTGGACTGCTGCGCGTCGATGATGACATCGCCGCCGATGTTGACGTTGGTTCGATCGAGCAGGGCGTTGGCGCTGCTGCGAATTTCGTTGTAGGCCACGGCAACTGAAATCGAAATTGCTCCGCCGGTGTATCCGAGCGAAGCGGCCACGCCAAGCGCTGCCAGCGATGAGTCAATAGTTGCCTGGTCGTTCGCTTTAACGGTGATGTTGCCATCGATGGTGATTTGGCTGCTGCCGTCATGAGCACCCGAAATGACTGCTTCGGTGGTCGAACCGATCCGGTTGACTGTGGAGGCTGCAACGACCGCCAGCGCGCCAGCGAATTTCCCGGCGATCGCCGCCGCGATAGAACCTGCGATCACTCGCGCGTGGATCGTCTGCTCGTTAGTAGCGGAAAGCGATAGGTCGACAGCCTCCTCGCCAGGTTGTATGCCAGCCAACGAAGAGCCGATCATCCTTGCTGCGATCCGATTGGACGCAGCGTCGTACCGTTGCTGCCAGAGCGCGTTGTTCGAAAAGTCCTGCGTGAGGATCAGGTCGTCTGCGACCCCGTCTTTGTCCGTATCAGTCTGAACGAGGTTGGCATTACCGATGTATTCATAGACCTCGCCAGCGCGCAGACCCGCCCCGGGGCCGAGACGGATGACATCACCTTTGCGGATGCGCGTCGGGCTATCAATTCCGGATGTGTAGGTGACGCTGCCGGACCATCGATCCGGGTCATAACCTAAGTAGTTGCGTGCGATCGAGACCCCGATGGATGCGCCGATTCCGGCAGTTCCGCCCACACCCAGCCCCAGTGATGCGGTCGTTATCCTGGCGTCAATCGACGCTTTTGAGGTTGCGGCAACGGTGACATCCGCTGCCGCGCTGAGTGAGCTGTCTCGAGCCTCTGCGACAGTGTTGGCAAGAATGATGTTGAGCGCGGACGCGCCAGCGCCCGAGAGACCCACGCCCGCTTTGCCGCCGAGTCCAGCCGCAAGCGAGGCGGCAGACGAGCGCGCTTGGATGCGGGCGTCACTGTCGGCCGTCATGCTGATGGTGTCCGCCGACTGGGCGTTTGCGGATTCCATGACAGCCTGGACACCGCCCCCAATGCGGTTCCGCGCCACGGCGGCACCGATTGATAGCGCGCCACCCGCTGAGCCACCGAGTGCAGCGGTGGAAAGCCAGTGGCCCAACGATGCCTTCATCGAAGGCATTGGCATCAATGCGGGAGCTGTCGGAGCCGCGGAGGACGATCCGCTCGGCGCGGATTGCCTGGACAGCGGAGCCCCCCCGGATACTCGCTTCAATCTCTGTACCAATTGCATTTTCACTGCCCGCGCCAGAGCCTGATCCGGACAGCCCCAATTTGGTGGCGCCGGCCACCGCCACCGAAACGACATTGACGCCAGAGGAGATGCCCTGGCTGGATCGCGCGTCGATGCGTAGCGCTCCCTCTGCTTCGACCGATGAGGCCTCCAGCACCGCGCGAATCACAGCAGCCCCGTTGGCGTCCGTGACGCCGAATCCCGCCGTCCCGATGAAGTTGCGCGCTACGCCGATACCTAGGCTGGCACCGATGCCCGGGGAAGTGTTCGCGCCGATATTGATGTAGACGCCTACTGAAACCGCCAGGATGCGAGATTCGATGCTGCCCTCTGAAGCCGCTTCGATGACCACGTCGGCTGCGGAGGTGAGCGCTGATTGCCTGACCGCCGCTTCCGTGTGCCCGGACAGGCGGTTGACCGCGACAGCTCCAGCGCCTGATACGGAGAAACCCGCTTTGCTTCCGCCCAGCGAGAGGCTGGCCGAAACCGATACTGCTCGGGCGGTTGCGCTGACCTGCGCCGTGTCCAGCGTGAGCGCGCCGCCGCCTGCATCGCGCGACAGCACAAAGGTATTACCGCGTCCATCGACAATTGCCCAACGTAGCCCAGGCTGCAGTACCGAGAGGCTAAGGGACGGTCGGACCCGCTCCCAGTCGGCCGAGATGTAGTTTGCCTTGGCCAGGTCAAGGGTCTGGTGGTTCTTACCCTGATAGCGGTAGATGGCACCGGGCAATCCGCCAGCCAGATGCCCATTGGATACCTGCACGGTGTCGCCACGGCGGAGGGTGGCCTGTGCGCCCTCCAGGCGCTGCCAACGGCTTGTGTCGGTGAAGACCTCACGATCGAGCGCAACTTCGCCCTCGGCGGCGAGATAAAGATAGCGGTTTCCGATCAGGTCGCCGCTGTCGACCTCGATGATCGTGCCGGGTGAAACTTCGACGGTACCTGCGCTCGAAAACAGAACGGCCTGCGCGCCGCGGTTGCTCGCATAGAGCGCCGCCTGGTTAAACGCGTCGGCGACCGGCATGGAGACACCGCCGGATTCCAGCACGGTGCTAAGCCGCGAAAGGGTGGCCGGATCAGCGAAGCTTGTATCCAGCACCCAGCGGGCGGTGTTTGCGAAATTCTCGCGCCACAGGACGATGGACGTCTCGACGTTGACTTCGCGCCAGAGCCCCGTGTCGTTGAAGTCGGTTTCGGAGAGGTCAAGGGTGACTGCGCTCGCGCCGCGATACTGAAACACCCTGTTAAGCAACGGGCTGCGGCCACTGTCGTTACTAATGTGGTTCGAGCTGACGCTTACCAGATCGTTGGGCCGGACCTCACGGGTGCGCTCGTCGGTGGAGTAGGCGGGATTGACGCCAATGAAGCGGTAGACCCTGCCTGGCAGACCGCCGGCCACATGCATTGGATCGACGCGAACCGTGTAGCCCGACTTAAGTGGGGTGGGGGCGGTGACCAATTCGGTCCAGAGGCCCGGGTTTTCGAAGTTCTCGCGGGCCAGGTCTCGGAGGCCTGGTGTACCGCGGAACACCATGATCCGGCGGTCATCGAGTAGCACCCGGTCGCCGGATTTGAGCGACGTCACACCCTCGCTCGGAAAATAATCCCAGTGCCGGCCTTCGGCACTTCCGAAGCTCGGCTCGGCCGCCGTGTTGGCAGCCGCATCGAGCGCTGCGCCCGTCAGGCCGGCTGCCTGGAAGGCCTGCCAGTCAAGGTCTAGGCTGGACTGCGCGCCCGAGAGCGACAGCACCTCGATTGCACCCGAGCGTGCGGTTGCCTTGGCGTTGGTGATGAGCGCGAGGACGTCGGCGTTGACGTTATTGAATGCGAGCGATAACCCGATCGATACGGTTCGTGCGGTTGACTTGAAGCCGAACACATTCAGCGCGGCCGAAACGGAGGTTGCCCCCACCACGGCGTTAATAGCGCTGCGAGATTCCGTACGAACCGTGATTCGATCAGCCACCAGTGTGCGGGGCGACTGCAGAACGCCGCCGATGCTTGCCTCGAGGCTGGTGTACACGGTATTGACCGCCACGGATCCCGCGGCGCTCAGCGCGCTGGTGGTACCAGTGGCCGAGGCGCGCGCTGCGACCGATGTGGCCTGCAGCGCCGCGCTGATGGTGGCCTCGCTGCGGGCCTCCACCATGAGTGCTCCGCTTGCGTCAAGCTCGACCTGCTCGAGCCGGGCACGCGTAGCGGCGGTTTTCTGCACATAGCTCACCAGCTTCCACAGGCTCGCGTCCAGGAAGTCTTCTTCTGCTAGCAGCGTGTTCTCGCTGGCCGGCTGGCTTTCGCCTAGGTACTCATACACATCGCCCGACAGCGGACCGGCGTCGAGGCGAATTCGCGTCCCGGCGGCAAGCGGTCGGCTGCTTCGCGCGTTGAACTCGTTCAGACCGAAGTCAGCCCTCGTGGCAGGCGCCGAGGCGCCAATCAGATTTCGGACGACCGAGATGCCAATCGAGGTGGCCAGTTGCGCAGTGCCGCCCAGCGCAACCGATGCCGAGGTGGCGCCAAGGCTTGCCTCGATCAGCGCACGATCGCGGGCCAGCACCGTGACATCGCCGCTCTGTCCAGTTACGCCACCCGCTTTCAGCGTGATGCCGCTGATGAGGGCTTCAGCGGCCGCGCCGTCTCCGCCACTGATCAGGTTGACCGCGATCGCTCCGCCCGCACTCAGCGTTCCAAAACCTGTGTCCTTGGTTTTCTTGACCTGAGAGGACACCACGACGGCGGTGGCGCTGGTGTCGGCAATGATAATTGCGCTTCGATCCGCAGTGATGAACACATCGCCCTGAATTGCCGCGACGCTGTCGGCTGCGCCCTTGCCCACCAGCGTAGCGGAGAGGCTGTTATGGACCGCGTTGAATGCAATAGCAGGGCTCACTCCCAGGCCCTGTCCAGCCACGATCGCCACTGCGAACGACTCGACATTGGCATAAACCGCGGCGCGGTCAGATGCCGTTAGCGTCAGATCGAGACCCACGCTCAGGCGCTTCGGATTCTCGATCAGTGCAACGGTGGAAGCATCGATACGATTCTGTGCATACACCGGCATGGCCTGAAGCGACGAGTACTGCTCAAGTGTGATCATGCCGCCGGCGAACGCATCAAAGCCCATCTTGAAGTTGATCGCCGAATTCGAATTATTCGCCACGATCAGCGAGTGATTGGTCGCGAGCACATCCACGTGGCCTGCGGCGACCAGATCGCTGTTGAGGATTCGCGCTCGCGTCCTCTGAATCGAAGGAGGTTCGAGATTGCCGGCGCTCGAGGGATCGATGAAGTCGCTTGCCCGAACCACCGGCGGGCGGCCGATTGAGTTCATCGCAACAATCACGCTCACCGAGCGGTCGGAGTCGACATCAGCTGCCGTCTTGGCGTGCAGGGTGGCGTCGTTCTCGGCGGCTACTCGTACGTCGCCGGTATCGGTGGTGGTAATACGGGCGTTGGAGACGGTTGCGTCGGCGCCTCCCATCATTGCATTCTGGGCAAAGATGACGCCAAACTGGCGCTCCGAGCCAGTGTACGCAATCGAGCTGGATACCTCGGCATGGAGCGAACCGGCCTGGGTGGCCTCCACCACCAGATCACCCGCTGCGCTGACCGCGGCATTTTCCAGGGTTGCGTCGACCACGCTGCGCACGTCATTGAAGATTGCGAGCAGGTTAATGCCAAGCTTGGTTGAGTCGCTGCCTACCGCACCGATGGCGTCATCCACCATGCCTTTCAGCGCCCCGATCAGGTTATCGGTGATGGCGCTTTGGAACGGTATCCAGCGCGACCGGTCGCGATAATTCTCGGCTGACAGGTCGATGTCGCGATTGGCCCCCATGTAGATGTAGGACACCGATTCATCGCCCCGCGCGGGCCTCCACAGTGAGGTGTCGGCGTAATCCTGCGACTCAAAATCGACCCGCTCGAGCGGCTGCTCGCCGACATATTCATAGACCGAGTGCGCAGGGTCGGCGCCCGGCAGCGAGCGGAGCAGTCGTACGCGCTCGCCGGGTTTGACAACCGCAGGCCGATCCACCGACTGCCACCTGGCTGGGCTGAACAGCACCCGGTCGCCCAGCTGGAGCGACTGCACACCTGATCGGTCGGTATAGCTCTGCAGATACTTCAGCCCCGCGGCGTCGTTGATCCAATCCGCAGCGGTACCAAGCAGGCCCACGATTTCTCCGCCCAGCGTGCTTGAGGCTACCGGGGCCATCGAGGATGAGGCGTTCAGGCTGGGCGTCGAATTGGCAATAATTTCGACCGCACCGGAGTTGGCGCGCACCTGCGTCGCCGAACCGGTGATACGGGCGATCGCCGCGGCGCTTACCTTGTTGCTGCCCATGAGCAGGCCGGCGGTGATCTTGGTCTTCAGATCCTTCTCGGAAATGCCCCGCTTCCCGGTAACCGGGTCCTTGTAAGTGGACCGGATTCGCTCCAGGAGCCCTTCGACCGCGCCGCCGTCTGCGCTCTGGCTCGCTTCGATTGCGGCATCGACCTGCGAGTTCACTCTGACGCCGCGCGCAGCGGTGACCAGGCTTTGGTTAATCAGCGCTTCAGCCGCAGCAGGTTGCTCGTCGCCGGTGATGACAGCAAGCGGGTCGGTAATGGCTGTGGGGATGTAGTTTTTCTCGCTCCAGCCGACCACATTGGTGGCAAACGTAACCGTCAGCGACGTACCCTCCGACAGGGTTACCGACGAATTTTTAGCCTTGAGACTCGCGCTTTGCGCGGCGTGCACAACTACGGAGCCCAGGGTGGTGGCAACCGAACTGTTATCGAGCGTGGCGCGCGCAAGGGGCAGCACCTGATTCGTCGCGATTGCGCCATTGATGGCTGCGCCGCCGCCCCCCAGTGACCCCTGCATGGTGAGGGTGCCCGCCACCATTGCCGAGATTCCGGCGGCATCGGTGGCAAGCACCTCAACGCTTCCCGCCCGGATGTCAGCGCGATCAATGCTCGCAATCACGGAGGTGGCCAGATCGTTGCGGGACAAAGCCCCGCCTATTCCCAATTTGCCCTGAAGGAGTTCTACGCCCTTGAGGGTCTCGTAGAGCACATTGGCTGTGTTGTCAGGCGATATGCGCAGCTGAAGTTCACCCACCGATCGACCGTTGTCGTCGCGGCCGAATCGCACCTCCAGGGTTTTGCTGCCGTCTGTGGTCGTGCTTTCGTAGACCGAGACCGGAAGTCCGGTTGACCTGAAGCGGGTCCCGTCAGGCGCAGTGGCCTCGCCGATCACCAATTCCATCAGCGCGGCAGGCGCTGCATCCGGCACTGCGTTATTGGTCCAGGTTTTGCCGTCATAGTCGAAGCGAATGTCGTAGCGCTGCGAGGATGTGGCCCCTTTCAGGGGTAACGTGTAGAAACTACCGTCGCCGCGCGAGCCCTGATCGCCTTCGGGCGTGGCGAAGCCTGCAATCAGCCCCTCAACCGGTGCTGCGAGCCGCAGTTGGGGCTGATCCAGAAGCGTTCCAAACGCAACGCGATAGCGTCCGGGCCTTGCTGGATCGTGTTCGACGGACAGCTTGTCGTCGCCGGTGACAGCGATCAGTGCGCTCTCAATCGCGCGGGCCTGATCGCCTGCGGTGGGCGCAGCCCGTCCAGGCTCCAGCACCTGCATGCGAACCGCGAGGGACTGCCCGCCAGCGCTCACCTTGATGGGCGCCAGTGTTCGCCCCACCTGATGACCGGCCAGCGCGATCTCGAACGCCCAGACATCTGCGCGCGTGTCGGTGGCGCGCACGGACACTCCGCGTTCGCCAAACCATCGCGCAAGCGCTGCCTGCAGCGCAGTGGCCGTGCCGGCCGCGCTTGGCGCAAGCGTGACCTGGAGCGGCGCATGGCCGGCCAACTCAAGTTGTATCGAAGTGCCTGACGTTCGGCCCGCATGGGCGAGGGCGAGCTGCTGCCGCGCAGCGACCGGCTCACCGATTGGCAACCACGCAATGGGAGTGGTGAGTTGATCGCCCAGCGCCAGCGTGAATGCAGTGGGGGTGGCGCTTCCCTGCGTGGCAAGCGTGATCAGCTGTTGTTCCCGCCTGGCAACCGGGGTCCACGCGCCGCCGCGTACAGCGGCCGCGCTTAGAATTTCAGCGGCGCTCAGACTGATCGGCGCGCTGTCAGTGCGGTCGTCGCGTGCGAATTCGTAGACCTCACCCGCCCGGGGCCCGGTATCGACCCGGATGCGGGTGCCGTTAGCCAGCGTGGTGTTGGCGGCCTGGTTGAACCTGCTCAGATCGATCTCGGGCTCGATCACGGCAGGTTGGGTCTTCCAGTCGCCGCCGATTTTGCTGAGCGCCTTGATGGCTTTCTCGAGCTTGAACCAGACAGCCGAAAGCGGCCCCTGAGCGGTACCCGTCTGCTCAGCCCAGAAGCCCTCGTCGCCGTAATCGGCATCGCCCAGATCAATCGTGACCGGTGTGCCGCCCATGTAGGCATACACTGAACCCGGATTGCCCGATCCGCGCCAGTTTTTTGCCAGGCGCACCGTGTCGCCGAACCGGATCAGCTGCTCGCCGTCGCCGGACATATGGTCAGCTTCGAGTCGGTCGGGCTCAAGGCCGCCGAAGGCGGTGGCATCGAGCGTACTCTTGGCGTAGACCGAGGCATCGTTAAGCGCCTGTACCCGCAGTCGCCCGCCAGCCTGAGTGACGCCGCGCGAATTTAGCTGGGTACCAGCGTCGAACAGCTTGGCATCGACCTGGGTCTGCACCGCATTGAAGGTGGCTGACAGTCCCAGGGTTTTAGCCCCGTTTGATAGCGCTGCATCCAGATCGGCACCCAGGTGCGCATCAATGAGTATGTTGCCGCCTGCGCGGATCACACTGTCACTGACCTGGGCCAAGGTCACTGCCGGCTGCCGCGTGCCCGGCTCGCCGCCAGTCAGCGTGGCAAGCGTGAGTGCCCCCACGTTGCTCATATTCCAGCCGACTGTATTGAATGCAAGGACCGCCGAATTTCCGCTCATGGTGTAAGCGGTGTTTCCAGCCGTGAGCGTGGCCTGATTGGCGGCGTTGACGATCAGATCGCCGCCAAGGTCGGCGTCGACGGACTCGAGTACGGCGCGCGCGGCGGAAAGCAGCTGGTTCGATGCCACCAGGGCGTTCAACACAAATGCCCCGGTGAACGGGATATAGCCGTCAGCAGGACTTGCGCTTCCGTAGAGCACGCCGGTGAGCGAGGCCGCCTCATCGGCCGTGACCGACACCGAGCCGGCCGCGCGGACGGCCGCGTCTTCCAGCGTGGCGCGAACTGCGCCGCTCAGGATGTTGCGCGAGCCGGAGATGCCAAGGGCGGCCTTGCCTGCCGAGGATCCCAGCTGAGCCCTTGAACTGAGCGTGGCCTCGTCCGATGCAGAGACTTCGAGAGATCCGCCTAGATCGAATCGGATGATTCCCTGCCGCCCAGCACTGGGTGAGGCGGAATCGGCGCGACTCGCCCAGGCATCAACCTCGGTGGCCAGCTGATTAAGTGAGACGAGCATGCCGAACGAAGCGAGCAGGCCACCGCGGGTTTCGGATGTGGCGCTGGAGTTGAGTTCAACTGAATTCTTCGCATTGATGCGGAGGTTGCCACCCAGGGTTGCATCAGACCGAACCACCGAAGCCTTGACACTTCGAGGGGTGGGGGTTGCGCCATCCAGCGCAAGCACGGCTTCGCCCAGTGCCTGCGGAAATCCACGCTCGCTCCAGTAGCCTGAGCGGTTGACCACGATGACTCCGGACATCGAAAGCAGACCGCGGAAGCTTGCGGTTGAACGCGCGTCCAGGGTTGACGCGTCACGGGCTTCAACGCTCAGGTTGCCCGCACTGACGATCAGACTGTCGCGAACCGACGCTTCGATCTGACCCAGGGCGACATTGAGGACACGGGCGAAGCCGGAGGAAATGCCGCCCAGACTGAGGTGTCGTATCAGGAAGTGATCAAGCCCGAATGCGCCCTTTGTCTCACTCGAAAGGGTTTGGGAATCGAGGGCGGCGACGTCAACGCCCGCGCCATTGATGAGCGATAGTCGGTCGATGCCGGCAGACAGGCGGGTGCGAACGGTATTGTTGGAGCCCACCTCTCCGAAGCTTCCGAGTACACCCGGCACGTCGAGTGTGACCGAACTGATGAAGCTTGATTCGCCCTTAGCCTCAACCGCGAGCGCACCACCCACCCGGTGTTGAATTGCCGGATCCGCAGTCAGCGAGGCGGCTACAAGCGTGTCGCTGGCGCCAATCGCAATGGCATGACCGTACCGGCCACCGGCTGCCCCGAGTGTCTGGGCGAGCGTATGCGATACCTCGCGGGAATCAGAGGCCGATATCGTCAGGTTGCCGCCGGTGTCGAGATTGCTGCGTCCGACCGACGCGCGCACTTTGAGTTGAAGCGCCTCGCTCGCTGTGGCTGCCAAGCCCAGGGTTTGATTGGCCGAGGGCGCGGCATTGGTGCCAAGCAGGTTGGCTGCAAGAAATGAACCTGAGTAGCTGTCATTGGGCAGGTTGTCTGCCCCGATGACTGAATTGCTCTGCGCCTTGAATGAAGCCGATTCCGAGGTACGGAGTTGCAACTGATCGCCGCGTGCATCAACGCTGCCCAGCACCCAGTTGAGGGTGACGGCTGACTGGTCAGCCAGTTCGCTCAGTGCTTTGGCGCTGCTGGCATATGACGTGTTCAACGCCACCCGATTGACTGCCGAAAGGGTGGCGGCGTCCTCGGCTTCAACGGAGAGGGATGCAGCTTCGATCGCGAGGCTGCTGGCGTTCGCGAGCACGTTGCGGTGCACGTCGTTGAACACATAAATGCCGCCCGCACTGCTTCCGGCGATACCGGCAATTCCGGCAGCCGCATCGGCGGTAGAGTGATCGCGGGCATCGATCGTGAGCTGGCCCGCGCGAAGCCGGGTGGGTGTCGCACCCGGCGCTGCCGGCGTTCCGGAGGCGCTCGCGATCACGTTGCTGCGCAGCCGGTTACCAACAGCAATGGCCGTTGCCTTGAGCGTCAGATCCGAGGCGGGATGATCCTTTGCGTCGGATTCAAGCGTCCCGGCTCGCGCTTTCTGCAGCAGCGACGAGTGGGCTGTCAGGAAAAGATCGGACCCCGCAGTGAGCGCCGATTGCAAGGCCTGCGCCCGAACGGTGAGTGCCCGGTCGGCTGCAAAGTCGTCAGCGGCATCAATCTCCGACAGCGCGAGCGTTTCAATGTTGGCAGTCTGCGCCCCCGCGCGGTTAATCGCGAGCACTTCGGCTTGGCGTTGCGCCACGTTGGTACCTGCAGGCGCCATGGCCTGCAGGCTCGCAGCGCTGGATGCATGGGCTCCAAGCGAGCGCTCCGCGTTAAGCGTGGCGCTTTGAAGGTCGATGCTTGCGCCGCCCGAGAGCGAATTCCAGGCGCGTTGCGGCGCTGGTGTGTTTCCGATGTCAAAGAGCAGTTCGTAAAGGCTGAGCGGTGCACTGCCGCCAACTGCGCCTTTCAATTCAGACCTTAGCGACTGCGCCGCAAGCGCCGCGCTGCGCAGGTCGCTGGCCCTGAGAACTGTGCGCTCGACCAGTACGGCAACCGAGGCGTTGAGGTCGTTACCGGCCAGTGCCGCATCGCCTGTCAGGCGGCCGGTGATGCCAGGCCCAATTGCACCACCCAGCGTGTGCCACTGTGAGCGGTCTTGGGCGATCAGCGATGCCTCATTGGCGACAGTGATCGCCGAGTCGGCAAGGCGGACCCGCGTGACGGTTGCGCCGCGCTGCACAGCCTGCCTCGCGGTAGCCTCGACTGTGGTGGCGTCCAGCGCGAAGACGCGCAGCGAGCGCGCCGTGAGGTCGGCCCGCTCGATGTCCGCTCGGACAGTACCGGTGATATCGGTAACCCAGCGCCCGGTGTATGGATTCGAGAAAAAGCCTTCCAGCCCGCCTGTCGCGCCGTCGCGGGCAAGCGCGGAAACCTGCACCGAAGGCCTGGCCGCAGCGGCGTTGGCGGGGCCCACCTGCGTCTGCCCCTGAAGATCGCCGAGCGACGCCCTTGCACTGCGGTTCAGCGTGATCTGGATGGTGACATCGCCCGCTTTGGCCTTATCGTCCGCAGCGGGGCTTGCATCGGAACGCATCGCATAGCTGCCAGTGGCCTCGATCAGGATCGAAGCGGGCACCGCTGTACCGGGTCCAACTGTGTTGAGGCGCGCGCCGCCCGCGATCAGTGCCTCGCTCGCCTGAGTGGCTGAAAGCGACAGCGAGAGCCGGTTGGCGGGCGAGGACTGCGCATCAACGGCGAGATCCGTGTCTGCAATGATTGAAATTGACAGCGCCTGAATGCTCGCCGAACTGCCCATGCGAACCGACGCCTGTGCTGCCAGTGATGACGCCGAAACCGCTTCGGTGGACGCGACTGTGAAGTCAAGCGACTGGCGAGTCCACGCGTGCAGTAATACCTGGCCGCCCGCCTCGATCCGACCATCCACCGCGATGCTGACATTGCTGATGAGCGACCCAGCGGACCTTGCGGATACGGCCTGTGTGGCGCGCAGCACCACGTCGCCTGTCGTTTTGAGCGTAGCGTCTGCGGGCACTTGCAGGTGCTCGAGGTCGGCGCTGAACTGGGCGCTGCCGAGATCTGCGGTGGTGACAGCCAGACGGTCGGCACCTCCCAGGCCTCTGATGCCGAACAGGTTGGTGGGTGCGGCAAAGATGAGATCGTAGAGTTGGTCAGA
>CAZORB010000007.1:41883-54307 GCA_964581825.1 uncultured Bordetella sp.
CAGATGCGGTGGTAAGCCGCAGCTTGCCGTCGGCATCTTGGGATAGGGCGGCCTCGTCCGATAGCGGCCCCAGATTCACGATCAGTGAAGGCTCCACACCAGCAACGATCAACTCGCCAGGCCTGGCGCCGGCCGAGAGTCGGCCAGGCTGTTGCTCGGCACCTCGTGCGAGGTCGATTACCAGCGCACTGCCGGCCAGTTCAGTCAGACCGGGTAAAGCGACCTCACGATTCGCGGTGCTGTTCAGCCTGATGTTGTCCGCGCTGATTGGCTTGCCGGAATTGTCCGGCGCCTCGATCACGATGGGTGATGCGGACAGGAGCACCCGATCCTCGAGTCGCTCAACCTGAGCCCTGCGCCGAGACCAGGCTCGTGATGGCTCACGAGCGCCAAACTTGCGCGTTCTACGTTGCATTGCCTTTCCTGTGATCGTTTTGGCTTGAGCGCGCCTACAGTGGTACCGCAAGCATCGTGTCGATACCAAAGGAGTCGACCACCACTCTCATGACCGAGACCTGAAAGGAATCTTCGCAGGGAACCAGCCTCGCCTGATATCGAGCAACGATATAGAGCGATGACACGCCCTCTTCGTCAGACTGATAGACAGTGAGCCCGGCGTGCGCGACGATCGCGCCGTCCGGCTCAGCGCTTGCGCGAACGTTGCTGACTTGTCGCAGCAGCTTCATCTTGCGATAAGTAAGGGTGTCCTGCACCAGCATCGCCACCCGATCCCGCACCATGCCGTGCGAATAGCAGCTCATGATGGGAACAGGCAGGCCCAGGTCGACGTTCTCGCGGGACAGCACCTCGTAGCGGCACGCATCCGGCGTGAACAGGCTTGGCCATTCGGCAAAGCGCTCATCGTCGAGCATGGCGGCGTAGTCGTAGAGGAACGATTCAACTCGCAGGCGCAGCATGAGATCGGGCGTCATGCCGCGTCTCCCATAATCCGGTGATAGAACGACCAGAAGCCGCGGATAGAGATTTCCTGCGACAGATAGTCGGTGTCGCGGATCTCGCCGACCCCGCCCATTTCCAGCATCTCGTGCTGACCCGGTCGACGGGTTCGGATGCCCTCCTGCACCAGTCGCAGCGCTTCGCCGTCTTCGAGCGAGATGTAGCCGGCAGGGCCAATGAAATTAGAGGTCATCAGCTTGTCGTGGGTCATCTCGGGCGTATCAGACTCAAAGCCGAGATAGGTGATGTGCAGTTCCACCAGATTGGTGCCCTTGGGCCGCAGGTGCCGGATCGCATAGGTGTTATCCACCTGGGCTACGATCAGTGAGGGAAAAATCGACAGGATCGTGGTCTTATAGCCGTCCCCCAGATCAAGCGGAACCTGTGTAA
Source organism: uncultured Bordetella sp. (assembly GCA_964581825.1). Lineage (GTDB taxonomy): Bacteria > Pseudomonadota > Gammaproteobacteria > Burkholderiales > Burkholderiaceae_E > SYIM01. The sequence continues at coordinate 43,231 of CAZORB010000007.1, forward strand.
GCGCGGGGTCAGCCATTCGCATTTCGGGCGCGAATTTTCCCGTGCCCGCGTAGGCGTCCGACAATGTCTGGCGATTGCCGGTTTCCTCTTCGGTCAGAATCGAATGGTTCCAGGTGTTCTTCAAATCGGCATCCATCTTGATGCCACCGCGCATGGTGGGTTGCTGCAATCGAAATGACACCTGAAACAGATGCAGCAGCGAGCCGTGATACGGATCGCGTACGTTTTCGTTATAGAGCTTCCAGTTGCCTGGAATGCGTTGCCTCAGGTAGCCGAGTACCTTGGGTTGTCGCTGCACGAGCAGTCTTTGAATCTGCGACACCGCATGCGGGCCCAGATAGGTTTCAATGGCCGGGGTGTCATCGGATAGCGTGCCAAACACGAGTCCGCCAAAGGTGGTCACCCGGAGGGTGTTCAGGCTGTGATTGCGCTTGTCGAAGTGGGGCGGCATGCCGCCCTTGCCGTTGACGCCTTTTTCAAGCGGTACACCGACCAGCTCGCCCTTCAGCGAATAGGTCCATAAGTGATACGCACAGGTATGGCGGCGCGTGTTGCCACGCAGTTTGCTGGTGATCTGGGCGCCGCGATGGGCGCAGCTGTTCTCAAACGCATGAATGGATCCGTCCTCAGCCCTTGACACCAGAACGCTCAGGTCACCGACCCAGGTTCGAACGAAGTCGCCGGCGTTCGGAATCTCGATCTCCATGCAGAGATAGTTCCAGACAGGGCCTCGGAAGATGCGCGACTGTTCCCTCGCATAGATTTCAGCGCTGGTGAAGACATTGAAGGGCACCCGCGAAAAATCCGCGCTAGGCCACTGTGAGTCGGGGTGGGTCGATAGAGGCATGATGGGCTTGCGCGCTTCGGATGTGGATGTCGGCAGAATCAGGGTTCGAGATTTACGCTCTGATAGTGCGCAGCGCTCGACTTGTAGATGGCGATGGGCGGATTGCCTCCCTCATTTCGCAGGCTTTGAACAAGGTCTGCCAAGCCTCCGGGAGGCATGGGTCGGCTGCCGTTCAAGGACTCCTCCGAGCAGTCGGGGCGATAGAGGTTGCCGATACCGTTCTGGTCGACGACTACGATGGGTCGATTGAATAACGCCGCCGCAACGGGTAATGAATAATTTGTTCCCCAGCCGCTCTGCTCTGGCCGGGCAACGTTGAAACCCCGCGAGAGTTCAAGGAATGCACCACTCAGCTTCGCCCTGCGGGCATCCGCGTTGTTCGAGCGGGCAAAGGTAGCGATACGGTTGGGCTCGAGTTCGACGAGTCGCTGCATGATCCGTTGGCGAATCGCCATGGCGGCTTCGCGGGGAGCCGATTCGACCGCGGTGCGGAGTTCGCCGCCTGCGGCGTGCGCGAGCGAGGCGAACATGCAGTGGCCGTCGCCAGGGATGTCGTGGGTCGTGAATCCCTCGGCCCGGATGAAAGCTTCAATGTCGAAGGGGAGAGCGGGGCCCTGAGGGACGACGCCAGTCGCGGCAGCATCGTCCTCGCTCAGACGCTGCAACACAAGTCGACGATCGACCTCGTCGATACGAGCTGCGGCTTCCGTAGCCGGCAGTTGCCGGATCGCGGCAAGTAACGCCTCTCGACTGCTGGTATTAAATGATCGGTTCAGCTCGTCTTCGAGCATGCGGTCATCGTCGAGTTGCCTCACTAAGCCGTCCATGAGGCCCTGTGTGCTTTGCGCCTGCCGGGCCGTAAGTTCCCGCCGTATGAGTACGGCGGGATCGTCATTGGCGTCGCGATCCGATAGCGCGCGCTCGGCTTCGAGCTTGTCGAGCAAGGCAGCCACCGTTTCAGCGGACTGAACCCCATCGGCAATCGGGGGCGCCGCATCGCCGATCGTAGCGGCGGAACCCTGCCCGGATATTGTATTGTCGGACTCGACTGGCGTCTGGGCCGACGACTGCGCAGGCACCCGGGCCGGGGGCGCCGTCAGATCAACCTGCCCCACGGTGTTACCAGTGCCAGCTTGCCCCGTGCGTTCGAGGCGCAGGAGACCGACCCCAAGCGCCTGCTCGCGGGTCATCGTGGCGCCTTTCACTAAGATCAGCCGCTCGAGCTTAAATTCGGCGGCCTGCTCGCCAAGCCCGGCCAACCGCTCGCCGTGCGCCTTGCAGGCACGGTCAAGTGCGGCATCGCGCGAGCTGCTTGAGTGTATTCGTCCGAGTTCGTTGGCGATCTCCCGTTCGAAGCTGAACTCGGCGTTTAATGCATTACAAACGGAGTCGTCGAGCCGAGAGGCCGCGAGCAGCAGGTAGCCTTCGCTGCTGTCGACCTGCTTGAGGAGTTGATCGAATTCGGCGCGACGGTCCGGGGGCAAACGATCAAGCTGCGCCTTCAGTCTGGGATCGACGCCTCCGAGCGCCGCGGTGTCGAGTCCCGAGACCAGTGGAACGACGAATTCGAACTCGGCTTTGCGCAGGCTGCCGTCGAACGCTTTTTGTTCGACGGACAATTCGGCTTCATACACCCGCGAGACCGATGCCTTCAGTCCCCCCAGATTCGTGTTGGTGCCGGACAGAGATGACTTGACCGCCTGCGCACCATTTTCGGGGGAGACCGCAGGTTTCAGAACATTTTCCGCAAGCGATGGAAGCTTCACCGTGACTTCAGCGCCAACCGAGGCTTCGAGCTGATACGCAGTGGCGCGCTTCAGCACGTGGACTTTAGCGTTGTCTTGAGTGGCTTCCGCCCACGCGCGCGACCAGACCGCCTTTGCTGCCAGATTGACCGAGGGTGCTTTGACCAGTGACGTTGCCTCTTTCTCCAGGCCAGCCTTGAGCACCTTGGTGGCGTCCTCAGACTTGCCCTTCAGTGCCTTGATGACTGAGTCGCTCGACAGACCAAGCCCAGCCTCAACCATCAGTTTGTTTTCGTCCTTGGAAACGGTGCGGATATCGCGGGCAGTGGCGAGCAATGCGGCATCCACAGGCTTGTTTTCAAGAATGTGCTCAATGAATGCAATGCCCTGGTCCGCTGTGAATTCAAACGTACAGCCCTCGACAGAGGTTGAGGTGAGTTCAATCTTGCCGGAGACCTTGGCCACCTCGGCCAGCGCCGCGGGCGAGGCGCTGACGCCCGCGCGCGCTGATAGCGTGGTGCCTGCCCGGATCGACACTGTGAAGTTACCGTTGGGCTTACGCTTCACATCGAACATATTGCGGTCGCCCGCGCCCAGCATCAGATCGAGTTTCAAGGTTCCGCTCGGGTCAGCGGGTAGCTTGCTCAGGCCGATTTCTCCTTTCCGCGAAGCCTTCAAAAATACCCGGTCGCCGATTTGCATCTGCCGGATGGCGCCAAGAATGATCGCCCGATTCGCGTTGGCAACCGTTGGGGTATCGGGTGCCACACGTACTGGTGCCGCACCTGATGCACCTGCAAGGGTTGGAGAGGGCAAACCTCGCGCTGCCGCTATTGCGGCGCCTGCCTGGCTCATCGTCGCAAGCACGCGGTCGGAGAAAGACTGCTGGGTGTCCGAGATCCATTTGCCAAGCGCTTCTTCGTCGAGGTCACGAAGCAGCATGTCGTCGATTTCTAGTGCGAAGGCGTCAGTGTCCACGCCGCGCGCCTGGGCCCTCTCAATAAATGACTCGCGATAGTTGGCAAGAACGAACCCCGGCGCGGGTTCGCCTACGTTCGAGGCAGCCTGCAGATGATCGAGGTACACACTTGCCGCGATCGATCGCAGTTCGAGTTGAAGCGCGGCGCGATGCGGGTCGGGTAGCGCTTGGCGTCGCTGTTCCAGGATTCGAGTTTGTACACGTGCTGCTTCGCGTATCCGCGATTCACAGAGGCGACTTCGGGCGGGCGCGGTATCGAGGGTTGTGATGGCTGCGGCAGCATCGATCACCTTGTCCGCACCCCTGGGGGCGGCGTCCGAGGCATCCGTGATCCATTGAATTGCAGCGGTCAGGCTTTCACCCCGGATGACCGACGCATTCGCAGCAAGCAGAGGATGATTGGCACGCCGGGCAAGCGCAGCTTTCGATTGCGAGAGGGCGTCATGGATATCGCGCAGTTGACCTTTCGAAATTTTCAGGTCTTGTTCGAGCGCTTGACGTACCTCGCTGCCCTGCGGCTCCAGGTCGATCGCCGCTTCGAGTTTTCGACTTACCGCTCCCATCGCACTGAACACGCTCGCCAGGCGATGGAATTCCTCAATCTGGCGAGCGACCTCTACCGTTTTCGCATCCGAGGCGTCCAGCTTGAGCGACATTGGGGAATCACCCAAAGCCTTCAGCGTCTGCTGGGCCTGTTCAACTTCCTGGTCGATAGTCACCCGATCATCGTAGGCCCGCGCTAACGCTGCGCCAGCGCGCTCGTACTCCTGCAACTGCCCTTGGGCGTCGTCGGCTGATAGATACGACTTCAGCGCTGCGATGAAGGGCGCTCGCGTCGCCTCGCGCGAGTTCGCGATGGCCACCAGCGCTTCAGCGCGTGCCTCAACGCCTGCGAGATCGCGAAGCCCCTTGGTAGCGAGCGTGTTATCGATCAGGCGATTGCGCGCCTGGGTCACCAGTTTGTTTACCTCGGCCACGCCGTCCGCGCTGCGCATGCCCGCAGCGCCCAACGCGCTGGAGGCCTCAAGCAGGCCAGCCAGCCGTCCATCGTGTTCCATCTGATTCAGGTCGGTATCGCTGAACCCCATTTGTTTCAAGTCATTGGCGTTGAACAGCGTCTTGATAGCCTGGTTGGCAGGATCGGGCGCTGACACGTCGGCGTCGACCACGCTGGTTTCGCCTGCATCGAGCCAGGCCTGCTGCTCATCCAGTGATTTTTGCAGCGCTATGGCGTGGGCCACCAGAAGATTGACGTCGCGTGTATTGGTACTCTGCACCCGATTAAGTGTGTTACCCGAGTCTGTCGGCGCGAGCAGCGCGGTCATCAGTTTCGCGTCGATCCGGATCCGGCTTCCGGTAACGAAGGGAGATTGATTGCTGCCGCCGTGCCGGGTTCGGATGGTCCAGGCGCGATCCAGATTGCGTACGGCAAGGCCAAGCTCGTGGCTGCGTTTGATCCATTCGCGTTCGCCGTCGTTGCCGGCTGCAGCAAGCTTCAACTGGAGGCGCGCATCGTCGAGCGAGCCTTCCTTACCGAATTGCCGATCGACCTGCTCGCAATAGGCCTTGAGCCGGGCAAGAGGCAGCCGTCTTGTCAACTCCGCCGACAGCTCATTCGAGAGGTTGCTTAGTAAATCCTGATGAGCCTTGACCTTGGTGTCGTAATCCTTGCGCTCTTTTTCACTCAGTCTGCGGGTGGGGGCTTCGGGTGCTGGTGCGATCTCATCAAGCACCGCGCGCCGGATCTGGGCGTCGTTTTCGGACGAGGTACCCCGATCAGCAACCATGGAGAGCAGTTGGCGCGTCAGGTATAGCGCATCGTAAGTCTCAACCTTGGACAGAGCGTTCCCGCTGCCTTTGGCGGCCTGCAGGCGCGCTTGCTCGAATAGCCGACCGATCAATCTGGCGTCGATAGGTGGTGCGCCAGAGTCGTCAGAGGGGGCTGCAATTTGGGTGAGCAGTTGGCCTAGCTGGCTGAGGAATGCGTCAGCCTGCCTCACCGGCGAGGGCCACTCGCGATCGCCGCGGGCCTTTCGGGCGGCATCGGTTTCGGACTGATCGAGCTTTGGCGGCAGGTACTGGTACCGCTGGTTGAGGGCCTGTCTTGCGTCATCGGTTTCGATCTCGGAGCCCAGCGAATCAGCGAGGTGGCCGTCTGTGAGCTTTTGCTTACCCTCTGGCAGTTTCACACTGAGCAGCTGCAAAGTGAGCAGCTCACGGGCTGAGGCTGCGAGTTCGCTGGAAATGCCGTGCGCAGATGGGTCAGACAGCAGGCTGAAGTCGGCCAGGATATCGCTCACCAGCTTCGCTTCCGCTGCGCGTCCTCGAAGCCTTTCCGCTGGGTCACCTGATTTAAGCTGTGTGCGTGCAAGCTCGATGCTGGCACTGCGTGATCCGATTGCAGTGACCCGCTCGAGCCCGGTCAACGCGCGTGCGTCACTCGCGGAGGGATGCTCGCTGCTTTCCTGTGGGAGGGTTGTCGTTGATGCCTCGACAGCGGGTGAACCGATGCCTGAAGAAGCTGCTGTGGGGCCACCCGCTGGATCCGCTCTTCCCGCCGCCACTGACCGCGCTTGGGCGAACGCTGGGTTTCGCAGGCGACCGGCCAAATCGAGCCGCAGGTTCCCTGGATCGTTCTTTCGAGCCAGCAGGTACCGATTTGCATCGCCGCCGGTTTTCAGAATCGTATGCTTTCTAGGAGAAATCTTCCTGGCGCAACTCTTGAAAAAAGCGACGAAGCGGGCGTGGAAGACTTTTTCCTTGCGTGTTCCACCGCCGACGCGCGTCGAGGCAAAACCACCTGCCTGCGCCACGGTGTTGGAGGCAGACTGCCCGGTGACCTTGAGGCCGCGGTTGAAGAACCCCCATGCCACGGCGGCTCCTTACGCGCGGATCATCAGCGGCGCGACCGCTGTCGGGTCGGTCGCCATGTCCTCTGGCTGGGGGAGCCCTTTTCGGAACTCGTCGACCAGTGTGATGAACCCACTGAGAACGCCCAGAAAGGTTTCCTCGTCGAGCAGCGCGGTGGGCGTGAGCGCCGAGAGCACCAACATATCGCGTTTGGCATCCCACCCCAGTGACGCGCCACCAGTACCGTGCCCCTCGAGGTTAAGCCGCATTGCCAGCTCGAAAAGGGCGCTGCGCTCGGCTTCCTTCACGTTGAACAGATCCGCGCTCAGCAACATGATCTGGGCCTGATCATCAAGCTCGAGCCGCAGCGGTGCACCCGATGCCAATTCGAGATCGACGGCGCCCGTATCGCTCAAGGCGATGGGAATACCCGCCAGGGTAGCGATCTCATCCAACCAACGAATGACCGGGGATCGGGAATCAGGCATCTGGGACTCCTTAACGGCCGCTACGTGGTTCAGCTTTCATGGTGTCGGCCGAGCCCCAACAGGCTACGATTGTTGCCGATGGGGCTACGGCTGCTTGGCCGCGCACTCGCGGCAAAGGCCTTTCACCTCAACACCGTGGGCGGTGAACCCGAATCGCTCGGCGAGTTCAGCGCTCAGTTTGCTGGCGACTTCATGGGCGGCCTGTTCAACCACCTTGTCGCAGCGGGTGCAAACGAGCATCAGGGCATCATGACTGTGGTCAGACGAGGCAGCCTCGCCGTGACTGCAGGCGATAAACACATTCAGGCTGTCGACCCGGTGGACCAGTTGCATCTGGATCAGGAAATCAAGCGCCCGATACACCGTCATGGGCGCGACCCTGCCATGGGCGTTCCGCATGTCATCGTGCAGGTCGTAGGCCTTGGCTGAGCCCCCGCGTTCCAGTAGCAGCTTCAGCACTTCACGGCGCAGGGGCGTAAGCAGGGTTCCGCGATCATTGCAGAGCTGCTCGGCCTCGGTGAGCCGGCTGGCGATCAGCGCCCGTTGGGCACGTGACAGGGGTGCTTTGGCCGCACCAGTCGCTTCGGGAGCGCTGGCGGCAGGCGCAGCGGGAGTAGAGGGGGCGGCGGCGGGTTTCCGGGTTCGGCTCATCCCCGTAGTCTAACCGCAGCGAGCGCGCTCGACACGGCCGCCGTTGCGATTAACGCGAGCACAATCGCCGGTCCGCTTGGCTTATCAAGCAGATAAGAGCTAATCAGACCCAGCAGTAGTCCGACGATACCGCTCGTATAAGCCGCCCGACGAGCAAGGGGATGGCCGGCCTGACGGAGTCGGCTGGCGCCCAGCGCGGGTGCAATCAGCACAGCGAATACCAGATAGAGGCCGAGGACTGGCACGGACAGACTCACCAGAATCGCAAAGGTCGGGTAGAACACGACGTCGCGGTTCAGTAGCTCGGGCCGCCGGAAACAGAGCGATGCGAACAGGGCACCCCCCGCGGCGAGCAACCATAGGGAATCAGTGCCTACCCAGAGAATGTCGCCCGCCAACAGCACGCGCAGCCTTTGGGCACCATGGGGGTCAGCACTGACCCACAGAACCGCCGCGGCGGCGCTGCCCACGTACACCAGCCCAATCAACGCCTCCCGCTGCTCGGGCCAGACGCGCGCCAGCCAGGCTACCAGCCCCGCGCCAATCAGAGCCGCCGCCGTGCTGACCCACCAGGCGGCGATAGAGCCGTTGCCCCACCCTGTGGCCGCCAGCACGCCCAGCGCCGCGATCTGCGCGATCGCGAGATCGATGAAGACGATGCCACGACGCAGAACCTGCTCGCCCAGCGGCACATGGGATAACAGAACCAGTACTCCAGCCGTGAACGGCGCAGCCAGCACCGCGCCAAGTTCGAGCGCGCTGTCCATCATCGTGGTGGGCGGCGCGGGCCATGCACCGCCAGCAGTGCGGCGATCAGATGATCAAACAGGCCTTCGAGCGATCTGGTGCTGCCGTCGGCTGTGACGGTGGTCGGGAGCGTGAGCAGCGGAACGGCGAGTTTGTCGGCCAGCCATCGACCGGGCTGTGGATCTTGATACAGCGCCTGCACAACCGCCATGGGCGGGTCGTCGCGGGCGCGTTGCAGCAGCGTCTGCAGGTGGCTGACAGTCGGGGGTACACCGGGTACGGGTTCGAGGTCGGCCGCCTGGTAGAGCTCAAGCCATCGGAACAGATAGGCGAAGCTCGAATGCTCGGCGATCACCGCTTCTCCGAATAGCGGCTTGGCGGCCTGCTGCCAGTGCTCAATTCGGGTGTTCCACTCGGCTAGCCAGCCTTCCAGGCGGCGCCGGTACGACGCAGCGTCGGCGGGGTCCAGCGCCGCGAGGCGGTCGGCGATACGCGCTGCGACGCGTGCGAGAAGTCGCGGGTCAAGCTGGATATGGGGGTTGCCCCCAGCATGTACGTGCCCCTTGTCGCGCGATGGGTGGTGATGGGCATCCTCAAGAAGTGGTAATGATTCTGCTGCCAGCAGCAGTCCCGCAGCCCCAGGCGTTATGCGGGTGTTGCCAGCGCGGCTTTGCAGCATGGGCAGCCAGCCTGCTTCGAGCCCGGCGCCCGTGCAGATGGCCAGGTCGGCACGGCGCAACGCGCTGATCAGGGCTGGCCGTGCCTCAATTTCATGAGGGTCCTGCCTGGCATGTGTCGCTGAAAAAATCTTTGCCTCGGGCGCGAGCACCCGGGCAAGCGCCGCCCACTCGGGCTCACAGGTGAAGATGTTGAGCCGAGCCTGCGCGGGGGCGCTGACTCCCAGAAGGCTGACGACCACCGCAGCGATGAGCAGACCAAAGCCTCTGCTCAGGCGCCGGCGGCCTGGGCCCTGATCCCGTGCGTCAGTATGCGTGTGCACCGTGTGCGCCAAAGCTCTTTACGAACTGCAGATGGACCGCGTTGGCAGGCTTGATCTCGGACACTTCAGCGAAGCCACCCCGATCGCGCTGCGCAGTGAACTGCAGTCGAATGGTGGTCATGTGATCGCGCTTCCAGGCGAGCGATACGCTGCGCTCCTCAAGTCGCGCAGGCTCGTAACCGGATTCATGCAGTGCAAGCGCGCTGAGACGATCGAGTCGAACCCCCGCCTCCCACTGGGGACGGAACCGATAAACCGCCGAGAGATACCACGCAGTATGACGACTGGCGGCGTTCTGGGTATCGCCGAAATCGCTGACCCGAGCCAACTCACCGCTGACGCGCAGCTGCTGGGCGCGAGCATTGCCGCCAGGAGCCCATTTCCAGACGCCCTCTAGCATGTCCATCCGACGACCGAAAAATACCGCGCGGTGAATACCGTGATGGGCTGCTTCGACCGCGGCGTCGTGTGCCTGTTCGCCCTCTGCGTGATGCTCGTCCTTATGAGAGTGGTGCGCTTCGCCCGCCGACCCGTTTGCGCCGCGGCCGTGCCTGAGCGTGGAAAGCCCAAGCTGCCAGCTGCTGCTTTGGCTTATGTCACCACCAATCCGAGTGCCAAGCGTCCAGGCCCCGATGTTTGAAGAGGCGGGCGTGGTGGGAAGACCCTTGCCGCGGAGCAGTTCGCCGCCGACACGCCAGTAAAGCGACGTCGGCGCGACCCAGTTAACCCTGAGCCCATTATCGAAGTAATGCCCCCCAAGGAAAGCGCGATGCAGAACCGGGCGCATCACGAAGTCATCGGCGTGCGGGTGGAGTTCGTTCAGGTAACCGAGTTGCGAGAGAAAGCGCCCCGCGCGAAGCTGGAGTCCGCCGGGCAAGGCCGGGGCTTCCAGAAACGCTTCTTCGATTCTGGTGTCTATTTTGTGGTGATCGCTATGCGCGACGCCACTGAAGCGCCCGCGCAGCCAGGGCGCGAAATTTGCGTCGAGCGTCAGATCGCTGTGGCCCAGGCCCAGACCGCGATCGCGGTGAGACAGCGCATGCGCCCGCGACTGCCAGGATGGGTTGAGTACGGCCCCAAGTTCAACGGACGGTGCGCCGGCCGAATGCGAATGAGTATGACCGTGGGGTTGGGTTGCAGGCTTTTGGGACGGCTGGGCTACAGCAGCCCAGGCGACGCAGGACAGGGCGGGTAAGCAGAGCAGAGACAGGCGGTTCATGGATAATTGCTCCGAGTGCTAGTGATGTTATCTTATCACGATGTGATGAGATAATGTCACATACCCTCGCAGCTGCTACCACCGCACAGTCTCTTCGAGCGGGTTAAGCCTGGATGGTGCGTACGCTTAGGGTGCGACCCGAATCAATGACATCAAAGAGTCGATCGATGTTGGGATGCTTACCGGGGTGAGCGCGCGCATCGGCAGTATGCTCGGCGAACAGATCGAGGCCTTCCCTGGCGGCGGCCGCATCAATTTTTCCAAACCGTGCAGCAAGGGCTGCATAGACGGTGAGCGACCCCGATTTACCGGGCTTATTCTCGATGCTGGCCACCACGGATCCATTGGCGTCGACCAGCTCGAGTGCCGCGAGATGCGCGATCGAGGGTAGCGTTTTGAGGTTATCGGCGAATGCCATAGTGCGGGTCTCACGAATTGAGGAGAACCGATCATATCAACGCGACCTGCAGGCGCTGCGCTGGGCAGGGCCTGCGAGCAGAGGCCCCCGTTAACGGCTTCGGTTACGTACCCGCTCTACCAGAGGCGCGCTG
>CAZORB010000008.1:0-24811 GCA_964581825.1 uncultured Bordetella sp.
CCGCACCTTCCCGTCCGCCCCGGCGGCACGGTGAAGGCCGCCTGAATCCCTTCGCCGAGTAAGGAGGCCTGCCATGTGCGGAATTCTCGGGGTTGTTTCCCGGTCAGCGGTTAATCAGCTGCTTTACGATGGCCTTCTGCTCCTCCAGCACCGCGGGCAGGACGCCGCTGGAATCGCCACGGCATCCAACAAGAAGTTCAGCCTCCACAAGGCCAATGGGCTGGTCAGAGATGTTTTTCGAACGCGAAACATGCGGGCACTGCCGGGTAACTCGGGTATTGCGCACGTGCGGTACCCCACGGCGGGATCTGCGTCTGACTCCGAAGAGGCGCAACCGTTCTACGTGAATGCACCCTTTGGCATCACGCTCGCGCACAACGGCAATCTCACCAATGCCGGGCAGCTGTCGGAAGAAATGTTCAGGCGGGACCGCCGCCATATCAATACCGCGTCAGATTCCGAGGTGCTGCTCAACGTTCTCGCGCATGAGCTGCAGGAAAAAGCGCGTGGCATCACGCTGGACCCCGAAACAATTTTCGCAGCGGTATCCGGCCTGCAGCAGCGCGTACGTGGCGCTTACGCCTGTGTGGCGGAAATCGCAGGCTACGGCATTCTGGCGTTCCGCGATCCGTTCGGAATTCGACCGCTCTGCTACGGGGTAGCGGAAACCGATGCGGGTACCGAGTATCTGGTGGCTTCAGAGTCCGTAGCGCTTGAGGGGCTTGGATTTCGACTGGTCCGAGACATCCAGCCCGGCGAGGCGGTGTTCATCGATCTCGATGGCAACTTTCATTCGCGCCAGTGCGCAGCCTCGTCGTCTCTCAATCCCTGCATTTTCGAGTTCGTTTATTTTGCTCGCCCCGACTCGCTGATCGACGGCACATCCGTGTATGGCGCGCGTTTGCGAATGGGGGAATATCTTGCCGAGACCATCGCTCGCCAACTTCGAACGGGCGATATCGATGTGGTGATGCCCATTCCAGATACGTCGCGACCGTCGGCGATGCAACTCGCGAATCGACTGGGTCTTGACTACCGCGAAGGCTTTCTGAAGAACCGCTATGTGGGGCGCACCTTCATCATGCCCGGGCAGTCTGTCCGCAAAAAGTCAGTCAGGCAGAAGCTTAATGCGATGAGCGTCGAGTTTCGCGGCAAAAATGTTCTGCTGGTTGACGACTCGATTGTGCGTGGAACCACGTCAAGCGAAATCGTTCAGATGGCGCGCGATGCGGGCGCGAACAAGGTGTATTTCGCTTCAGCCTCGCCGCCGGTGCGTTTTCCGAATGTCTACGGTATCGATATGCCAACGCGTGGCGAGCTGATCGCCCACGGCAGAAGCGATGAGGAAATCTGCAAGGCAATCGGTGCCGATGCGTTGGTGTATCAGTCGGTGGACGCCATGAAGCGTTCGGTCTCCGATCTGAACCCCTCGCTCACCCGCTTTGAGGCGTCCTGTTTTGACGGGCAGTACATTACCGGTGATGTGTCGCCTGATTATCTTGATCAGCTTGAGGCGGGCCGATTGCTGATCGGTGCTGGGCCTGGCGAAGAGCGTACGCTTAGCCAGATGAATCTGCAGTTCGCCGTGGCGGGCGACTGATCTTTCAGGAAATCTGATGTCTGACTCCCTTTCGTTTGACACGCTGGCGGTGCGCGCGGGTATCGAGCGCTCGCAGTTTGGTGAGCACTCTGAGCCGATCTACCTCACCTCGAGCTTTGTATTCGAGAATTCGGCGCAGGCGGCTGCACGGTTCGCAGGCACCGATCGCGGCCCGGTTTACTCGCGCTTCACCAATCCCACCGTACAGGCGTTTTGCGACCGCCTGGCGGCGCTGGAAGGCGCGCCGGCGTGCCTGGCCACCGCATCGGGCATGTCGGCGATCATGGCCACGCTGATGAGCCTCACACGCGCTGGCGATCATGTTGTCTCGGCGGCAGGCGTCTTCGGCGCCAGCATGCAGCTATTTAATTTTTTCGGTCGCTACGGCGTAGAAACTACCTACGTGCCGCTCACCGATACCGACGCGTGGCGCCGCGCAATCAAGCCCAACACGCGCATGCTTTACATGGAGTCGCCGTCGAATCCCTTAACCGAGGTGGGCGACATCCGCGCGCTCGCGCAAATTGCCTCCGACGCTGGCGCTGTTCTGGTGGTGGACAACTGCTTCTGTTCGCCCGCTTTGCAGCGGCCCTTTGAGATGGGTGCGCACGTCGTGCTTCATTCGGCCACCAAGTACATCGACGGCCAGGGCAGGGTGCTGGGAGGCGCTGTGCTGGGCAGCGAGCAATACATCCGCGAGCATCTGCTGCCGGTGCTCCGCACTGCCGGGCCATCGCTCTCACCGTTTAATGCCTGGGTTCTGTTGAAAGGGCTTGAAACGCTATCGCTTCGAATGGAGCGGCAGTCGGTCAATGCACTGGAGGTGGCGCGTTGGCTTGAGGCCCATCCGCGCGTGGCGCGGGTGTACTACCCGGGGCTGGCGTCGCACCCCCAGCATGCGCTTGCCATGAGTCAGCAAAAAACCGGTGGCGCAATCGTGGCGTTTGAAGTCAAGGGTGCCGACCCGGCCAGCCTTAGAACTCGCGCATGGGCTACGATCGATCAATGCAAGCTGCTGTCCATTACCGGTAATCTGGGCGACACCAAAACCACGATCACGCATCCCGCCAGCACCACACACGGCCGCCTCACGCCCGAGGCGCGTCTGGCAGCGGGGGTCACTGAAGGGCTGATTCGTCTGGCGGTTGGCGTCGAATCACCCGCTGACATTTGCGCTGATCTGGCGCGCGGCCTTGAAGCCTGACAGTCGGTGGTACGCACCATGAACACAAAACCGTTTCGCGTTTCCCGCTCACGCCGCGTTGAGCGTCTGGTGGCCGGTATGCCCACGCAGGATGGCGCGGGGGTGAAGCTGGTCCGGGTTCTCACGCAAGACCTGCAGCGCAGGCTCGACCCGTTCCTGATGCTCGATAACTTCCGCTCAGACGATCCGGGCGATTACATCGCAGGCTTTCCAGATCACCCGCATCGCGGCTTCGAAACCGTCACCTACATGCTGGCCGGCTGCATGCGGCATCGCGACAGCGTGGGTAACGAAGGCCTGATCAATTCGGGCGGTGTTCAGTGGATGACGGCAGGCCGCGGCATCATTCACTCGGAAATGCCCGAGCAGCAGGACGGTCTGATGGAAGGCTTCCAGCTTTGGGTGAACCTGCCGGCTAACCTGAAAATGACCACACCAGGCTGGCGCGACATCCCCGGTGCCCAGGTGCCCGAATTCACCAGTGCCGAGGGCGTGCGAGTCCGGGTGATTGCCGGTCGTGCGCATGACGTCACGGGGGCGGTGCCCGAGGGGTCGGTTGATCCGGTATTCCTTGATCTGCATTTTGATGCGCCCGGTTCTATCGATATTGAGCTGCCGCCAGGCCACAATGCCTTCGCGTATGTTTACCGCGGGACGCTGTGGGCCGGTGATGGCGCTGTTCCGCAGCAGCGGATGGCCGTGCTTGAAACCCGTGCCGAGGCTGACGGTGTTTCGTTGCGCGCCGATGCACCGGCACGAGCGGTACTGATCGCTGGCCGACCGCTCAATGAGCCGATTGCCCAGTACGGCCCGTTCGTCATGAATACCCGCGATGAGCTGATGCAGGCAGTACGTGACTACCAGAGCGGCAACTTCGCCTGAGTACCGCCCGCGCAAGGGGGCTGTCGGGTGGGTGTTGCGTTATCGGAAATTTCGGCTGCGGTTGACCAGCGCGCCCAGTAGTGCCGAGTGATCGATGACGCGCGCGGCCACCAGATGCGTGACCGTACCGCCGCCGTGCTCCTGGCGCTGCCAGTGTCCGTAGACGGTCATGAGCTGCGCGCTGAGTAGCGCTGCGCGAAAGCGCTCAAACACCGAAGGCCAGACAATGACGTTGACCGTACCGGTTTCGTCTTCGAGCGTGACGAACAGCGTGCCGCGCGCGGTTTCTGGGCGTTGGCGGTGAGTGACCAGCCCGCTTGCGCGTGCAATGCGCCCATCGGGGTAGCCAGCGAGCGCTGAAGCGGGTTCGATACGAAGGCGGTTGAGCTTGTCGCGCAGCAGCGCGAGTGGATGTCGCCCCATTGGTATGCCAAGCGAGCGATAGTCGGCCACGATGTCTTCGCCCTCAGTGGGCGCGGCGATTGTGACGGGAGGCTCGTCAATACGGGTTTGGTTCAGCAGCCCGCCGGTGAGTCGGCCCGCAGCAGCAGCCCAATATGCCTGACGACGATGGCCAGCCAGCGCCAGCAGCGCGCCGGCATCGGCGAGTGCGCGTAGCGCTGCGGCATCGAGCTGCGCGCACTGAGCGAGATCGTCGACATCATCAAATGCGAAGCCGTTTAAGCGGACGGGGTCTTGCAGCCGCTGCTCGCGCGCTTCAATGATGCGAACCATGGCGGCAGCGGATAGTCCGCGTATCTGTGCGAGACCGAGACGCACAGCGGGCTGCGCAGCGGGTTCGTCAGATTCTTCCAGCGTGCACTGCGGCTGGCTGATCAATACGTCAGCCGGGCGCACTTCAATGCCGTGCGCGCGTGCGTCGCGCACCAGTTGCGCGGGCGCATAAAAGCCCAGGGGCTGACTGTCGAGCATCGCGGCGAGAAACGCGGCGGGTTCATGGCGTTTGATCCAGCAGCTGACATAGACCAATAACGCGAAGCTGGCGGCATGGCTTTCGGGAAAGCCGTATTCGCCGAAGCCCTCGATCTGACTGAAGATGCGCTGCGCAAATTCGGGTTCATAGCCGCGCGCGAGCATGCCCTGGATGACGCGCTGCTGAAAAGCGTCGAGCCCGCCTTTGCGACGCCAGGCAGCCATGGCGCGGCGCAGCTGATCGGCCTCGCCCGGGCTGAAGCCCGCCGCCAGCATGGCGATCTGCATGACCTGCTCCTGGAAGATGGGTACGCCCAGCGTGCGTTCGAGCGCAGGGCGGATTTCATCGCGTGGATAGTCAACGGGCTCCAGCCCCTGACGGCGGCGCAGATAGGGGTGAACCATGCCGCCCTGAATTGGCCCGGGCCGAACGATGGCGACCTCGATGACCAGATCGTAGAAACAGCGCGGCTGCAGCCGAGGCAGCATGCTCATTTGCGCGCGCGATTCGATCTGGAATACCCCGACCGTATCGGCGCGGCTGATCATTTCATAGGTGGCGGGGTCTTCCGACGGAATGTCCTGGATGCGGAAGGCAACGATGGGCGGCGCATTGGCCGCCCGCTGATTGCCCCGTCGCCATGGGTCTCGCCGGAAGGTGATGAGCTCGAGCGCTCGACGGATGGCGCTCAGCATGCCGAGCGCCAGCACATCGACCTTCAGGAGTCCCAGGGCATCGAGATCGTCTTTGTCCCATTCAATGACGGTGCGCTCGGCCATGGCTGCGTTTTCGACCGGGACCAGACGCGTGAGCCGGTCGCGCGCGATGACAAAGCCGCCCGTGTGCTGCGACAGATGGCGCGGAAAAGTTTGCAGTGTTGCGACCAGTTCGAGCCATCGGGTGACGATGGGAGAGTCGGGGTCGAGCCCAGCTTCGGTGAGCCGAGCGCGATCGGGCGCGCCGCGCCATGAGGACAAGGTACCTGCCAGACGCTCGATACAGCTTGCATCGATGGCAAGTGCCTTGCCTACGTCGCGGAGTGCGGATCGGGTGCGATAGCGGATGACGGTGGCGGTAAGCGCTGCGCGATGGCGGCCGTATTTTTGATAGAGGTACTGGATGACCTCTTCGCGGCGCTGGTGTTCGAAGTCGACGTCGATATCGGGGGGTTCGTTGCGCTCCCGGCTGATAAAGCGCTCGAACAGTACGCTCAGGCGAGCAGGATCAACTTCAGTGATGCCGAGCGCATAACAGACCGCCGAGTTGGCTGCAGAGCCGCGCCCCTGGCACAGAATGCCGCGATCGCGTGCGAAGTGAACGATGTCGGCAACCGTGAGGAAGTAGGGTTCGTAGCGCAGTTCGCTGATCAGGCTAAGCTCGTGTTCGATCTGTTCGCGGACGCTGGCGGGTACGCCCGTCGGATAGCGCCCCGGCAGACCGCGCTCAACCAGTTCGCGCAGCCAGCTGGCGGGCGTGTGCCCGGTGGGCACGATTTCATCGGGATATTCATAACGCAGTTCGTCAAGCGAGAAACTGCTGCAGGCGGCGACTTCGAGTGTTTGCTCGAGAAGCTCGGCCGGATAGAGGCTTGCGAGCCTCAGGCGACTGCGGAGATGCTGTTCGGCGTTAGGTGCCAGCGCATGGCCGCAGCGCGCAACCGGCTGGCCCAGCCGGATGGCGGTGAGCGTGTCGTGCAGCGGTTTACGCGAGCGGCGGTGCATGTGAACGTCGCCGGCCGCGACCAGCGGCAGACCGCTTGCACGGCCCAGCGCGCGCAGCTGTTCGAGCCGGGCGCTGTCATGTCCGTAGGCAAGCAGTTCAACCGCCAGCCAGGCGCGGTCAGCAAAGCGCTCGCGCAGCATGGTGGCCAGCGAGGCGAGGCCAGGCTGCCCCGTGATCAGACCCTGCGCGGGGACCAGTAACGCCGTGCAGCCGGGCACGCCGTCCTCAAGATCGGCAGGCAGCAGCTGGTAGTGACCCTTGGGCGCTCGGGCGCGTGCCGTGCTGATCAGTTCGCTCAGCCGACCGTAGCCCTCGCGATGACGAGCCAGCAACACGAGTTTGGGCGAGACGCTGCCTGCGCTCGACAGGCACCCCAATGCATTGGGGGACGCTGGCTTCAGACAGTGACGCAGCGAAAACTCAGCGCCGATCAGCAGCGGAAAGCCATGGGTTCGGGCCTGCAGATGCGCGCGCACCACGCCGGCAAGCGAACATTCGTCGGTGATGGCGAGCGCCGCGTAGCCAAGCTCGCGCGCGCGATCAACCAGCTCCTCGGGGTGCGAGGCGCCCCGCAGGAATGAGAAATTGCTGATGCAGTGAAGCTCGGCATAGGCAGGCAACATTCCACCAATAATACTGTATAAAAAAACAGTTGTTGTATTTCGCTCAATGATGTTGATCCCGCTCGCACTGCCAGGCGGTACACAGTCACGCGGCTATACTCTGCACACCTATTCCAACGCTCAGAGAGCAAGCATGAATATCCGCTTCACCAACCGTTTGACCCGGCCGCTGTTGTGCGGGGTCGCGTTTGTGCTCGCGGTAACCGTTTCTCCAGCCTCGGCTCAGATCGTCTCAGTCAAAGACCCCTGGGTACGAAGCACCGTACCGCGTCAGAAGGCCACCGCCGCCTACATGGAAATTACCGCCGGCCGCGCTTCGCGTCTGCTCGAGGTCAGCTCGCCCGTGGCAGGCGTCGCCGAGATCCATGAAATGCGCATGGACAAAGATGTGATGCGCATGCGGGCCATTCCGGCGCTCGAGCTGTCAGCGGGCCAGCCTGTTGCGCTGGAGCCTGGCGGCTACCACCTCATGCTGATGGACCTGAAGGTTCAGATCAAAGACGGCGACAAAGTGCCCATCACGCTGGTCTTTGAACTGCGCAATGGCAGCCGCGAAACCGCTCAGATCACGGCTGTTGCCCGCTCGCCGCAGCCGGCATCGTCGCACGGGGCCGGACACGGCAAGTCGCATTCGCACTAAGGAGCGTGCACATGGCAAACCCCGTACCGCTCGTCAACCTCATGCACCAGCATCGGCTGGCTGAGCCTACGCCGTATGAGAATCTGCTGGGTGATGCGATCGAACGCGCCTTCGCAACGGGCATCCATGATCTCGATGGCATTGTGCGCATGCTGAACGACACAGGCCCGGCCGGGCCCGATGGTGAGCCCTGGACTGCGGCACGGCTGGAGGCCGAGCTTGCGCGTCTGGGTGCCTGATCCGGGCAAGTGCCCCTCGGGCCCGCCCGTCTGAAAGACAGTCACGGAGTCGAACGATGAACGCCCCCACCCCTGTGTATCAGGATGCCGTCGAACGTATTCTGTCGCGCGGTCTCACCAACTACTGGTTTCCAGTGTGTCCCGCTTCGTGGGTGAAAGACCGACCGATTTCGCTGCGGCGTCTTGGCCGCAAGCTGGTGCTCTGGCGTGACCCCACAGGGGTTGTCCGTGCGCTCGAAGATCACTGCCCGCATCGTGGCGCTGCGCTATCCATGGGCGAGGTGCTCGGCGACCGCATCGCCTGTGCGTATCACGGCGTTCAGGTCCGTTGCGACGGTGTCGTCACCCGCGTGCCGGGCAGTCCTGGCTGCAAGCTCGAGGGCTCGCGAGCGACACGGGTGTATCCCGCGCAGGAAGCGCAAGGCGCGATCTTCGTCTACAACTCAGCCCAGCCCCACTGCGAGTCACCGCCGCCGCTCGGGCTGCCCGAGCAGCTCACCTCGCCAGAGTGGTCGTCTTTCCTCTGCTACGTCGAGTGGGGTTGCGATTACCGCTATGTCATGGAAAACGTCATCGACCCGATGCATGGCGCGTATCTGCATCGGCAGTCCCACAGCATGGCCGAGGGCGAGTTTTCTGCTGATTTTCAAATTCGCGATACGGACACCGGGTTCGTATTCGAAAAGAAAGGCCAGCGAAATATCAATTTCGACTGGACCGAATGGATCGACACGGGCATTCACATGATGCGGCTCGAAATTCCTTATCCGAAAACAGGTGGGCCCGGCGGCAACTTCACCATTATCGGTGGATACGTGCCCATTACAGAGCGGGCCGCTGGCAGCTTTTTCTGGCGCTGCCGCAAGGTATCGGGCTGGCAGCGCAGTGCCTGGCGGTTTCTATACCGCAACCGGCTTGAGGCGCGGCACTTTCATGTGCTCGAGCAGGATAGAGTGGCAATGGAAAATATGGAGCCCGATGCTAACCAGCGCGAGCATCTTTATCAGCATGATCTTGGCATCGTCCGCCTGCGTCGTACGCTGCGCGTGCTTGCTCAGAAGCAGCTCGAAACCGAAGCGGGTGGACTGTCGACATGATCAGGGCCTTTGTGCATACGCTTCGCCACGAGGCTCAGGACACACTGGGTATTGAACTTCGTCTGCCCGATGGTGGCAACCTGCCGGCGTTTACCGCAGGTGCGCACATTGACCTGCATCTGCCTGGGGGTCTGATTCGCAGCTATTCGCTCGCGAACGACAGTCGGGAGCGTCACCGGTACGTGCTGGGGGTGTTGCGCGAGCCCAAGAGTCGCGGTGGGTCGCGGGCGGTGCATGAGCAGTTTCGAATCGGTATGCCGATCGAACTCAGTGAACCTCGCAACAATTTTCCGCTGCATGAAGAGGCCTCGCACAGTGTTCTGGTGGCGGGCGGTATTGGTGTGACGCCAATCCTGTCGATGGCGCGACGGCTGAAGGCGCTTGGTGCTTCATTCGAGTTTGTGTATTGCGCCCGCTCCAGGAAAGCAGCTGCATTTGCCGACGAAATCGCCGAGTTGGGCATTCCGGTGCACTGGCACTTCGATGATGCCGCCGGAGGCCCGCCCGACCTGAATGCGCTGCTGAATAGTCGTCCAGGAAATGGCCCGTCGTCTACTCATTACTATGCCTGCGGCCCTGCGCCGATGCTGGATGCGTTTCTGGCGGCCTGTAGCGCATTGGGTTATCCGAACAAGCATATCGAGCGCTTTGCCGCCGCCGAGCCGGTGGAACAGGTGGGGTCTCAGCAGGGATTCACGGTAGAGCTGCGGCGCTCGGGGCGAACCCTGTCGGTGCCGCCGGGGCAGTCGATTCTCGACGTGCTTCTTGATGCGGGCATATCCGCCAGCTTCAGCTGTCAGGATGGATTTTGCGGCAGCTGCGAAACCCGTGTGCTGGAAGGCACGCCCGAACATCGCGATTCCGTACTCACTGAAGCTGAGCGCGCCGAGAACAAGTCGATGATGATCTGCGTCTCGGGCTGTCAGGGTGAGCGGCTGGTGCTCGACCTGTAAGTGCGGCGCACCGCTAGTCGGCGCGAATTCCGCGCGCCTTAATCACCTTCTCCCAGGTTGCGGTTTCAGCCCGAATGTGGGCCGCGAAGGCCTCGGGCGTCATCGGATCGGCCGTCATCGCCTGAGCGGTCAGCTGGCGCGTGACACTGTCGGTGGATAAGGCTGCGGTGGCATCGCGTGCCAGCTGGGCCACGATGGCCGCAGGCGTGCCGGCAGGGGCAAGCAGGCCATACCAGGAACTGACCACCACGCCGTCCACACCCAGCTCTTTCATGGTGGGAATGTCGGGCGCAACCGGGCTGCGCGCGCTGTCGGTGATGGCCAGCGCCACCAGCCGACCGGCGCGAACCTGAGGCAGCGCGGCGGGAAGATTGCTGAACATCAGCGGGACCACGCCAGCGATGACATCGTTGATGGCGGGCCCCGTGCCCTTGTACGGCACATGCTGCAGGTCTAGCCCCAGCTGCTGTCGAAACAGCTCACCGGCCAGATGCAGCCCGCTGCCAATGCCCGGTGAGGCGTAAGAAAAGCGCTTCGGATCGGCACGCATCGCGGCAATCAGCGCATTGAGCGTTACCGTATCCGAGGCGGGGTGCGCGACCAGTACATTGGGTGCCTTCGCGAGCATGGTGATCGGCGAGAAATCGCGCTCAATGCGAAACGGGAAGTTCGTCATCAGCGTCGGATTGATTGTCAGATTACCGGCTGGGATCACCAACAGTGTGTGCCCGGTCGGGCGCGCCCGTCTGACCCGGTCCATACCTGGGTTGCCAGCGCCGCCCGGAACATTCTCGACGACTGCAGGTTGCCCATAACGCTTCTGAAGGCTCTCAGCGAGCAGTCGCGACAACAGATCGACCGGTCCACCGGGTGGAAATGGCGCGACGATCGTAAAGCGCTCCTGCGTGAGTTGGCGTGTCACATCATCGGACTGAGCGAACACGGATGTGTTCAGTGTGGTGAGCGCGCTGGCTGCGGCGACAAGCGCAAAGCGTCGAAGCGTCTGCATGAGCGTTCTCAGATGGAAAGCGCTGTGCTGCGATTCGCGAGAAAGCGCAGGGCCGATAGCACAGTGAGTGCGGAGGTTCGCGGGTTATCGGGCAGCGGTTTGCCACGCATCGTAAGCTGCATCTCGCCAAACGCACCGCGCACGCGAATCTCGTGGATGTTTTCCGTGACGCCGGGATCCGCGATCAGTCGAACGCGCGTGTTGTCCAGGCCCAGCCCGGCCAGCGCAATCGTGGCAGCAACATTTGCATTTTTCGGATAACGCTTTGCGGCTTCTCGTGCGCTGGCCTCAAGAAACACGGTCGGCTCGGCAAGCGTGTCGAGATCGAGCAGTGCTTCGGCCTGCGAGCCTCGCCAGCCAGACGGTGGCTTTCGACCGGTATAGACAACCTCATCAAGCCCCGCGAGCCGGGCTGCGGCGATTGCATCGATGCCGCCGATCGCACCGGCGAGCAGGTGGAGGTGGGTTTGTCCCTTCGCTGCGGCATCCGACAGCCGTTCCGCGAGTCCTTCCTGACTCAGTGCACCGATCGACAGCACAGCGCATTCGGTGCCGCGCAGAAGTGCGGGCTCCACATGATCGATCAATGCCGAATGGCCAGCGCATTCGATCAGCAAGCTGCAATCGGGCGGAACATCGCTTCTAACTTCAACAGAGGGGCCGAGCATGCAGCGTACCGCCTCAATGCGTTCCTGTCGGACGACCACGCACTGCAGGACTGCACCTGGGATGGTCTGTAGCCTGGCATGCAGAGCCTGGGCAATGGCACCCCAGCCAATCATCGTGAACGGAAGCTTACGCCGCGTGTCTTGGCTACCGAAGGGCTGGTTCAAGCTGAGCCTCCGACCGCTGTGTGGGATAAGCGCGCGGCGATCTCGGCTGCGGCCTCTTGCACCTGCGCTGCGAGCGACAGGGCTCGCTCTGGTTCGATTTTTTGCGCAGGTACCGTCACACTGACCACTGCGGCAATGCGCCCCGAGCCCGTGATGACAGGTGCCGCCACGGTTGAGATACCGGTTTCGAATCCGCCTTCGCTTATCGCCCAGCCGCGTTCGCGATCGGCTGCCATCAAACGCTTCAGGTCGGCAAGCGTTGCCGGTGTCCGGTCGGTGAAGCGCTCAAGCCGCGGTTCGGGATAAAGTTTTTCCAGGGCTGTGGGCGCCAGATCGGACAACAGAAGCCGCCCCAATACGGTGGCGTGCGCGGGCAGGCGTGCGCCGACCTGAACCGACTGAAACAGCGCGCTCTCTCCCGGGGCCTTAGCAACAAACACGACCTCGCGGCCATCGCGTACCACCAGATGCGACGAGCATCGGGTTCGGTCGCGAAGTCGCATGATGACGGGATTCCCGAGTTCGGTCAGTTCCATCGAGGACAGATACTCAAATCCCAGCCGCAGGACACCCAGGCCCAGGCGATACGAGGCGCTATCACCGATCCGTTCTACGTAACCTGCGCGCTCAAGCGTATGCAGCATTCGGAACACGGAGGCGCGCGGCAGGCCCATGTCGCGAGCGAGCTCAGCACCGGTGAGCTCCGGACTGCGCCGGCTAAAGCGCGACAGCAACTCGAGCCCGCGCGCGAGCGCAGGAACATGGTATCGGTCTATATCGGATGCAACAGTATCGGACGCCATCGGGGCGGCACCCGCGGTGAGTGTTGTCTCGGTAGCCTTCATTCCGAGGTTAATCCGAGCAGCGAATTGGCGGTGGGCGCCGCTTCAAGCGGGCAACCGTGGCCGACCTCGCCCAGATCGGTCCAGGCCACGCCAGCGCGCGCTGCGATGTCGCGACAGCTCTCTGGGGGCGTGATGCGATCGGCGCTGCCACTTGCAACGATCAGCGGGCCACGCCAGCTTGCAAGATCACTGTCGATATCGCCCTGCGCCAGCATCTCGGTGGCCTGCGCATAGCCAAGCGGGTCGACCCGAGCCATGATCGAGCGGACATAGCTCACCATGTCTGCGCTGGCATGGGGCGACAACATGGCTGCCGCACGACGCTCAGCCAAACCAGACGGACCGTGTTGCCGAAGCGATGCGAGCCGCTCGCTGCGGCGGCGTTCGCGTTCGGCGGGATCGGCTTGTCCGTACCCGCGTGCGGGCGCGAACAGCACCAGTCGGGCGATGCGCTGAGGCTGCTGTCTGGCGGCCGCGGCCGCGATCAGGCAGCCCATCGATTGACCCGCAAGCGTAATGGGCTGACTGACGCCCATCGCATCGAGCCAATGCCAGAGTCGTCGCGCATAGTCGGCTGCCACCGGTGCTTCCGGGGCTAGCCGCGTGCTCTGGCCGTAGCCCGGCGCATTCCAGGCAAGCACGCGACACGGCACCTGGTGGGATCGGCGGTTCGCAGCCTCCAGCTGCTCGAGCCAACTGGCACCGGCCGAGCCGATACCGTGCAGCAGCACGTGAGAGACAGGCTGATCGGGCGCGCCGGCCTGAAGAAATTCGATCTGGGTATTGGAGTCAAGCGCGCACACACCTACCGGCAGCTGAGCTGCCGATGCATTCATGTCTTCGAGGCGACGCATCAGAGAATCTTTCAGAGTTGAGTCAGTGCATGGCGAAGCCGCCATTGACCGCCAGCAGCTGTCCGGTGACGAATCCGCTTGAGCCTGACAGCAGGAACAACACGCTGCCGGTCACGTCTTGCGGCATCTGTTCGCGCTGAATGGCCCGGCCATTCAGATAGTGCTCATGACGGGCGCGCGGGACATATTCGGTTGCCTCGACCAGCGTGAGTCCCGGAGCAATCGCGTTCACGGTGATCTGATCGGTGCCGAGCTCACGCGCCATGGATCGCGTCATGGAGATGATGGCCCCTTTGCTCGCCACGTAGGCCATCAGCCGAGGCGCGCCCCATAGCGCGGTGTCCGATGCAATGTTCACGATGCGGCCGCTACCCGATGCTTTGAGGTGAGGGCGAGCTGCGCAGGTTGCGAGCCAGGGGCCGCGCACGTTCACCGCCATGACCGCGTCCCAGGTGTCGAGGTCAATCTGATCAAGATCGCGCCCGCCCGAGTTGGTGACGGCTGCATTGTTGACCAGGCCATCCAGCCCACCGAGGTCAGCGGCAGCGCTATCGATTGCGCTGCGGATCGACTCTGGCGCGCCCATGTCGAGGTCATAGAACCTCGCGCGCTCGCCAAGCTCTGCCGCGAGCGCACGGCCACGCTCGGCAAGCAGATCGCCGAATGCAACGTGCGCACCGGCTGCGTGCAGCGCGCGAACAAAGGCTTCGCCAAGCCCTCGAGCGCCCCCGGTGACGAAGATTCGCCGGCCATCGAGTCGGATATCAGGCGCTTTGTTTGCGCCAGTCGTTGCGGTGCTGGAGTCAGTGGTCATCGGGCGGGGCCAGAGGAAGGGTTAGCGAACAGGCGCTTCAGCGCTTGGCAGGTAGTGCAGCACGCGTCGCTCGGCGAGCACCACCGCGTAGTAAGCGAGGACTCCAATGACCGTGAGCGCGCCGATCACCACGAACACGCCGGCGGTGTTGCCCTGGCCTTCGAAAAACACCAGCAGAAAACCAAGCCCAAGATTGCCACCCACCAGCTCGCCAACCACCACCCCGATCACTGCGAGCGTGCTCGCGATTCGCAGCCCAGAGAACAGCGCGGGCAGCGTGGTGGGGTACTCGACCATGCGGAAGATCTGCCACCGCGTCGCTGAAAACGAACGAGCCAGATTGGTGAGATCGACATCCGTGTTGCGCATCGCGGTGAGTACATTGATCAGCACCGGAAAGAACACGATCAGAACGGCCACCAGAATTTTCGGATAGATCGTGTAACCCAGCCACATCACAAAGAGCGGTGCAAAGGCTACTTTCGGCGCGATCTGCAGGGCGAGCAGGTAAGGAGACAGCACCGCCTCAATGCGTGGCGATGCGCCAAGCGTGAAGCCGATCAGGGCCCCTAGAAACGAGCCCAGCACAAAGCCGATCATGACCTCGGCCGTCGTGATGCCTGCATGCCAGAGCAACTTTTCCGCGCCCCAGATTCGCACAGCTTCACCGCAGACTGCCGAGAATGGCGGCAGTACGAAGGCGGGTATGCCGGCAAGGCCGGGTCCCCATTCCCACAAAGCGAGGAATGCCGCCAGCACCGCGAGGCTCCAGAAACCAGTCACGAGTCGTTCACGCTGCATGGTGCGAGTGCCTAGTGCAGTTCTACGCCGTCATCGAGCTTCAGTAGCGCCATCAGCTCGTTGACATAGCGGGTCAGACCGGGGTGCTTACGCCGCGCCATCGGATTGTCGCGGTCAGGCAGCTCGACTGTGAGTCGCGCGGCGATGGTACCGGGGCGCTCGCTCATCACCAGGATCCGGTCAGACAGGGCCACCGCCTCAGTGAGGTCGTGGGTGATGAACAGTACGGTTTTGCGCTGCTCGGCAACCGTTCGGGCAAGGTCCTGCTGCAGCACCATTTTGGTCTGTGCGTCCAGTGCCGAGAAGGGCTCATCCATCAGCAAAACCAGTGGGTCGACGGCGAGGGTACGAGCGAGCGCAGCGCGCTGGCGCATGCCGCCGGACAACTGATGCGGGTAGTGCTCGCCGAAGCCCTCAAGGCGGCACTGTCGCAGCAGCTGGCTGGAAACTTCACGCCGCCTGGATGCGGGCACGCCGCGCAGTTCGAGACCGAATTCGATGTTGCGGGCAATGGTTCGCCACGGCATCAGCAGGTCTTTCTGCAACATGAACGCGACGTGGGGGTTGGGCCCGCTCACTGGGTTGCCGGCGACGCGCACGGCGCCCGCGCTCGGTGGGGCGAGGCCTGCGCCGAGGTTGAGCAGCGTGCTTTTGCCGCAGCCGGAGGGTCCGATGAGCGAGACAACCTCACCGTCGGCGACCTCAAATGACACCTGCGTGGCTGCCAGTAACTCCGTGTTGGAGCCCTTTACGCGAAAGCGTTTGTCGACGCCGATGAATTCGATGGCAGGCGAACGGGAGGGTGTCATGAATAGCGATGCGGTTTTAGGGATGAAACTTTAGTTCATACGCGAATTGATTGCGAGAACTTTCATCGTCTGCAGCCACGAACCATGGCCGGCGGCGTCGTTGACGTCAGTCAAGGCCTCCCCGATCAGCGGTTCTTA
Organism: uncultured Bordetella sp.; assembly: GCA_964581825.1. Taxonomy (GTDB): domain Bacteria; phylum Pseudomonadota; class Gammaproteobacteria; order Burkholderiales; family Burkholderiaceae_E; genus SYIM01. The sequence goes on from CAZORB010000008.1 coordinate 15,998, forward strand.
TGATCGTGCGGTTGGGTTTCCAACGAGAACTTTGGGGGCGGGGCATGGCCTTGAGCGAACATCAAATTGCCGATCTGCGTGCGAGGATGATTGCGCGTTCGCGGCTACTTGAAGGTGAAATCGCAGCCAAACTGCGAGAATCAACTGAAGATAACGACATGTTAGGCCGCGTTGGCGACAACGCAGATCTGGCTTGGGTTGAAACCGAGAGCGGGCTGGACCTGACCGAGGCGCAGCGGGATATCGAAGAGTGGCGGGGCCTTCGTGATGCGCTGCGCCGTATTGAGCAGGGTAGCTACGGCATCTGCTCAGATTGTGGCGCAGAGGTTCCTGCCGAGCGCCTGTACTCGGAGCCGTTGGCACTGCGCTGCGTGGCGTGTCAGACGCACACCGAAAAGCTGGGCCGTACCCGCCGTGTGAGCGTTTGAGGCAAGCCTGAACTACCCGAACCTGCCATGCAGATACCAGGCCTTGCCAGTGTCCGACAGTCGTTCGCGGAAAATCCACAGCAGGCGGTGCGAGGTGTCTTCGGCAATGAAATAGTCGCGCAGTACCAGTTTGTCGTCCCACCAGCCGGATTCAATTCGCTCGGGGCCCGCGAGCAGCGATAGGGGGCTTTCCCAGAAAGGCCGATTGTTACGCTCGGAGAGTGCCACGGGGGGATCGATCAGCCACAGTGGACGCAGTAGCGAAGCGAGTGCGGCCTGTGAGGGATGTTGCGATTCCCAGGCGCGTCGCGCTGCGTTGCCATGCGTGGCGGTGCGTAGCCTGGGCGTCGAGCGGGAGGGGCGCTCGATGTTGTGCGGGCGGGGCAATTGCACCGGTTCAATACGCCATGCGCATTCAGGACGATGCTCGGCAACCTGATGCAGTTGGGCGACCTGATCGTGGCCGAGCCTGGCCTTCAGGCGTTCAACTAACCGGTCGATTTGCTCATGTGCAGTGGCCGCGCCCGGGAATAATTCCTGGCTGGTTGGGGCATAGGTGTGCACGTCTTCGCACTGAAGCCGCAGGCTACTGGTGGCGGCGCTGAGCTGGCAGCGTCGCAAAGCCTCGCTGAGCAACAATGCGAGTTGTGCGGCATCGCGGCTGGGCCGGTCAGGGCCAAAGCGAATCAGCGTGGCGGGGCGGCGTTCATGCTCGGCATGCAGCGCGACGCGCCGCGCCCCGCTCTGGCGGCCCGCCAGCCACCCGCAAAGCTGCAACAGCAGCCGGCGAGCGGCGAACAGCAGGCGTTCGGCATCGTCAACAGGGGCTGGCAGCTCGAGCCAGCTGCTGAACTGGGCTGGCGAAACAAATATCGGCTGGGGGTCGGGGCGCTGCCCAGTGGCGCGATCGAGTTCGTCGAGCAGTTCGATGCCGAAGCGTCTGGCTAGCCCTGCTCGCGGCAGTTGCATTAAATGCTCCAACGTGCGGATACCGATCGCCTGTAGCGCATCCTGATGAGTTTGGGCGGCTGCGAGCAGGCGTACTGGCAAGTACCCGAGCAGCGCTCGCAGGCGCGCCAGGTTGTCTGCGTGCAGCGCGTGACGATGACGTGCAAGCAGCCACGCGCCAGAGGGCGTTTCAGCGGCGCTGACGTTTGCTGCAAAGCCACTATCGGCCAGCCCTGCGTGCAGGCGTTTGATTAGCCGGTCGGCTCCGCCGAATAACCGAAGGCTGCCTGCAACCTCGAGTAACAGGCCAGCCGGTGCAGCCGCTGTGGCTGGCGTGCGCAACGACACGGTGGGCGTGAACTGCTGCGCCCAGACGGCGAGCCCGTGCAGCGCCTCGGATTCACGGGTAGCGCTGTGCTCAATGAGCTGGATAGATGGCAGAAGAGCCAGCGCAGTAGCAGTGGTATGCCCAGCTTGTACGCCTGCAGACAGGGCTGGCTGATTGGCTACGACCAGTCGGCCTCGCTCTGTAATGCCGGTTGCGGCATTGAGCGATGGGCTGCCACGCAGGCAGCAATCGAGCGTGAAATTGGGCAGGAAAGCGGCAAGCCACAGCATGGGCGAAGCCGAAGAACACCGAACCGCAGGGTTAGTGGGCGATGACGGGGCTGCTGCCGGATGCGGTGACCGACGACGCAGCCGACGATGTGGCACGGACCCGAGAACCGGGCGCAGCATGTGCTGCAGACAGCAAACCCTGGTCGGTGGCGTGCGGCGATACCGAGCGCAGGCTGAAGGTGCTGACCGGCTGGGGCAGGTCGAGCACCACGGGATGTGCAATGACGGGCCCACGTCGTTTGAGGATTTGTATTGACAGTTGCGGGTTGGGGCGCGGCAGCAGCATGAGCCGCAGCGGCGCAGGCGATGCTTCGAATTGCGCCGGTAGTTCACGAAACAGGAAGACGGGGCCGCTTGCCGTCTGCGCTGCGACCTGCAGGCGACGCAGGTGTTCCGGGCGGGTGCGCTGCTGGGGTAGCCAGGCCAGAAGCGCACCAAAGCCTGAACTGCGCAGCGACTGTTCGACTGCCCACAGCCGGTCTGCCGCGTTGGGTGCCTGGATGATGATGAGGTAGTCGAGGTGGATACCGAAGCTGGCCAGCGCCGGGGCATAGGGAATATGCGGCGGGGCCAGCAGAATGACGAAGCGCCGCTGCTGCGTGAGGCGCTGCAGCAGAGGTACCAGAAGCCTGAGTTCACCAATGCCTGCTTCGCGGCACAGAAGCTCTGTGAGGCAGCCTGCAGGCCAGCCGGCTCCAGGCAGGAGCGCGTCGAGTGCGGCAAAGCCGCTAGGTTCGCCCGCAGGCAGACGGTTGTCGAGCCGGCCGGCGTGCCAGACGCTTGCTGGCAGCCTGGGCAGTGCTGGCGATTTGCCTGAGGGCAGGGGTGCGAGGGGCAAGGAGGCGACAGGAAGCGCAGACATTTTGGATATTCCGGGTGTGAGCGCTTAAAGCGATCGGCCGGTGCGCAGCAGGCCGACACCGATGCCTTCGACAGCAACCGTTTCGGAGCGTGCATCCAGCACAATGGGCGGATAGAGCGGGTTTTCTGCCAGCAGCTGGATGACAGCGCCTTTGCGCTGCCAGCGTTTGACCGTGACGTCGTCGCCGACGCGCGCCACGACGATTTGCCCATTGCGGGCTTCCTGGGTGCGCTTGACTGCCAGCAGATCGCCGTCGAGGATGCCGGCATCACGCATGCTCATGCCGCGTACGCGCAGCAGGTAGTCGGGACGGGTGTCGAACAGCGCAGGATCAACGGCATAGCTGGCTTCGACATGCTCTTGCGCGAGGATGGGGCTGCCCGCTGCGACCCGCCCAACCAGCGGCAGGCTGAGTGCCACCTGTACCGCGCGCGGTACCTCGAGTTCAGAATCGGGCAGGCGACGCAGGCGGATGCCTCGCGAGGCGCCAGATGTCAGCTCGATCATGCCCTTGCGCGCCAGGGCTTTCAGATGCTCTTCGGCCGCGTTAGGCGAACGAAACCCGAGCTTCGTGGCGATTTCAGCGCGGGTGGGCGGGAAGCCGGTGTCAGCGATATGCTGCTGAATGAGCGACAAGATTTGCTGTTGGCGAGCGGTGAGATCACGCATGGAGAACCTCCGTGCTGTGATTTTATACAGTATTTCCTAAAACGCAACAAACCTAGAAACCTTGTGTGACGCACGGATTTTGAGGCGCCGATACGACGGCCTTGACGCGGTGACGCCACGCCGCTTGTTTGCAGAACGGTCCGCAGCGCCTTAGCTCGCTGCGCTCACAGACTGCAGAGTGGGCCCATCCTTGATTCAGACCGAAATCGTTCATCATCGGCCGCAACGCTGACGGTGATCTGGATCCAACGCCGTCACCCGGGATACCCGAGTGCGGGTTTCATCTTGCTGTGCAATCGCATACGTTTGTGGCAGAGTGCCCTCAATGGCTGGGCATCCGCCCGTCATTCAGGATTGCATTTCTCGGGTTGCTGGTTCCGGTGTTCCTCGAAATGCAATGACCTTTTCAACGGGTTTCGAGGACTTTTCCAGGATGGGCACCAAGATCTATGTGGGCAATTTGCCCTGGCGTGCAACGGATGCGCAACTGTCACAGTTGTTCGGTCAGCACGGCGATGTCACTGACGCAAAAATTGTCACCGATCGCGAAACAGGCCGCTCGCGCGGTTTCGGTTTTGTGACCATGGGCAATGACGAAGCGGCACAGGCGGCAATCCGTGCGCTGAACGGCTTCTCGCTTGAAGGCCGCAGCCTGGTCGTCAACGAAGCTCGCGAGCAGAGCGGTGGCGGTGGTGGCGGCGGTGGCGGTTTCCGCGGCGGCGGCGGTGGTGGTGGTTACGGTCGCGGTGGTGGCGGCGGTGGCGGTGGCGGTGGCGGCGGTGGTTACCGTGGCGGCAGCGGCGGTGGTGGTGGCTATGGCCGCGGTGGTGGCGGCGGTGGCTGCGGTGGGGGTGGCGGTGGTGGTGGCGGCTACGGTGGTGGCGGCGGCGGCGATCGACGTAGCCGCTCGTTCGGCAGCTGATTCAGCCGCTATAGCGTCAACGGGGCTGCGTTCAGCAGCCCCGCTTAAATTACCGGTGTAATCGCAACGACACGTTTGGTCGGGGATGCGTTCGACAACAATGGATGCTACCCGTTGCCAGCTTACATCCCGGTGTAATTAGGACCGCCCCCTCCTTCGGGCGTCACCCAGACAATGTTCTGGGTCGGGTCCTTGATATCGCACGTTTTGCAGTGCACGCAGTTCTGAGCGTTGATCTGCAGGCGGTCTGCGCCTTCGTCGTTTTTCACATATTCATACACGCCCGCCGGACAGTACCGGGACTCTGGACCCGCGAATCGCGTCAGGTTGACTGAAACGGGTACCGATTCGTCTTTCAGCGTCAGATGGCTGGGCTGGTTTTCTTCGTGGTTGGTGCTGGCAATGAAGACTGAAGACAGCCGATCAAAGCTCAGTTTGCCGTCTGGCTTCGGATAGACGATTGGCTCGCACTCGCTGGCAGGCTTCAGGTAGGCGTGGTCAGGTTGATGGCTGTGCAACGTAAACGGGGCCCGGCCCCGAAACAGCACCTGATCGATGCCCACCAGCGCCGTACCCAGCCAGAGCCCCTTGCTCATTGCAGGTTTGAAATTGCGTGCACGATAAAGCTCGTCATGCAGCCATGACTCGCTGAAACTGTCGGCATAGCTGCGCAGTTCGTCGTGCTGACGGCCCGCGCCCAGCGCCTCGTAGGCTGCGTCGGCGGCGAGCATGCCGGTCTTGATTGCTGCATGACTGCCTTTGATTCGGGATGCGTTCAAAAAACCCGCATCGCAGCCCACCAGGCATCCACCCGGGAACACAAAGCGCGGTAGCGAATTGAGTCCGCCCGCCGTGATAGCCCGTGCGCCGTAGGAAAGCCGGCGCCCCCCTTCCAGGAAAGACCGTATCGCTGGATGGGTTTTGTAGCGCTGAAATTCTTCAAACGGTGACAACCAGGGGTTGGCATAGTTCAGGCCCACCACGAACCCAACCGCTACCTTGTTGTCTTCGAAGTGGTAGAGAAAGGACCCGCCGTAGGTGTCGGATGCGAGCGGCCACCCCGCGGTGTGCATGACCAGGCCTGCCTGGAATCTGGACGGCTCGATTTCCCAGAGCTCTTTAAGACCGATGCCGTAGCTTTGGGGGTCACGTCCCTCGTCGAGCCGGAACCGTGAAATTAGCTGTTTTCCAAGGTGGCCACGTGCGCCCTCGGCGAAAAATGTGTACTTCGCATGCAGTTCCATGCCTGGCTGAAAGGCGTCGGTGGGCTCTCCGTCACGCCCGATGCCCAGGTTACCGGTGGCTACACCGCGAACCGATCCGTCCTCATTGAACAGCACTTCGGCGGCTGCAAAGCCTGGATAAATCTCTACACCCAGCGCTTCTGCCTGCTGACCCAGCCACCGCACGACATTGCCCAGGCTGATCACATAGTTGCCGTGGTTCTGGAAGCACTCGGGCAGCATCCAGTTCGGCACCCGCTTTGAGCCTGTCTCGGACAGAAACAGAAAACGGTCTTCGCTGACAGCGGTGTTCAGCGGCGCTCCCATTTCTTTCCAGCCTGGGAACAACTCGTTGATGGCGATGGGGTCCATGACCGCGCCCGAGAGAATGTGGGCGCCGACCTCGGAGCCCTTCTCGAGCACGCAGACACTGACCTCGCGCCCGGCCTCGGCCGCAAGCTGTTTCAGGCGAATTGCCGCGGACAGGCCCGCAGGGCCGCCACCGACGATCACCACGTCGTATTCCATCGCGTCGCGTTCGACTTGCATGAGACCTCCGGGACCGGGGAGAACCGCTCTGATCGGCAGCTGTCGGTCAAAAGCGAATTGTCGCGGAAAGCCTCATCAGGGCGCAAACTGGGAATCGATTAACATCGCCGCTCGCGAATTTTATGCAAGCCAATCGCTGTATCGGAGACCTTCGATGGCCACCTCATTCGATCTCACTGGCCGCGTAGCGCTGGTGACAGGCGCTTCAAGCGGGCTCGGAACGCGTTTTGCCCGGATGCTTGCCGACAATGGTGCAAGGGTGGTGTTGGCTGCGCGTCGGGTCGAACGGCTGCAGGCGCTGCGCGACCAGATCATCGAGGCAGGCGGTCAGGCTACGGCAGTGCCGCTGGATGTCACCGATATCGCGTCGATTCGAGCGGCGGTCGATCAGGCCGAATCAGAGGTGGGCCCGATCGATATCCTGGTGAATAACTCGGGCGTCAGCACAACGCAGAAGCTGGTTGACGTGCGCCCCGAAGATTACGACTTTGTACTCAATACCAATACCCGTGGCGCGTTCTTTGTGGCTCAGGAAGTTGGTAAGCGAATGATCGAGCGCGCGCGCACCCAGCCTGGCCGACCCGCGCGCATCATCAACGTGGCATCGCTTGCCGCCATCAAGGCGCTGCCCCTGATCGGCATCTACAGCATGAGCAAAGCGGCAGTGGCGCAGATGACGCGGGCCATGGCCATTGAATGGGGACGGTACGGCATCAATGTGAACGCAATCTGCCCGGGCTACATCAGCACCGAGCTGAACGAACACCATTGGGATACCGATGCCGGTCGCAAGCTGATCTCGATCACCCCCAGGAAACGTCTGGGGCAGCCTGAAGATCTGGATGGTCTGGTTCTGCTGCTCGCGTCCGAGCGTTCGGGGTTTATCAACGGTTCGGTCATCAACGTGGATGACGGGTTCGGGCTGTAGCGTGCTCGACAGCCGCTGCCAGGCTTAGAGCGGGTCGCGCTCGCTGCCAACAGAGCGACGAAGACGCCTGACCGCAAGCGTTACAAATGTGACGACAGGGATCACTGCAATACCGCTTGCCAGTTCAGGATTGATATTGAGGCCGACTGTTTCAGCCGCCTTGAATACATAGCCAAGCACTGCGATCGCGTAGTAGCTGATTGCCACCACCGATAGCCCCTCAACGGTCTGCTGCAGCCGAAGTTGCAGTTTGGCCCGTCGATTCATAGCGCCGAGCAGCTGCTGGTTCTGTGCCTCGCGCTCGATTTCAACCCGGGTACGAAGCAGATTGCTCGCGCGGTCGATTCGCTCGGCCGCTGCGGCGAGCCTGCGGTCAACACTTTCGCAGAAGGCCATGGCCGGGGTAAATCGGCGCTCGAGAAACTCGGTGACGGTTTCGAGGCCCGCCACCCGCTGTTCACGAAGATCGGCTGATCGTTGTCGGACCAGTGCATGGTAGGCCCGTGACGCGCCGGTTCTGAAGCCAGTTTCAGAGGCGATTCGCTCGGCGAGTGCTGCCAGCCTGGTGACCTCGTTCAGCATCTCGGGCTCTTCGTCGGCCGGTGCTGACTCAAGCCGGCTCACCAGCCTGCCCAGGCTTCGCTCGAGCTCATTGAGCTCGGATGCTGCCGCCCGCGCGACCGGAAAGCCGAGCATGGCCATCATCCGGTAGACCTCCAGTTCGAGAAGCCGCTGTAAATGGCGCCCGGAAAGCGATGCATTCATGCTCCGGTTGATGAGCAGGAACCGGGTGTAACCGTGCGAGTCGAGGTGCAGATCGGTGTAGAGCACCGCAGCCCCGTCGCTGAGTTCTGCGCCGATCAGATCGGTGGCGCCGAGCGCAGCGGCGACCCGATCTCGGTGTGACCACTGCGGTCCATCCGGCAGCAACGCAATGTGTACGGCTGCGACCAGCTGTCCATCGATGCCGTTGAGCCAGCCAGATGGCAGCGCGTCAATCGCGGGTTCGGCGAACGGATCATCGGCCCGCATCATGTTTCGATAGACCGTGTAATCGTCAAACTCGCCGTGCCGCTCCCACTTCAGGCGGAAGCGTCCGAAGTCGCCTGAAAAATGGCTTTGTCCGTCGCCGGGCGGGGCGATTCCGTACTGCAGGCAGAGTTCTCGGAGTGCAGCCGGACTTGAGGGAGCACCCGGTAAGCGCAACAGCGCCAGATGCGAGACCTGACACGGTGAGGACACGCGCGGCCGGGGGCGCGTGTGAATCTCGTTATGGAGCGCGATGCGTTCGGGGTGCGGGATCATCGCGCTGCTCCGACTTGGCCGCGAATGCGGCAGGAAAACGAGAAGAGAAAGTGGGTGAGGTCAGACTGACGCGCTGTGCGTCATGACAGTGCGCCGGTATCGAGCTGGCAGCCGGTGCGCGTCACGATCTCGTCGCGTGTGACGCCTGGCGCCAGTTCGGCCACCCGAAGCCCATGAGGCGTGACATCGAGTACGCCAAGATCGGTAATGATGCGGTCGACCACGCCCACGCCAGTGAGCGGCAGCGAACATTTCTCAAGGATCTTGAGAAATGTTCGCTGCCGCTCACACCAAATAAAAATGCCTATGACATTGTCTCTTGCCCCCTATACTGTTTTTACAGCCAGGATTGTATTAAAAAA
>CAZORB010000008.1:24821-49409 GCA_964581825.1 uncultured Bordetella sp.
TGAGTTCCTCGGTTCCGTCTTTCTTGCGCGCGGTGTGCTCCATGAGCACGATGACGCGGCCCACCCCGGCAACCAGGTCCATGGCACCGCCCATTCCTTTGACCATCTTGCCGGGAATCATCCAGTTGGCGAGATCGCCGCCTTCGCTGACCTGCATGGCGCCAAGAATGGCGATGTCGATCTTGCCGCCGCGGATCATGGAGAACGAATCGGCTGACGAAAAGATGGACGAGCCTGGCAGTGGCGTAACCGTTTGCTTGCCGGCGTTGATCATGTCGGCGTCAACCTCGTCTTCGGTCGGGAATGGCCCGATGCCAAGCAGTCCATTTTCCGACTGCAGCCAGACATCCATATCGCGGGGCACATGGTTGGCAACCAGCGTCGGCAAACCAATGCCGAGGTTCACGTAGTAGCCATTGCGGAGCTCGCGCGCGGCACGCGCGGCCATCTGGTCTCGGGTCCAGGGCATGGTCAGATCTCCTTTAGCGCTCGGCGCGCACGGTGCGCTGCTCGATCCGCTTTTCTGGCGTGGGGTTCATCACGATCCGGTCGATGTAGATGCCGGGCAGATGGACCGCGTCGGGGTCGATTTCGCCGTTTGCCACCACCTGCTCGACCTCTGCGATGGTGATCTTGCCTGCCATGGCGACATTGGGATTGAAGTTGCGTGCGGTGCGTCGAAATACCAGGTTACCGGCGCGGTCTGCCATCCAGGCTTTGACGAGCGATACGTCGGGAACCAGGGCGCGTTCCATGAGATAGGTCTTGCCGTCGAACTCGCGCGTTTCCTTACCTTCAGCGACGATGGTGCCGACCCCGGTGGGTGTGAAGAAGGCAGGGATGCCAGCGCCGCCCGCACGGAGTTTTTCTGCGAGCGTGCCCTGAGGGGTGAACTCAAGCTCGAGTTCGCCAGCCAGGTACTGGCGCTCGAATTCTTTGTTTTCACCGACGTATGACGCGATCATCTTGCGGATTTGGCGGGTGGCAAGCAGCAGCCCGAGTCCAAAGCCATCAACGCCAGCGTTATTGGAAATGCAGGTGAGGTTACGCACGCCCGAGTCTCTGAGGGCCGCGATGAGGGCTTCTGGGATGCCGCAGAGGCCGAACCCACCCACGGCAATCATCTGACCATCCTTCACCACATCAGCCAGCGCAGCGCTTGCGCTCGGGAAGACTTTGCTCATGGAAACCCCGCGAATTCAGTGCATGATTCGAATTATATGTCCCGCTTCGATGATCACCACGCGCATGGCCATGATGACCGACACCCCGGGCATGGCCGTCGCGCGATACCGTCGCGCGGACTGGGTGTTGCCTGCCTGATTGTTCTGGGCTTCAGTGCGCTCGAAATCGTTGTCGGCCTCACGAGCGGCTCGCTGGCGCTTACCTCTGATGGCCTGCACATGCTCACTGACGCGCTCGCGCTGGGGCTTGCCTGGGGGGCGCAGTGGGTTGCGCGCCGGCCGCCAGACGCCCGGCTCACGTTTGGCTATGAGCGGGTAGAGTCGTTGGCTGCCTTCGTCAACGCACTCACCTATCTCGCGCTGCTGGGCTGGATCGTGTTTGAGGCGATCGATCGCTTCCGGGCGCCGCACCCACTCGACGCCAGTCTCGCGCTGCCGGTGGCAGTAGGTGGGCTGCTGGTCAATATTGCAGTCTGGTGGGCCCTGCACCGCGACAGTGATGACCTGAACGTGCGCGGGGCGCTGCTTCATGTTCTTGGTGATCTGGCGGGTTCGGCCATCGCAATCACTGCGATCGTAGTCGCCTCCACCACCGGGTGGACTTTCGTTGACCCGCTGCTCACGCTCGTTATTTCGCTTCTGCTCTTGATCTCCACGGTCCGCCTGATCCGGGACAGCGCCCGGGTGCTGATGAACGCCACGCCGCCGGGGCTGGACCTGGCGGCACTGTCGTCAGCCCTGGCAGCACTTCCGGGGGTCACTGACGTACATGACCTCCACGTCTGGAACATCAGCAGCGGTCAGCCCGCGCTCGCCGCCCATGTTCGTCTGGTTGAAGGTGCTGACTGGGTGGCTGTACTCGAGGCCGCCCGGTCGATGCTGTCGACAGATTTCAGCGTTCAGCACGTCACTTTGCAGCCTGAGTTCGCCAAGCCGATATAATCTCGTGGTTCCGGCTGCCCTTCATGACCAAATTCGTCTTTGTCACAGGCGGTGTCGTCTCCTCGTTAGGCAAGGGGATCGCCGCCGCGTCAATTGCTGCGCTCCTTGAGTCGCGCGGTGTCCGCGTCACCCTTCTAAAACTCGATCCCTACATCAATGTTGATCCGGGCACGATGAGCCCGTTTCAGCACGGTGAGGTTTTCGTGACGGAAGACGGCGCGGAAACCGATCTCGACCTCGGCCACTACGAGCGGTTTGTCACCGCCCGGATGCGCCGGCATAACAACTTCACCACTGGCCAGATTTACGACTCGGTCCTGCGCAAAGAGCGGCGGGGCGAGTACCTGGGCCGCACGGTGCAGGTCATCCCGCACATCACCAACGAGATCCAGGCCTTTATTGAACGTGGTGCGGGCATCGGCACCGCCGATGCAGCCGAGGTGGCCATCGTTGAAATTGGTGGCACGGTGGGTGACATCGAGTCGCTGCCCTTTCTTGAGGCGGTCCGCCAGATGAGCCTTAAGCTCGGGCGCGGATCCAGTGCTTTCGTTCACTTGACGCTGGTGCCGTTCATTGCGTCGGCGGGTGAACTGAAAACCAAACCCACCCAGCACTCGGTGCAAAAGTTGCGCGAAATCGGCATTCAGGCCGATATGCTGCTTTGCCGCGCCGATCGTCCTATTCCCGATGACGAGCGAGCCAAGATCTCGCTATTTTCGAATGTGGCGCTCGAGTCGGTGATTTCGGTCTGGGATGCCACCAGCATCTACAAGATTCCTCGCATGCTGTACGAGCAGGGCGTTGATCGGCTGCTGGTCGAGCATCTGCGGTTGAACGCACAGCCCGCCGATCTCAGCGTCTGGGATCGGCTGGTGCATTCGCTCGAAAATCCCACCCGCGAAGTCAGAATCGCGATGGTTGGTAAGTACGTCGACCTGACCGAATCGTACAAGTCGCTCACCGAAGCACTGATCCATGCGGGCATCCATACCGACAGCAAGGTACAGATCGAGTACATCGACTCCGAGCGTATCGAGGCGGAGGGCGTTGGATCACTGCTAGCGGGATTCGACGCGATTCTGGTACCCGGCGGGTTCGGTCGCCGTGGGGTCGAAGGAAAAATCGCAGCGATCCGTCATGCGCGGCAGACGGGCATTCCCTACCTGGGAATCTGCCTCGGCATGCAGCTTGCAGTCATTGAATTTGCGCGCAATGTGTGTGGACTGGCAGGCGCGAACAGCACCGAATTTGATTCGGCATGTCCCCATCCGGTCGTTGGGCTGATTACCGAATGGATGGATCGCGAGGGACGGGTTGAGCGTCGCGATAACGCCTCCGATTTAGGCGGCACGATGCGCCTTGGCGCGCAGCGCTGCCCGGTCACGGGCGGAACGCTGGCCTCGCAAATTTACGGTGAAGCGGTCAATGAACGGCACCGCCATCGTTACGAGGTCAATAATCACTACGTGGCCCAGCTCGAGGCTGCAGGCCTGAGGGTGTCGGCGCGTACGCCCACCGAATCGCTTACCGAAATCGTCGAGCTGCCCCAGGCTGGGGAAATGTCGCATCCGTGGTTCCTGGCGGTGCAATTCCATCCAGAGTTCACCTCAACGCCGCGAGAAGGGCATCCATTGTTCATCTCCTATGTGCGCGCGGCCATCGAACAGTCGCAGCGCGTGCGCTCGGCTCGTGCCGCATGAATCGGGCGGATGGGTTGCTCGGCGCTTTAATCGTTCGGCAGCGCAGCCTATGAAGCTTTGTGGCTTTGAGGTTGGACTCGACCGACCGTTGTTCCTGATCGCCGGGCCCTGCGTAATTGAGTCACGCCAGATGGCCTTCGATACGGCAGGCCAACTAATCGAGATCACCGCGCGTCTGGGCATCCCCTTTATTTACAAATCTTCGTTCGACAAAGCCAACCGCAGTTCGGGCACGTCGTTTCGTGGCCCAGGCATCGACCAGGGGCTCGCGATCCTGTCCGATGTGCGTCGCGAGCTGGGTGTGCCGGTGCTGACCGACGTGCACGATGCGGAGCAGGTGCAGGAGGTTGCCGCGGCAGTCGATGTGCTGCAGACGCCAGCCTTCCTGGCCCGGCAAACTGACTTCATTCGGGCTGTGGCGTCGGCTGGGCGTCCGGTCAATATCAAGAAGGCGCAATTCCTGGCCCCGCACGACATGAAGCATGTCGTTGACAAGGCACGGGCTGCGGCCATCGAGGCAGCCGGCGGTGATCCGGCTGCGGGTGACACCCTCATGGTCTGCGAACGCGGTGCCAGTTTCGGATACAACAACCTGGTGTCGGACATGCGCTCGCTTGCGATCATGCGTGAAACCGGTTGTCCGGTTGTGTTTGATGCCACGCATTCGGTTCAACTGCCCGGTGGTCAGGGCACGTCCTCGGGCGGCCAGCGCGAGTTCGTTCCCGTGTTGGCGCGCGCAGCAGTCGCAAGCGGTATCGCTGGCATCTTCATGGAAACGCACCCCGACCCGTCGCGCGCGCTCTCAGATGGGCCTAACGCCTGGCCGCTTCCGAAGTTGGAGGGCTTGCTCCAGGCGCTGGTCGAAATCGACCGAATCGTCAAGCGATCCGGTTTTGCCGAACAGACGCTCTAGGCGCTCACCCGACGTACACAGGAGACATCTCATGGCGGCTTATGTGATTACGGATATCAAGGTCAGCGATGTCGAGAAATACAAGGGCTATCAGGCGTTGACGCCAGGCGCGATTGCTGCGGCGGGTGGCGAGTTCCTGGCACGGGGCGGCCGTACCGAAGTGCTCGAAGGCGATGCCGAGCCAGGCCGGGTCGTGGTGCTGCGCTTTGACAGCATGGAGGCTGCGCGGGCGTTTTATCACTCGGCAGGTTATGTCGCCGCGCGTGCCGCGCGAGCTGGCGCCACCGAGCGTTTCAACATGTTCATTGTCGAAGGTATCTGAATGAGTGCGATCGTTGACATCATCGGCCGCGAGATTATCGATTCGCGCGGCAATCCCACGGTCGAATGCGATGTGCTGCTCGAATCGGGCGTCATGGGCCGTGCTGCTGTGCCTTCGGGTGCATCCACCGGTTCGCGCGAGGCCATCGAATTGCGCGACGGCGATACAGCTCGCTTTCTTGGCAAAGGCGTGCTGCGCGCGGTCGAACACGTCAACACCGAAATCTGCGAAGCACTGATCGGCCTGGATGCCTCTGAGCAGGCCTGGATTGACCGCACGCTGATCGAGCTGGACGGCACCGAGAACAAAGAGCGGCTGGGTGCCAATTCGATGCTGGCGGTTTCCATGGCCGTTGCGCGCGCCGCAGCCGAGCAGTCAGGCTTGCCGCTGTATCGCTACTTCGGGGGCTCGGGCTCGATGGCCTTGCCTGTGCCGATGATGAACGTGATCAATGGCGGTGCGCACGCCAACAACAATCTCGACCTGCAGGAATTCATGATCCTGCCGGTGGGGGCGCCTTCGTTTCGCGAGGCGCTCCGCTACGGCGCTGAGGTGTTCCATGCGCTCAAGAAGCTGCTGCATCACCAGGGCCTTTCCACCGCAGTGGGCGACGAGGGCGGTTTTGCGCCTAGCGTCGAGAACCATGAAGCGGCAATCAAGCTGATTCTCGAGGCGATCACGAAAGCGGGCTACGAGCCCGGCAGTCAGATTGCACTGGGCCTTGACTGCGCAAGCTCTGAATTTTTCCGTGACGGTCGTTATCACCTGTCTGGCGAAGGCTTGGTGCTGTCAGCAGCTGAATTCACCGATCTGCTGGCTACCTGGTGCGATCGGTACCCCATCGTGTCCATTGAAGATGGCATGGCGGAAAACGACTGGGACGGCTGGAAACTGCTGACCCAGCGCCTGGGGGACAAGGTGCAGTTGGTGGGCGATGACCTGTTTGTGACCAACACCCGTATCCTGCAGCGCGGCATCGATGAGGGCGTTGCCAACTCCATCCTGATCAAGATCAATCAGATTGGAACGCTCACGGAAACCTTCGCTGCGATCGAGCTTGCCAAACGCAATAACTACACCGCGGTCGTGTCGCATCGGTCGGGCGAAACCGAAGATACGACGATCGCTGATATTGCGGTGGCTACCAACGCGCTGCAGATCAAAACAGGCTCAATGAGCCGAACCGACCGCATCGCCAAGTACAACCAGTTGCTGCGAATTGAGGAAGACCTCGGCGAAACCGCGGTGTATCCTGGGCAGTCGGCTTTTTACAACCTGCGCAGGGGCCGACGCTAAGTCGTGTAAAGGTTCATTGTGCGCACGCTCGCTCTCGTTTTGCTGTCACTCCTCTTGCTCATCCAGTACCCACTCTGGCTTGGCAAAGGGGGGTGGTTTCGCGTGTGGGAACTCGAAAGCGAGCTTCAGGCGCAGCGCACAGTCAATGATCAGCGCCGCATGCGAAACGCGGCACTTGAGGCGCAGGTGCGCGATCTGCGTACCGGCAGCGATGCGGTCGAAGAAATCGCGCGGGCCGAGCTGGGTATGTTGCGCAAGGGTGAAATTTTTGTGCAGATCAGCGAGCCCTCTCGGGGCGAAAGCGCCTCTCCTTCGTTTGATGCCGAGGTTCGTACCGCGTCGTTTGCCCGCCGACCCTAGCCGTGGTTGGCTAGGGTAAGGGCGCGGCTGTTAGTGCCGGCGATCAGGGTCGTTGCCGCTGACGGTATCGCGAAACAGTGCGGCGCAGTCGATTGCATCGAACCGGTAGGCCTGGTTACAGAAGTCGCACCGAACCTCAACCGGGTCGCGCTCTGACAAGATATCCGCCACTTCAGCGGCACCCAGCATCTTCAGCATACCCGCCACTTTGGCGCGTGAGCAGCCACACCCGAAGTGAAGCTTCCGTGGTTCGAAGGCACGAAGCGTCTCTTCCCAGAAAAGCCGGGATAGCAGCGGCTCTGATCCTAGCGACAGCAATTCAGACCGCGAGAGCGTCCCGGCCAGCATCTCCATGCGATTCCAGGCGTCAGGATCGGTGACTGCCGCGTTGCGTCCGCCCTCGAGCGGCAGCTGTTGCAGCAGCAGACCGCAGGCCCGCTCTGAATCGGCAGCGAGCCACAATCGGGTCGGCAACTGCTCGGAGCGTTGCATGTAGTGCTCAAGCACCTCTGCAACCGTTCTGCCCTCGAACGGCACGATGCCCTGCCAGGGCTGCCGCGATTCATTGCGGATTTTGGGGTCGAGCGTGACGGCAAATCGGCCGCTACCGCCCTGATTGACCAGCTGCTCGAGCGTTGCATCGGGGGCAAGGGACGCCCCCTCTCGGACCTTGACAGTGGCCCGCAGCCGTCCATCGGACTGATAGTCGACCACCATCAGTGCAATCGGGCCGTCGCCGTGAATCTGCAAAATCAGTGAGCCATCGAATTTTAGAGTGGCGCCAAGCAGCACGGCCGCAGCCGCCAGTTCCCCCAGGGTATCCAGCGCAACCTTGGGCAGATCCTGTCTCGACACGATTTCGCGCCAGCAGTGATCGAGGGACGTGATTTCCCCCCGCACGGCCGTGCCGTCGAGCATAAACCGACGAACGAGGTCTTGGCTCAATCGATTACTTCAGCCAACCCGCACCAGCTTCGAGCGAAACAGCTTGGCGCGCTCCATGTAGACGCGGGCGCCGTAGCGCAGCTTTTCCAGATCATCGTCGGTGAGCGTGCGGACGATTTTTCCGGGAGAGCCCAGGACCATGCTGCGATCGGGAATTTCTTTGCCTTCCGTGACCAGTGCGCCTGCGCCGATCAGGCAGTCGCGCCCAATTTTGGCGCCATTGAGGATGACAGCCTGAATCCCGATCAGGGAACCGCTGCCGATCGTGCAGCCGTGGAGCATTACCTGGTGGCCAACGGTGACGTTATCGGCGATATCGAGCTGCAGACCGGTATCGGTGTGAAGCACCGAATTGTCCTGCACATTCGAGCCCTGGCCGATGCGGATCAGATCGTTGTCTCCGCGAATCGTGACGTTGAACCACACACTTGCCAGTGCGGCGATTTCGACCCGACCGATCACGTCGGCCGATTCAGCGACCCAGGCGTCGGGGTGTACGACAGGCGCGTGGTCGCCCAGCCGGTAGATGGCCATCGAAGAGCTCCGTGAAAAACGGGCATTTTAAGCGATGCTCCCTTGCGATGCCCGATTGCCGCTTGGCGGATTGACTTGGCTGCGCCCTGGGAACTGACGAGGCAGTCGTCGAACCTCCCTATAATTTGACGCAGATGAACATCGCAGCAGATATTGAGTCGGTAGCGGCCTACCGCCCAAGGGTGGCGCCGCAGTCGCATTTTGTATCGGTGCGCGGTCTGCGCCTGCATGTCCGTCACTGGCAGTCTGAGGGGCCAGTTCGGCATCACGCGGTGTTGCTACATGGCTGGATGGACTCATCGGTCTCGTTCCAGTTTGTGGTCGATGAGCTGGGTCCGGGCTGGTCCTTGCATGCCCCCGATTGGCGGGGCTTCGGGCTCTCGGAACGGCCGGATGCTGACTGTTACTGGTTTCCTGACTACCTTGCCGATCTTGAGGCCGTGCTTGACCACCTGGCGCCAGGCCGCGCCGTGGATCTGGTCGCGCACAGCATGGGAGGCAATATCGCGATGCTGTACGCGGGCGTGCGTCCCGACAGAGTTCGTCGCCTGGTGAATCTGGAAGGCGTTGGCATGCGTTCGGCCCGACCGCGTGAAGCGCCCGCACGCTACGCCGCCTGGCTGGATCAGCTTCGCCAGGGGCGTCGCTTGCGAAGCTACCCGTCCCGGCTTGCGCTCGCCCGCAGGCTCTGCCAGGACAATCCCCGACTGTCAGCGGACAAGGCGCTGTTTATTGCGGAGCACTGGGCACGGCCATCCGAAGATGGCAGTTTTGAGATTCTTGGCGACCCGGCGCACAAGTTACCCAACCCGGTGCTGTATCGCGTGAGCGAGGCACTGGCCTGCTGGCGGCAGGTGACCGCCGACGTGCTCTGGGTGATGTCAGAGCACCCCTCGCGTGGCATTGGCTTTACGCTTCAGCCTGCGTACCAGCGGCGGCTGGCGGCAATTCGCTCGCTTGAGCGAACCACCGTGGCGGGCGCTGGGCACATGATGCATCATGACCAGCCTGCCGCAGTCGCGGCACTTATCCGGGATTTTCTGCAACGATGAGTTTTAGTCCCGACCCCTGGGTGTGCAACGCCGATCTGCACTGCCACTCCAATATGTCCGACGGTGTGCTCGAACCCGCCGCGCTGGTAAATCGGGCGGCCGATAACGGCGTTGAACTGTTTTCGCTCACTGACCATGACGAAATCTGCGGCCAGCAGCAGGCTGCGGATGCGGCACGGGCCCGAGGTCTTCAGTACGTTGGCGGCGTTGAGGTCTCCGTCTCATGGGGCGGGGAAACGGTTCATGTGGTGGGGCTGCGAATCGATTGGACCGATCCGGAGCTTTGCGCGGGGCTTGCACGAACCCGCTCTGGCCGCGACACGCGAGCGCGCGAAATCGCTCGACAGCTGGAGCTCGCAGGTGTTCCCGATGCCTGGGCCGGTGCGCTTCGCCACGTCGGTAATCCAGCGCTGATCTCGCGAACCCATTTCGCGCGGCACATTGTCGAATGCGGGCTGTGTGACGACGTGGGCGAGGTGTTTCGAAAGTATCTGGTTGAAGGCAAGCCAGGCTATGTCGAACATCGATGGGCGCGCCTGACAGAAGCGGTTGAATGGATTCGCGGGGCGGGGGGCGTCGCGGTGCTCGCACACCCGGGTCGCTATCGGTTCAATGACACCGCGCTCTGGGCACTTATCTCTGAGTTCAAGGCTGTGGGAGGCGAAGCCATCGAAGTGGTGTGCGGCAGCCACACACGCGACCAGTTTCGGCGCTTTGCCAAAGTCGCGCTCGAGGCGGGCCTCGCAGCCTCACGTGGTGCCGATTTCCATTCGCCGGGAGAGCGCCATACCGAACTCGGACAGCTGCCGCTGCTACCGGACTCTGTGATACCGGTCTGGCGCGACTGGCCCGAGTTCTTGAGTCGGCAAGCGGCCTGATCAAGATCGGGGCGCTCTGTCGCTAATCCCGAGTAAGCTCGGCGTTTGCTGCAAGGCTGGCCGCCGATGACCCATATTCTGTCGCTACACCCTGACAACCCGCAGGCGCGCCTGCTGCGTCAGGCCGCCGAGTCGCTGCAGGAGGGCGGGATTGTGGCCACGCCTACCGACGCGTGCCACGCGTTGGTCTGGAAAATCGGCGATCGGGAGGCGCTGGAGCGGGTGCGGCGAATCCGTGCGCTTGATGCCCGCCATCTCATGACGCTGCTGTGCCTTGATCTGTCGCAGCTATCGATCTATGCGGCAATCGATACCCGCCAGTTCAGGTTCCTGAAAGAGTGGACGCCGGGCCCCTACACCTTCGTATTGCCAGCAACGCGCGAGGTCCCCAAGCGGCTGCTACATCCGTCTCGGCGCACACTGGGCGTACGCGTGCCGCAAACGCCTCTGCTTCGCGGGTTGCTCGAGGCGGTGGGTGAGCCCCTGCTTGGCACAACACTGCAGCTGCCTGGTGATGAGCACCCACTTTCCGACTCAGACGAGATACTTGAGCGGCTCGGCGGCCGCATCGATCTGGTGCTCGAAGGGGGGCGGGTAGGACTGGAGCCCACCACCGTGATCGACCTCACCGGTGACCAGCCGCTGGTTGTCCGGTTCGGCTGCGGCCCGGTGGAGGCAATGCTGGGGCAGGGGCGCTGACAGGCAAATCAGCCTGCACTGATAAACTCCGGCGCATGAATCTGAGCCTGCCGCAGCTGATTGCGGTCTATGCAATCCCGGTCGTGCTCGCCATCACGCTGCACGAAGCCGCCCACGCCTGGCTGGCCGCAAGGCTGGGTGACCCCACTGCTCGTCTCCAGGGGCGCGTATCCGCCAACCCGTTTCGCCATGTCGACCTGGTGGGAACCCTGCTGGTACCTGCGGTGATTTTGCTGCTTGGCAAGGCCTTAGGCGCCGGCGGTCTGCTGTTTGGCTGGGCGAAACCGGTGCCCGTTGACGCCTCGGCGTTTCGTTCACCCCGCCGCGATCTGGGGCTGGTAGCTGCTGCGGGGCCGGGGGCCAACCTGCTGATGGCGCTCGCCTGGGCGGTGATGCTCAAAGTGTTGATTGTTATGTCGGTGCAGGTGGAGTTTCTGTTGCTGATGGCGCAGGCGGGCATTCTGTGCAACCTCGGGCTTGCCGCGTTGAACCTGCTTCCGATTCCGCCGCTGGACGGTGGTCGGATCATCGCAAGCGTGTTGCCGTTACGAGCGGCAATTCTCTGGTATCGACTCGAGCGCTTCGGCCTGCTGATCGTGCTCGCGCTACTCGCCACCGGTCTTTTGGGTGCCGTGATCACACCGACGATCGGTTTTGGCGTTGACCTGATTTCCTGGCTATTTAACCTGGCGGACTGAAAATGTTTCCAGAACGTGTCGTCTCGGGCATGCGCCCAACCGGCGCGCTGCACCTCGGCCACTACCACGGGGCTCTGAAAAACTGGGTGCGGCTGCAATCCGAGTATCCATGCCTGTTTTTCGTTGCCGACTGGCATGCGCTCACCACTCATTACGACTCCCCCGAGATCATTGGCAACAACATCTGGGAGATGGTGATCGATTGGCTGGCAGCAGGCATTGACCCGCAGCAGTCAACGCTTTTCATTCAGTCGCGGGTGCCCGAACATGCGGAGCTTCATCTGCTGCTCTCAATGAGCACGCCGCTTGGCTGGCTGGAGCGCGTTCCGACCTACAAGGATCAGCAGGAAAAACTCGCCGATCGAGATCTCGCCACCTACGGGTTTTTGGGCTATCCGCTGCTGCAGGCCGCCGACATCCTGATGTATCGCGCGGCGTTCGTGCCGGTCGGTGAAGATCAGGTGCCGCACATCGAACTCACCCGCGAAATCGCGCGTCGGTTCAATCATCTGTTTGGCCGCGAGCCGGGCTTTGAAGATAAGGCGCGAGAGGCGGTCAAGCGGCTGGGCAGTAAGCGCGCCAAGCTCTATCAGGAGCTGCGCACGCGGTTCCAGGAGCAGGGGGACGACGAAGCGCTTCAGCAGGCCCGCGAACTGCTTGATCAGTCGCCGAATCTGAGCCTGGGCGATCGCGAGCGCCTGTTCGGGTGGCTGGAAGGCAGCCGCAAAATTATTCTGTCCGAGCCGCAGGCGCTGCTCACCGAAGCGTCGCGAATGCCTGGCATCGACGGCCAGAAAATGTCCAAGAGCTACGGCAATTCCATCGGAATGCGGGAAGCGCCCGACTCGGTCACACGCAAGATTCGGACAATGCCAACTGACCCGGCCCGGGTGCGTCGAACCGATCCCGGCGACCCGGGGCGCTGCCCGGTCTGGCAGCTTCATGTTGTGTATTCGGATGACAGTACTCGCGATTGGGTTCGCACGGGCTGCACGTCGGCGGGTATTGGATGCCTGGAGTGCAAGCAGCCGGTCATTGACGCAGTGCCCAAAGAGCAACAGGTGTTCATTGAGCGCGCCCACCCCTACATCGACGACCCCAGCCTGTTGCGTAACATCATCGCTGACGGATGCGATCGGGCGCGCAAGCTCGCCCAGGAAACCATGCGCGACGTTCGCGAGGTCATGGGCCTCAGTCATGACTAAAGCGGGTGGCGCGGGCGCCCACGGCCCCGCGCGCCCTTCCGAGTGGGTTCTGCGGGGACTGCGCTGGCTGCCCGCTGGTGCTCGCGTACTCGACTTTGCAAGCGGCACAGGCCGACATGCCCGCGCTGCCGATCAGAGAGGGCTCAAGGTCACTGCATCGGATCGAGATGGCGTGGCGCTTGAGCAAATCGGCGGCGAGGTTCACTGCATTCCAGCCGACCTTGAGTCCGGTTCCTGGCCGTTTGAGCCAGCCAGCTTCGATGCCGTTATCGTTACCAACTACCTTTACCGGCCGCGGTTTTCCGAGCTTTGCGAGCTCCTGAGGCCGGGTGGCCTGCTGATTTATGAGACCTTCGCCCTTGGCAACGAACGCTATGGACGGCCAAGCAACCCCGACTTCCTGCTGCAGCCCGGTGAACTGTTTGACCGCTGCCGTGCGGCGGGCCTGGCGGTACTGGCGTTCGAGGATGGCGTGATCCTCACCGGCCGCCAGGCACGCGTACAACGCATTCTGGCGGTCCGGCCGCCGATGAATCTCGAAGGCTTCGCGATAGAATGACTGCTTACCTATTTGGAACGTCTACACCATGATCCAGGGCAGCATTGTCGCGATCGTCTCGCCCATGCATGAAGACGGAAGCCTCGACCTTGACGGCTACCGCAGGCTGATCGACTGGCATATCGAGCAGAAAACCGCTGCGATCGTGGCGGTTGGCACCACAGGCGAATCCCCCACCGTTGACCACGATGAGCATTGCACCCTGATCCGCGTGGCAGTCGAGCAGGCGGCGGGCCGGGTCCCTGTCATTGCCGGAACGGGCGGTAACTCAACCCGCGAAGCAATTGATCTCACCGAGTACGCGAAAAAAGTAGGCGCCACCGCTTCGCTTCAGGTTGTGCCCTATTACAACAAGCCCACCCAGGAAGGCATGGTTCGCCATTTCACAGCGGTGGCCGAGCAGGTGGGTCTTCCCGTCATCCTCTACAACGTTCCGGGTCGAACGGTAGCCGACCTGTCCAACGACAGCGTGCTCCGGCTGGCGCAGGTACCGGGAATCATCGGTTTGAAAGACGCCACGGGCGACATTCCCCGAGGCTCGGATCTGCTCGCCCGGTTGCCGGCGGGTTTTGGTGTCTACAGCGGCAATGACGACTCGGCGCTCGCGTTAATGGCCATGGGCTCGCACGGCGTCATTTCGGTCACCGCCAACATTGCGCCGGGGCTGATGGCGCGTATGTGTGAGGCGGCGCTCTCGGGTCGTTGGGCCGACGCACTGGCAATCAATCGGCAGCTTTTGCCCTTGCACCTGAAATTGTTTGTTGAAGCGAACCCCATTCCAGTCAAGTGGGCCATGGCGGAGCGCGGTTTAATTGGCCCCACGGTTCGGATGCCGCTTACGCCGCTGTCGCCCAGCCTTCATGAAACAGTCCGCGCAGCCATGCGTGCGGCAGGAGTCTGACCATGGCGCAGTGGGTGTCCCGAACCTCTGGCAGCTTCGCATCGATTGCGATTGCTTTTCTTCTGAGTGGTTGTGCAATCAACGAATTCCTCGAGGAAAAGGGCAGGATCGATTACAAGTCAGCGTCCACGGTTAGCCGCAACACGCTCGAGGTTCCGCCCGATCTGGTCACACCACGCAGTGACGAACGATTTTCAATACCGGCAGGCCGAGGCGGCGAGCGCACGCTGTCTTCTTTCGAACGAGATCGCCAGCAGATCGCAGCCCGTCCGGCAACTGCTTCGGTACTGCCCTCAGTACCTGGGATGCGAATCGAACGATCTGGCCTGCAGCGCTGGCTGGTCGTTGATGCACCGCCCGAGCGTGTCTGGACAACGGTGCGCGAGTTCTGGGTCGAAACGGGCTTTACGCTCGAAATTGACAGCCCTGAAACCGGGGTCATCGAAACCAACTGGCTTGAGAATCGCGCACGTGTTCCTCTCGACATCATTCGACGCACGCTCGGCAAGGTAGTCGACAACCTGTATTCCTCGGGAACCGTTGATAAGTTCAGAACCCGCATAGAGCGGCTGCCCGATGGGCGCTCCGAAATCTACGTGACGCATCGCGGCATGGAAGAGGTCGCGACTGGTTCTCAGAGAGATTCCTACAACTGGCAGCGGCGTACACCGGAACCCGATCTTGAAGCGGAGATGCTGAACCGCCTCATGCTGAGAATCGGCGGTAGGCAGCGAAACGAAGCAGTTGCTGCGGCGGCGACATCCGCGACGGCAGCGTCTGCGGCAGCCGCTCGGGATGTTCGGATTTCCGGGCAGGGCACCGATCGCGGCATCGATATCGATGATCCCTTCGATCGCGCATGGCGCCGTGTCGGTCTGGCGCTTGATCGCGGCGGATTCACGGTGGAAGACCGCGATCGCTCCCGAGGCGCTTACTTCGTTCGCTACATCGACGCCGACGAACAGGCCCGTGCCGCGGCTCAGCGGCCAGGCTTTTTCTCTCGACTGTTCAGCAGTTCGTCCAAACCGGAACTCAGTCAGCAGTACCGCTTGACGATTGCTTCGGCTGGAACGGGCGTGCGCCTCACGATTCAGGACAAAGACGGCAAGCCGACACCGGATGCCGACCGCGCGACGGTTAATCGAATCCTCGATCTGCTCGCCCAGCAACTCCTGCAATAAACACAGCCCGCTTCGGTGCACCGTCGAAGTAGCGGCGTGCGTGACGCGTCGGAAAGCATCTGCGCATGAGATTTGCCAGTCTCGGAAGCGGTAGCGAAGGCAACGCGCTGCTGATCGAGAGCCAGGACGGCGGGCGAACGACCCGAGTCCTCATTGATTGCGGTTTCAGCCTCAAGGAAGCCAACCGCAGGCTGTTATCGGCCGGCATCGAGCCCAACCAGCTCGATGCGATCCTGGTCACTCACGAACATGGCGACCATGTGGGCGGCGTGTTCCGTCTGTCCGGCGCACACCGGGTACCAGCGTGGCTGACTCATGGAACTGCGTCTGCAAGCGTGGGTGATCGCGGCGCCGCGTTTGCTGAGGCAGAGAGCGAACTCATGCAAACGGTCATCCCCGACCAGCCCTTCGAGGTGGGGGGGCTGCGCATTCATCCGGTATCGGTTCCGCACGATGCGCGCGAGCCTGTTCAATATGTGGTGGATGATGGGCGCGTCAAGCTGGGTGTGCTCACCGATCTCGGCCATGGCACCGCACACGTTCGACGCGCTTACTCCGGTCTCGATGCGCTGGTGCTTGAGTGCAACCATGACGCGCAGATGCTGGCCTCAAATGCTCGCTACCCTGAAGTGCTCAAACGCCGTATCTCCGGTCCCTGGGGGCACCTTGCCAACCAGGCCGCTGCCGAACTGTTGGCCTCCCTCGATTACAGTCGGCTGCGTGTCGTAGTTGCTGCGCATCTGAGCCGCCACAACAACTCGCCTGACCTGGCGCGCCAGGCGCTGGCTGAAGCGCTTCATGCAGAGCCGCAGGCGATCGGTGTGGCCGACCAGGAGGAGGGTTTTCAATGGGTCGACGTGTGAGCCTTTAATTGGTGTCGGTGTGCGAGGTGCCTTGATAGGGCGCCTCCGAATGTAGCCAGCCTGCCTGGGCCCAGCCGTAAAGTGTTTCAACGAGCGATGCGTCGGCGACTGCGAGCGATGCCTGGGCCGCAGTGATGTGTCGGTGATCCGCGAGCTCTCGTAATAGTCGCACCGATGTTGGTTGGGGCGGGTCGATAAGCGTCTCGCCGTTGATGTGGAAGCGACTGCCCCGGTAGAGCAGGCGCGTGCGCCGGTCCAGCCGAACACCATGTCGAGACATGGCGGCTACAAAACGCTTCAGGGTTAATCGTGCGGGCCCGTCAAAGAACACATTGGCCGCAGGTTCGGTCATGAAGCGGCCGATGAAGTCATTGATCGCAGCATCGGATGGCCGCCAGGCTTTCGCCCAGTCAAACAACTGCTGATGCAGATCGGCGGGTATGGCGGCAGGGCGCGCCGGGTGCAGTCGTCCGCGGTCGCTGTAGCGTGGGTCTGCGCCGCCGAGTGATTCCGATGCATCAGCGAGAAATTCACGTAGAAACTCATGGCGCGATGGCGCTCGGAAACCGATCGACCCTGTCATGCACGGACCTTCGGCAACACCATCATGTGCCCAGCCAGGCGGCAGATAGAGCATGTCGCCCGGCTCGAGCAGCCACGACTCGGTCGGCGAAAAGCGCTCGAGAATTTTTAACGGAAGCCCCGGCCGCAGCTGGTCATTGCCCGGTGGGGCGATTCGCCATCGGCGTCGTCCCCAGAGTTGCACCAGAAAAACATCGTAGGAGTCCAGATGCGGTCCGACACCGCCCTGATCGGAGGCCAGGCTGATCATCAGGTCATCGATTCGTGCGTCGGGAAGAAACCGAAAGCGCGACATCAGCGCATGGGCGCGGTCATCATGCAGGTTCACGCCCTGAACCAGCAGGGTCCACCGGCGGCGCGACAGCGCCGGTAAATCATCGCGATCGAACGGGCCATGCGCCAGGCGCCAGCGTCCGCCAAACGAGGTGACCAGGCGCGACTGAACCGCATCATCTTCGGCAAGCGCGAGCAGCGTCTCAACGTCGCACGGCGGTTTGATGTCGGGCAGAGCAGCGCGTACAAGCAGCGGGCGACGTTGCCAGGTGTGGCGCAGGAACTCGTCTACACTCAGGCCGCCGAGCGGCGCGTCGGCAAACAGTTGCCTGCGGTGGGGCCGAGTGGTCGAGGCCGATCTGGGGCGAGCATCGGTTGGCAGGGGCCTGGATGGGCTGTTCATGGAGCACCTGGGAGATTTCAATGTCGATATCCATTGCAGCCGGACGTTGGGTGACGCTTCGCTATCGCATCAGCGATGCGCAGGGCGAACCCATCGAATCCGGCGAACGTGAGCTTACCTATCTCCATGGCGGTTATGGCGCGGTATTGCCTGGAATTGAGCAGGCGCTGGAGGGGCAGGCTGCCGGTCATGCTACGGCGCTTGCACTGGAGCCTGAAGATGCGTTTGGCGACTATGACGCGTCACTCGTTCATCTTGCGCCCAGGGCAGGGTTCCCCGCTGACTTAGAAACCGGGATGGGGTTTCAGAAGGTACCTGGCCTGCCAGAGCTCGACGGTGACGGTCGGGTCTATATCGCCACCGACTTTACCGACGACACTGTCGTGCTCGACGGCAACCATCCGCTTGCAGGCATGGCGCTGCGGTTCGAGATCCGGGTGATTTCGGTGGCTGAGGCGAGCGAGGAAGATATCGACCGCGAGCGCCGGATGGCCGATGACAGTGATGACTAGCCGACGCTAGGCTCGGTGAAGCCGCCCTGCGCCACCATCTCTGCGAAGACCCCACCACGGCTCACCAGCTCATCAAACCGGCCAGATTCAATAATGCGACCCCGGTCGACCACCAGAATGCGGTCGGCGTTGGCGACGGTGGATAAGCGGTGCGCAATGATCAGGGTGGTCCGACCGCGACGCACCGCCTCGAGCGCCTCGCGGATCTTGGCTTCAGTCTGGACGTCCAGAGCGCTGGTGGCCTCATCGAGCAGCAGCAAAGGGGCGTCGCGCAGAATCGCCCGCGCGATGGCAAGCCGCTGGCGCTCGCCCCCCGACAGCGAGGCACCGCGCTCGCCGATGACGAAGTCGTAACCGCCAGGTTTACTCAGGATGAATTCGTGCGCCTGTGCCAGTCGCGCGGCGCGCTCGATATCGTCGGCACTCGCGTCGGGCCGACCCACCGCGATGTTCTCGGCAATCGAGCGGTTGAAAAGACCCGCATCCTGAAATACCACTGCGATCTGCTCGCGCAGCGATGCGAGTGTGACGGAGGCGATGTCGATGCCGTCAACCAGGATCCTGCCACTGTCGGGGCTGCGAAGCCGCTGCAGCAGTGAAAGGGTGGTGCTTTTGCCAGCGCCAGTCGCACCCACCAGCGCGAAGCTCGCGCCTGCGGGTATCTCAAAGTCGAGATCGAAGACGCCCTGCTCAGAACCCGGAAAGCGAAAGCTGACCTGTTCAAAACGAACACTGCCGGTGACCCGCGGCAGCGGCCTGGCATCGGGCGCCTCAGCCACGGCCTCGCGCGCATCGAGCAGCTCAAACAAACTCGCCAGCGTGGGCAGGCTTTGTGCAACCCGGACCGCGAATCCCGATAGCGCATCGAGCTTGCCGATCAATAGTCCGGCAAATCCAACAAACGCAACGATTTCGCCGACGGTGATCTGCTCGCGGGCAACCAATATCGACCCAACTGCATACAGGATCACGACGGTGATGGTGGCGGCGGTGCGCGTTAACACCGTGAGCAGTCCCCACCAGGTGAGTACTGGATATTGGGCAGCGAGCAGCCGGGTCATGATGGCGCGCATTGCCTGCATTTCCGAGGCGAAACGCCCGTAGATCTGCACCACTGTTACGTTGCCGATCACATCGCCCACCCGACCATAGACCTCACCGTGGTGCCGTTCAACATCGGCCTGTCCACCGTGGGTACGACGCGCGATCGTAAGGTTGGCAACCACGTACACCGATCCCAGCGCGATCAGTAGCGACGCCATCATCGGATTCATGCTCCAGGCAACCGGCAGCATGACGAGCAGGCCGGCGAGCGCGACGAACTGTTCGCGCAGCAGTGACAGGCCGTTCCAGAACAGCGCATCGGTGCCCGCAAGAATTGCTCTGACCACCGAGCCAGATCCGCGCTCGGCGTGATACCCCGAAGGCAGCGCGAGCGCCCGCTCATACGCAGCTGCGAGTGCGGCGAGGCGACGCCGATGCGCGAGCCGGTCAGCCATGACCGCGACAAGCACGCCAGCGATGATCCCCGCCAGCCCGACCAGAGCCCAGATTGCGATCACGCCGAAAGCGGGTGCGCGCGCTGCGAGTGCATCGACCACTTTGGCGAGCAGCACCTGCTCGATAACCGGTACCGCCGCCAGCGCGAGCCCGGCCGCGATGATCAGCGCAGCCTGCCTGGGTTCAGCCAGAAGCAGCGAGAGCGCGCGCTGGAGTATGCGTGCCGGCGGCAAAGCGCGGGCTGCGGCAGGATCGGCTGCGTGGATATCAGTCATGGTTTGCGCTCATCCGCCCGGCTCTGGTCACCGTGATGCCGCCTCTGATCACTGATCGGTTTTCGCGAGAATCTGCAGCGACTTGAATCGTCCCTTGCGTTCAAACGGACGCTGCTTGAGAAGTTCTTCTTCAACGCGCTCGGCCACGTCATACGCATATGAGCCGGTGTAAAACAGGATCTCGCCTCCGGGCTTGACCTGATCGGCGAGCAACAGCGTCATCTCAAGGTCGGTGAGCGCGCCGTAACGATCGTTTTCCGCGGTCCGGAATTCGCCGACGTGAAAGAGCGTCACGAAATCGAAGCGCGGCAGCAGTCGCGCATCCAGCTGATAAATGTCGCCAAACCATGCCTTATAAGTGCGACCCAGCTCAGGATTGTCGATTAGCAGTCGTACGTAGTCTTCGTACTCTTGGGGCGACGCGGTAATACCCAGCACCGCGCAGTCGCGCCCCGACTGCGCCAGCCGCAGACCTACGATGTGATGATTGCCCGTACCGAAGTGGAAGATCGTGCTGGCACTGGCATTGCGTTCCTCGAGGTAGTCGAGGAAATGGAGGTCGCAGGGACATTGCGCTTCGTCGAGCGGCCAGGTGCTATTCCAGAAGTTGAGTTTGCTCATCGCTACAGTCCTTGGGATTAAAAGAGTCAGGGCTGAACGCCAGATTGGTGCGGCCCGAGCGGCAGCACCTGGTCGAAGCAGTCAGCGCAAATCGGGTGGCGTGACAACACCAGAACGGTTACCTGGGGCACCGCATCACGGATCGCTTGAAAAATGGCCCGCTGCGCGATCTCGTCCAAAGCGGTGAGCGCATCATCGATCATCACTGCTTGCGGTTTGTTTAACAAAACGCGTGCCGCAGCCAGCCGCTGCCGCTCGCCCAGCGACAGCAGTGTGTCCCATCTTGGCGTCTCGTCGAGTCGCGCAGCCAGTCCGGCCAGACCAACACGGTTGAGTACGCCGACCAGTTCCGGGTCCGGGTAGCGCGCCGGGTCGCCTGGGTAGTTCAGGATGTCTCGAAGCGACCCCGGTGGCAGGTAGCTGCGTTGTGGAAGGACCATGGTTGACGGATGCGCGGGCGCGGCAACGGTTGGAGTGTCATCGGCGGCGCCGGTTTCAAGGCCCACCAGCTGACGAACCAGCGTTGACTTTCCGGAGTTGGAGTCGCCGTGGAACTGCACCCATTGCCCACGGCTGATCGTCTGTCCATTGATGCGCCAGACGGGCAGCGGTGACAGGGCGTGTGCACTCGGAGCGCGATCGACTTCATTGTTTGAAGTTGTTTCCTCGTTCGCCCGATCCTCCCCAGGCAACTGATCGCAAGCCTCGACGATTTCCATGACACGGCGCGCCGAGGCATACCACTCGGCAATCTTGCCGTAGTGATCCACCAGCCAGGAGATCGCGATCTGCACCTGAACGAAGGCGGCTGCCAGCTGGGTCACCTGTCCAAGGGTGAGGTCGCCGCTGATGTATTTGGGTGCGGCAAACAGCAGCGGCACGATTGGAATCATCGGACCCGATGCGTTGGTGATCCAGGTGAGGCGCGCATGCTGTCGAACGATAGCGAGCCAGCACTGCACCACTCGATCGTAGGTATGTCCGAGAATTCTTCGCTCACCCGGTCCGCCACCCTGCAGCGCAACGCTATCGGCGTTATCGCGAAGACGCATCATTCCGAAGCGGAAGTGCCCCTCGGCCTCATTGCGTCGGGCCACGCAGCCTGGCAGTGCGGCACCGACTTTGAGCATGAGCCAGGAAGCGATCACGCCGTAGGCGATTGCCACCAGCACCAGATAGGCTGGAATGGTGATGGTCGTTGCGTCGCTCAGGCGCAGTGAATAACTGCCACCGACCGACCACAGGATCGCAATGAACGCCCCCGCATTCACCAGCGCGAGCACCAAGCCAATTCCCAGATCAACCAGCGGCTCGGTGGCCCAGCGCGTATCGTCGGCGATTCGGTACTCGGGGTTTTGCGGCTCGCCGCCTTTGGCGCTCAGTCGCTGGAACCGCTGCGCAGCCAGCCAGCGGTCAAGCATCCGGGCGACGATCCATTCGCGCCATCGCACCTGAAGCGTTTCCCGCGTAAACACAATGCCGACGCCGACCGCGGCCATCGATGCAATGATGACCGCGAACACCAGAACCGCTCGGCTCAGTTGCTCGACGTTGCGCGCTTCAAGGCTGTCGAAGAACCAGCGGTTCCAGTGATTGAGCGCGACGGTGGCCGCAGTCGACAACAACAGCAGCAGGAACAGTCCGATTGTCAGCGCCCAGGCGCGACGCGCTCCTTCGCCCTGCCAAAACCCGCCAGAAAAGCGTGCAAAGGCCTTGGCGACGCGCGGCTCAAGTCGGTAGCCCGCGCCTTCATCGTCCGAGGCGGTCACGATAGCCATAAGAGGGGGGTGAATGAGTGTTAGCTGAGGCGGCCGCGCAGTGTAGCCTTGCGCGCCGCGCACCCGGCGGCAGCCCGTCCGGGACCAGGGGGCTTCCCCGCGTGCCTGTCAGGACCCTCAGGGCTCGCGCCAGCTGTCGGCAAGCTGATTGAGCGCGCCTTCAATCGGGCGGAACTCAAACCGAACGACATGCCGACCCGGATCGAGCGCGACCGCTCGAAACAGCACATTGGCTCTACGTAACGGAATGGGTGTCTCGGAGTCCTGGCTGAGCTTTGCTGCGAACCACCAGGGATGCCAGACATCGTTAAGGACCAGCCAACCGCCATCGGGGCTCTCCACCTCGACGTCGATTTTTGTGTTGCCGTAGTGGAGCAGCCGAGCCCGCCCCGGGCGTCTTGACTGATGGTTATCGCCCGGCTGATCTTCAACCAGCACCGTGGTTTTCAGATCGTGCGCAGGCCAACGCCCGCTTGCGATGATCTCATCAAAATCGACTTCTTCTGCCCGCGTGGCGAACATCACCCGAGGCAGCGCATTGGGGTTTTCGTAGATCCACGCTTCCCGGGTGCGGGCGACCAGTCGGAGATCGCCTGGTTGAAGTTTGGAATCGATGCGCTCGATCGGTACGCCGGTGGCGATGAATCGCAGACCCAGCAGATCGGCCAACGTAGATCGATAGGAAGGAAACAGCGGCGAGAAGCGCCGCTGATCGGGTAGCCCAACATGGTCTTCCGCACCCGTGGCCGCGCTGTAGTGGCCCAAGCGCAGCGGGTTATATCCCAGGGTGTTTTCCAGGCCATGCGTCAGACTGACGTTGGGCCAGTGAAAGCCGAGCCCGGTGAGTTCGATTCGGTCGCGGCGCGTGTCATTGGCGATCACGCGTGTTTTTAGCGCAGCGATCGTGTCGTTGGTGGTGTCGGGCTCGAGGACCTCGTACAGGGCTGCAGGCTGGGCAGTGGCTGACGAGGGGCCGTTGTGATAGGCGAGATCGGCAACCGTTAATGCGGCGACCAGCGTCATTCCCGGTGACGCCCACCGGTTGGCAGGGCCTGAACGGCTGCCTGTGGGCGCGGGGTTCCTGAGGTCGTGCCTGACTGCCCAGCGCAGTACGACAGTGGCTAGGGCCAGGCTCACCAGGCTTTCGGCCAGCGAGGGCAACAGCTGCGGGATACGTCCGAACTCAAGCGCCAACCAGCCTGAGATGCCAGCTGCCGCGCCCACCAGCACCCAGCCGCAGGAGGAAATCGGCGCCTTGGTGGCCTGCGTTGAGGTGAACAGGCGGTGCAGCGAATAGGCCGCGAGAATCGCGAGCAGGGCGCCGATCAGAAAGCTGGCGTCGGCCGGGCGGCGGAAAAGATCCACCCCAGGCAGAAAGGCGTGCATCAGCTCAAACCCAGGCGTGTACCAGCCCAGTGCATAGATCACGAGCACGACCGCGGCAATCGAAAAGAACCGAACCTCGCGGTCCCACAGCCAGCCACGGACCGCTGCGCACGCGAGCAGCACCATGGGAATGGCACCGATGTACAGGCCCCCCATGTTCTGGGCTAGAAACAGGCCGGTACCGGGCCACGCTGAGCTGGGCGGCCCCCAGTAGTCTGCTGCGCGCCCCGTGGCCCCGAACACGTCGGGCACCAGCAGCGTGAGAAGCAGTGCGGGGTGAAGCGAGCCCTTGCCCGCATCGACGTAGCCGATTTCTGGCCGATTGGAGTCACCGGCCAGGAGGGCGGTGAGCAGCATCGGGACCATGCTGATCGACAATGCGATCAGGGCGCTGATCGCAAGCGGCATACAAGCCGCTCGCCATGCGGCGATTCTTGTGGCGAGACGCGTTTCCGGGGGGCTTTGGTCCAGCGAAATAAGCCGCCACATCGTGAAGGCGGCCAGCAGGTAGAGCGCGAGCAGCGCCACCTGGTCGCGGCCGAGCGCAATCCGGGCGAGCACCAGACCGGCAAGCACCGCCCACATCAGACTGCGACGGGCGATTGTCCGCTCCAGGCACAGCATCGCCACCGGCAACCAAACCAGACTCAGCACTTGCCCGACATGCTGAATGCGCCATGCCATCGAAGCGCCCCAGCAGAAGCAAAGCGCGGCGATCAGCGCGGCGCCCCAGTGCCAGCGCTGGTCTCGAATCCACAGCATCATGCAGACGCCGCCGAACACGATCATTGCCATCTGAAGCGTGTCGACCACCCACGGCTTGGGTGTTCCATCAAGGAGCGCAAGCAGCAGATACGTGGGAGAGAACAACATCGACTGCGGGTCGGCGATCTGTGGATGGCCGCCGAAGACGTAGGGTGACCATAGCGGCGAGTCGCCCCGCGCGAGGCTCTGGGCAAGAAATTGAATCTGCGGCAGAAAATGCGCCTTGGCGTCCCAGGGAATGGCCATCTCGCCGGACAGCCA
>CAZORB010000009.1:0-5451 GCA_964581825.1 uncultured Bordetella sp.
GCGGCCATCGCAACAGCAGCGCGGGATTTCATTCGTCGTTCTCCAAGGGTTATTCCCACTCGATCGTCGCTGGTGGCTTCCCGCTGATGTCATACACCACGCGATTGATCCCGCGAACTTCGTTGATGATTCGGTTGGACACCCTGCCCAGCAGCTCGTGTGGCAGGTGTGCCCAGTGCGCGGTCATGAAGTCTTGGGTTTGTACCGCGCGCAGCGCGACAACATATTCATAGGTGCGGCCATCGCCCATGACGCCCACCGATTTCACCGGTAGGAACACTGCGAAGGCCTGCGAGGTTTTGTCGTACCAGTTTTGGCCATCGGCAGGATCAATCGTGCTGCGAAGTTCATCAATAAAGATCGCATCTGCACGCCGCAAGAGATCGGCATAGTCAGAGCGAACCTCTCCGAGAATGCGCACGCCGAGACCCGGCCCCGGGAACGGATGGCGGTAGACCATCTCGCGGGGCAGACCCAACGCAACGCCCAGTTCGCGAACCTCATCTTTGAATAATTCGCGTAGCGGCTCCAGCAATTTCAGCTTGAGCGATTCCGGGAGGCCGCCCACATTGTGGTGCGACTTGATGGTGGTGGCCTTTTTACTTTTCGCACCTGCCGATTCGATGACATCTGGATAAATGGTGCCCTGCGCGAGCCAGCGCGCGCGAGCAAGCTTTCCTGCCTCGGTCTGAAATACCTCTACAAACTCTCGACCAATAATTTTGCGTTTGGCCTCCGGGTCGGAAACCCCTGACAGCTGCGACATGAAACGCGACGACGCGTCCACGTGAATAATCTTGAGACCCATGTGTTGCGCAAACGTGCTCATGACCTGATCGGCTTCGCCCAGCCGTAGCAGGCCCGTGTCAACAAACACGCAGGTGAGCTGCTGGCCTATCGCGCGGTGAATCAGTGCTGCGGCCACGCTGGAGTCGACCCCGCCCGATAGTCCGAGGATGACCTCCTCATCACCAACGGCGGCTCGAATCCGTTCGACGGCCTCGCCGATGTAATCGCCCATCACCCAATCGGGACGGGCGCCGCACAGGTCAAGGACAAAGCGACGCAGAATGGCGGCGCCCTGTACCGTGTGCGTCACCTCGGGATGAAACTGCAGCGCATAGAGGCCACGCTCTTCATTGGCCATACCCGCAATCGGACAGCTCGATGTGGAGGCCATCAGCTTGAATCCAGGCGGCAGTTCCACCACTTTGTCACCGTGGCTCATCCAGACCTTCAGGATGCCGTGACCTTCCGGCGTTGAAAAGTCCTGGATGCCGTTGAGCAGTCGCGTGTGACCGCGCGCCCTGACCTCTGCGTAGCCAAACTCGCGCGTCTGGCCGCTTTCTACGCGGCCGCCAAGCTGCTGCGCCATCGTCTGCATGCCATAACAGATACCCAGCACG
The DNA here is from genome assembly GCA_964581825.1 of uncultured Bordetella sp. GTDB lineage: Bacteria > Pseudomonadota > Gammaproteobacteria > Burkholderiales > Burkholderiaceae_E > SYIM01. The sequence goes on from CAZORB010000009.1 coordinate 1,407, forward strand.
GGCACGCCAAGGTCAAACACCGCCTGCGGCGCCCGATCGGTGGATTCGTGGTGGGCAGACATGTGGCTGCCCGACAGGATGATCCCGCGGGGTGCGAAGCTGCGAATAAAGTCGTCACCGACGTCGCAGGGATGGATTTCGCAGTAAACATTGGCCTCGCGCACACGCCGAGCGATCAGCTGGGTGACCTGAGAACCGAAATCGAGAATGAGAATACGGTCATGCATGAGCGGAGTCACTCAACCTGGTAGTTAGGCGCTTCTTTGGTGATCTGCACGTCGTGCACATGCGACTCACGCATGCCCGCCGAACTGATCTCAACGAACTGCGGTCGCTGCCGCATGTCTTCGATGGTCGCGCAGCCGCAATAGCCCATGCTGGCGCGCAGCCCACCGCACATCTGGTAAAGGATGGTGCCGACCGGCCCTTTGTAGGGCACACGACCTTCGATGCCCTCGGGAACCAGCTTGTCCGCATTGGAGGCCGGGTCCTGAAAGTACCGATCGGCGGCCCCCTCTGCCATGGCACCAAGCGAGCCCATGCCTCGATAGCTCTTGTAGGAACGCCCCTGGTAGAGGATGACCTCGCCCGGCGCTTCTTCGGTGCCTGCGAAAACCGAGCCCATCATGACCGTCCAGGCTCCAGCGGCAATGGCCTTAGCAACATCGCCTGAGTAACGAACCCCACCATCTGCAATCAATGGGACGCCAGTGCCTTCCAGCGCAGCCGCCACATCGCTGATGGCGCTGATCTGTGGGACCCCAACCCCGGCCACGATACGCGTGGTGCAGATGGATCCGGGTCCGATACCAACCTTCACACCGTCGGCACCCGCATCCAGCAGCGCGCGCGCCGCGTCACCGGTGGCGATATTGCCCCCTATTACCTGCAGCGCAGGATAGGCGCGCTTGATGGCGCCCACACGGTCCAGCACGCCTCGGGTGTGTCCGTGCGCGGTATCGACCACAATCGCGTCAACTCCAGCGCGAACGAGCAGCGCCACCCGCTCCTCAACATCGCCCCCAACGCCGACCGCTGCGGCGACCCGGAGCTTGCCCTGCGCGTCCTTGCTGGCGTGGGGATGCTCCGTAGCCTTGAGAATGTCTTTGACGGTGATGAGGCCCTTCAGTTCGAAGTTGTCGCCAATCACGAGCACACGCTCAAGGCGGTGCTGGTGCATGAGGCGCTGCGCCTCATCGAGCGTTGCGCCTTCCTGCACGGTAACAAGGCGATCGCGCGGTGTCATGATGTTTCGCACGGGCTCATCAAGCCGGGTTTCGAAGCGCAAATCGCGGTTGGTGACAATGCCGACAACCTGCCCATCGCGCACAACGGGTAGCCCGGAAATCCGATGGTGCTGGGTGAGCTTGATGACGTCGAGCACCTTCATGTCGGGGTCAATCGTGATGGGATCCGACAACACCCCCGTTTCGTAGCGCTTCACCCGCGATACTTCTTCCGCCTGACGGGCTGGCGAGAGGTTCTTGTGCACGACGCCGATGCCGCCTTCCTGGGCAATTGCGATCGCCAGGCGGGACTCGGTAACGGTATCCATCGCCGCGGATACCAACGGGATGTTAAGTGTGATGTCGCGACTGAAACGGGTCCGCAACGAAGTGTCGCGAGGAAGGATGTCCGAAAACGCTGGAACGAGCAGGACGTCATCAAACGTCAGCGCCTTCTTGACCAATCGCATGGCAGCCTCACCGGGCAAAAGGCAATTATACCGGCGACGCCACTACCGCCCTTTCGCGCAAGGCTTCAGCGGCGCTGCCAGCGAACATCGCCGCGTCGGCGTCGTTGCACCTCAGCACGCCGGGCCCTGGACTCTTTTGGGTCCGCAAGCAACGGACCGAGTAACTCCACTCGGTCACCGCCATGCAGCACGCTGGTTGGCGTTGCGTGCTCACCAAATATTGCAACCGACAGCACGCCTGCTGAGAGTTGATCGGACAAATCGTTGCGAGCGAGCGCTGAAATCGCAGCGGAAACCGTGGCCCCGGCGGGGAGTTCGACTCGCTGACACATCACGCCGGGCTGGCCGCCCCTCATGCGCTCAACCCAGACGATCTCAATCAGCATTCGCTGCGACCTCATCAGTGAATCGGGCGGATCGATCATGATTGAGCATCAAGCTGGTCGGCCCGCTCAACGAACGCGTCAACCATCGTGGCTGCGATGTGATCGAACACTGGCGCAAGAGCTTTGCCCAGCAAACCGCCGCCGAACTGATATTCGAGCGATAATTCAACCCGGCAGGCGTCGTCTCGCAACCGAATGAAGCTCCATGTCCCGTGCAACGCTTTGAACGGGCCACGTGACAACTCCATCGTGATCGAATCCGGCTGATGATGACGATTGATGGTTGAAAATGACTGGCGAATTCCACGAAAAGCAATCTCAACGGTTGCAAGGTTTGATCCGTCCGCCTGCCTGACCACTGACGCGCCGCCGCACCAGGGTAAAAATGACGGATAGTCTTCAACCCGCGCAACCAGGTCGAACATGCGTTCGCGAGGATGCGCCAGCAGTACCGATTTCCTGACGACAGCCATTGTCAACAGCCACCCAGTTATCGAAAGAGTCGCGATTTTGTCATGAGCATCATCCAGAACAAAAAGGCCCTACACGACTATTCGATCGAAGAGCGATTCGAGGCCGGATTGGCCCTTGAAGGCTGGGAGGTCAAGGCCATTCGCGCTGGGCGCGCCCAAATCAAGGAGGCCTACGTCATCTTGCGGCAGGCCGAACTGTTCATGATCGGCGCCCACATCACCGCGTTACCCGAAGCCTCAACCCATATCCACCCAGACCCAGTTCGCACCCGAAAGCTTCTGATGCGGGCCGAGGAAATACGCAAGCTGATCGGCAAGGTCGAGCGGGCGGGGTACACACTGGTACCGCTGGACCTGCATTACACGCGCGGCAGGGTCAAACTTGCGCTCGGGCTTGCAAAAGGTAAGCGCCAGCACGATAAACGCGATGCCGAGCGTGATCGGGATTGGCAGCGTGAACGTGCGCAGTTGATGAAACAGAACAACCGACGCAAAGATGGTTAGCAGTGCGGCAACCTAGCGCCGATTTGATGGCGCCACCCACCGCGCGGAGCGCGAGAGTCTCTTAAGCGCCTTAAAGTTACGTTCGGACGGCTTGGTGCGCGCGAGTAGCCATTGAAAGAGCATCGCGGTGGCCAGCGCGTCGCTTACCGCTGAATGGCGTTCAGCGACCGTGATCTCAACCAGCGCCAGCCAATCATCGAGTGAGCGCGCGTCGACGGCTGGATGCAGCGCGGGCGCGAGCTCGGCCAGATCCAGCCAGCGTTGCGGAACCGTCCAGCCGGCGGCCCGGATCGCTTTGGATAGAAACGCCTGATCAAAGGATAGGTGATAGCCCACAAGGGGCGAGTTACCAACAAAGGCGACAAACCGCTCGCAGGCAGTTGACGCAGGCTCGCCAGCGGCCTGCTGCTGTGCACCGATCCGGTGAACCAGAATATTTGCCCGATCGGAAATGGCGGGCGGCCTAACCACCGCCTCAAAGCTGTCACCTGGATCGATTCCTTCCTGTCGCAGGGCTACCGCTCCAATCGCAAGCAAAGAATCTGTTTGGGCATCTAAGCCAGTGGTTTCCACATCTACAACCACCCAGCGAGATTCGGGTTGCTCAGATCCGGACCCGGGCACCAACCCCGAAACCGACTGCCAGATGTTGCGCAGAAACACGCTCACGGGTAGTCCAGCGCAAGGCGTTGCTGCGCTTTGCGGACCTGACGCAGTGACTCAATCAGGATCCGCCGGTCAAGCGGCGACAGTGCGTCAAGTTCAATGCGGTTGGGGTTGTCCGCGGCGCCCGGTGTGCGGCTACCGATGTGTTGCGCCCGAAGCCGAAGTGCCTGAAGGAAGTTGAACGCATCGATCCAATTCCGACCATCTGCTTGGTTGACAATGGCTTTAGAGATGAGTGCTTCGAATCGCGCAGCAGTGCTTGATTCGGTGATGCCATGAGCCAGGCAGAGCAGGCGCGCAACATCGACCAGCGGCATGGT
>CAZORB010000009.1:5551-49200 GCA_964581825.1 uncultured Bordetella sp.
GCCATGATGCCGCCTTTGCAAAGCGGATACCCACATTGATCGAGCCAGCTGTTAACCGCCTTGCCCAGTTGGAGCAGTTGGGTTCGCAGCGTGCTGTCGGCTGAGTCATCGAAAACGATGCCGTTATCCTGGTCTGTGGCAATGGTTTGCTCTTCCCGCCCCTCGCTACCAAACGCGATCCAGCAGAAATCAGTCATCCTGATTGAAGCCGTCTGCGCAAGCAGCTCGACAAGACGCTGAGTCAGCAGGTCATTCATCTTGCTGATGAGACGCGTCAGATGATCGGCTGCGACGCCCTGCGCCACCAGCGAGCGCGACCATTCGCGAATCTCACCTGCGACGCTTACCAGTTGCCCCGGTTCGCGCGCCTGTGTGATCGAATCACTCAACTGCCGTAAATTGCGCCGCTGCAGCGCAAACAAATCACGCTCGGTGACCATGCCCACCACAGCGTCACCCTCAACGATGGGCACGTGGCGGATCGTCTGATCGGCCATGAGGATCATGGCATCCGCCACCGTCGCGCTGGTGGGCAACGTTGATACCGGATGACTCATCACAGAAGAAATCGGCGTACTTAACGGCAAACCTGGGAGGACAATTCGACCGATCACATCCTGCCGAGTAAAGATGCCAAGCGGTCGCGCTTCTGGAGGGCTCAATATCAGCATCGCACCCACCCCCTCGCGCTCCATCACGGCCAAAGCTTCGGCAAGCGGGGTCTCCGGCGCACAGCCGATGGGGGAGCGTCCGAGCAGGGTGCGAAGCGGCTGGCTCATTAAGCGCCACTGCGCGTTCTGCGCTGCGTAACGCGCCTGAACGACCTGCATCGACAACTCCATGAGTGCCGACATTCGCCGGTTGCAGTAATCTGAAAATTCGGCGCTGCGGGCCAGCAATGCATCGAAATGTTCGCGGGCCAGCAACCAGCAGAACAGATCCGAGCTTGCGACATAGCGAGTGCTCGGCGGGCGCGAGCCCATCAGGGCTGCGATCGGGAAAAAATCACCCGGGCCAAGCGCCAGGGGCGGCGCCACGGCACCGCCTGCCCGGTCGGGCATGATTCCTTCGACGGCGCCCTGTCGCACAACGAAACAGCCGGGCGAGAGTTCCGTGCCGGGTTCGAGAACTACTTCACCCGCGGCAAAGTACTGCAGCCGGGCGCGGCTGGCGACATATTCGACATCTGCGCCCGACATTTCTGAAAATGGCGCATGCGCACGCAGCGCTGCGATATTTTCACGGATCAGTGCACTCGCCGGCATACCGATCCCCCGACCATGTTTCTAGGGTTTCGCCGCGCCTGCAGCCAGCCGCTGCCAGGTGGATACGACGGTGTCAGGATTTAATGAAATGGAGGCAATCCCCTGCTCCATCAGCCACTCTGCAAGATCGGGGTGATCGGAGGGGCCCTGGCCACAGATTCCGACATACTTTCCTGCTCGCCGGCAGGCACCGATCGCAGATTCAAGCAGCGCCTTCACGGCAGGGTCGCGCTCATCAAATGCCTCGGCGACCAGCCCCGAGTCTCTGTCCAGCCCGAGCGTGAGTTGAGTTAAGTCGTTCGAGCCGATTGAAAATCCATCGAAGTGCGCCAAAAATGCATCGGCCAGGATTGCGTTGGATGGAAGTTCGCACATCATGATGAGCTTAAGCGCCCCCTCAGGCTTGCCGTTTGGCGACTCACCACGCTTGAGACCGTGGCGCGCCAGAAGATCGACGACGCGCGCTGCCTCAGACACGGTACGCACGAACGGCACCATCAGTTCGACATTCGTCAGACCCATCTCATTGCGTACGCGCCTCAGTGCCTCGCACTCAAGCTCGAAGCAGTCGCGAAATCCCTCTGAGATATATCGCGAAGCCCCGCGAAACCCGAGCATCGGATTCTCTTCTTCCGGTTCATAGCGCGAGCCCCCGATGAGCTTGCGGTACTCATTGGACTTGAAATCTGACAGTCTGACGATGACCGGCTTCGGCCAGAACGCCGCAGCGATGGTAGCAACCCCCTCAGCGAGCCGTTGGACAAAAAATTCGCGTGGTGTGCTGTGCCCACGCGCAACACTCTCCACGGCAAGCCTCAGCTCAGGGTCGACATTCGGGTAATCAAGAATGGCCTTCGGATGGATGCCGATGTTGTTGTTGATGATGAATTCCAGCCGTGCAAGCCCCACGCCCGAGTTCGGCAGCGAAGCGAACTCGAATGCCAGACGCGGATTACCGACATTCATCATGATCTTGACGGGAATGTCAGGCATGTCACCGGTGCTGACCTCGCTCACCTCCGTCTCGAGCAAGCCGTCGTAGATGAAACCTGTATCGCCTTCGGCACATGACACGGTCACGAGCGCATCCGTTTTGAGCCGGATGGTGGCGTCGTTACAACCGACCACCGCCGGAATACCGAGCTCACGCGCAATGATTGCCGCATGGCAGGTTCGCCCGCCCCGATTGGTCACGATGGCCGACGCACGCTTCATGACCGGCTCCCAGTTCGGGTCGGTCATGTCAGTGACCAACACATCGCCGGGCCGAACCTGATCCATTTCAGAGGAATCCATAATGACGCGAACTGGCCCAGCGCCCACCTTCTGACCGATCGCGCGTCCCGACGCCAATACTTCGGAAGATCCCTTGAGCCTGTAGCGCTGCTGGCGACCGGTCTGCTCGCGCGACTTTACGGTTTCGGGCCTGGCCTGAAGGATGTAGAGATGGCCGTCAACACCGTCGCGCCCCCATTCGATGTCCATCGGGCGGCCGTAGTGGCGCTCGATGGTGATGCCGTAGCGGGCGAGCGCCAGTACTTCGGGATCGGTGAGCGAATAGCGGTTTCGAAGCTCGGCTGGCGTATCAACGGTGCGAACGGCCTGGCCCGGCTGATCCGAGAACTCCATGCGGATTAGCTTGGAGCCAAGTTCGCGCCGAATGATTGGCTGACGCGCGCGCTCAATGAGCGGCTTGTGCACATAAAACTCATCCGGATTCACCGCGCCCTGAACCACGGTTTCGCCTAACCCCCAGGCGCTGGTGATGAACACGACGTCGCGAAAGCCCGACTCGGTATCCATCGTGAACATGACGCCCGAACTGCCCAGGTCGCTGCGAACCATTCGCTGAATTCCGGCAGACAAGGCGACATCGGCGTGGGTAAAGCCCTTGTGTACGCGATAAGCAATGGCCCGATCGTTGTAGAGCGAGGCAAACACGTGGCGAACACGATCAAGCACCGCCTCGATGCCACAAACGTTCAGGTAGGTTTCCTGCTGACCGGCGAACGATGCGTCGGGAAGATCCTCTGCCGTGGCGGACGACCGTACCGCAACCGGTAGCATCGGCCCGGATTCGGCCGTCAGGCGCGCGTGATGCTCGCGAATCTCGGCTTCCAGCGCTGCAGGGAGCGGCGCAGCCGCAATCCAAGACCGTATTTGAGCACCGCACTCAGCGAGCGCTTTCACGTCGTCGACATTGAGCGCTAGCAGCCGGTGAGCGATGCGGTCAGCGAGCCCCTCGTGGGCCAGAAATTCGCGGAATGCTGATGCGGTGGTTGCGTAGCCGCCCGGAACGCGCACGCCTGCCGCAGCAAGCTGGCTGATCATTTCGCCAAGGGAGGCGTTCTTACCGCCCACCGCGTCGACATCGCTCATACGGAGCGATTCGAACGCGATCACACGGCGCTCTGGAGAAAGGTTCATGGAGTGGTCCTGGCATGGTTGAAAACCGGTGGCGCAAGCGCAATCCTGATATTTTACCCGCCTCAACACAGCCGACTGCTCCGCTTGGGCGGGTCGGTTGGCCAGCCGAAGCGAGGTGAACGTGCCAGATTCCGCAGACCCGTCTCAATATGACCGCACCGTGTTCTATGTATCGGATGGAACCGGCATCACCGCTGAGACATTCGGCCATTCGCTGTTGTCACAGTTTGGCTCGGTTCGGCTGCGCCAGCAGCGTTTGCCGTTTGTGGATTCCGTCGAAAAAGCCGAAGAAGCCCTGCAACGCATTAATCGCCAAGCCCAACTCGATCAGAAGCCCCCGATCGTATTCAGTACGCTTGTCAACGCACCGATCAACGACATCGTCCGAAAAGCGACCTGTCGATTCTTCGATCTGTTTGCCAGTTTTCTTGAGCCTCTGGAACAGGAGTTGGGGGTGCGCTCGAGCCATGCGATCGGGCAGTCGCACACCGCGTCGAACCTGGAGGCGTACAGCCGCCGGATCGCTGCCATCAATTACTCTTTGTCTCATGATGACGGCCAAACGGATAAAGACCTTGCCGAAGCGGACGTGATCCTGGTCGGCGTCTCTCGCAGTGGAAAAACGCCCACCAGCCTTTATTTGGCCATGCAACACGGCGTCAAGGCTGCCAACTACCCTCTGATTCCTGAAGATTTCGACCGACAGAAGCTGCCTGACGTTCTCTATCGCCACAAGAAAAAGCTATTTGGCTTGACGATTACCCCTGAACGGCTCACCGAGGTGCGTCAGGAACGGCGCCCTAATAGTCGCTACGCCTCGATTGAAAACTGCCGACATGAGGTCGCGGCGGCGGAAGCGATGATGCGACGGGAGGGAATTGAGTGGCTATCGAGTACAACCAAATCGATTGAAGAAATTGCCACGACCGTGCTTCAGCGGATTGAATCCCGCTTGGCGGGTTGAGCGGCAAGGCGCTGTCGGTGCTGCTCGTAAAGACAAATCGACGCTGCCACACCCACGTTGAGCGACTCTACCGCGCTGCCATGTGTGATCGCGAGATGCTCAATGGCGGGCGCCTGAAGAAGCTCCGGAGACAACCCGGGGCCTTCTGCGCCAAACACCCAGATTCGCGGGCCTGTTAAATCAGCGTGCTCAATTGCCTGCTTTGCGCGCGGTGAGGCGGCCGTCAGCCTGGCACGCCCTTGCGCAGCCAGCAGCGCATCCGGCGTGACCCCCTCGCATAGCGTCAGCCCAAAATGCGCGCCCATTGCAGCACGGACTACCTTCGGCGACCACAGCCCAACACTACCTGGAGCGCTCAGCACCCACTGCACACCGAACGCCAGGGCGCTTCTTAGAATCGTTCCAGCATTGCCTGGGTCCTGGATCCCGTCCAGATAAACCGCGTCGGTATTCAACTGGTGCGGTAGAGGCGCCTCGGGAATCGGAATAATTCCGAGCGGGCCGGTACCGTGTTCAACCTGGGACAGTCGGTCAAACAGGCTGTCTTCCAGTACCAGCGTGAGGTGCGCCGCTCGCTCGCATAAGGCTTCCACCGATGCTTTACCGACTGCACGACTGGGAATAACGATCTCGTCGAGGCGTAAACCCGCCGCATCAAGCCAGACCTGAACCAGATGTTCCCCCTCGATTGCGGCCAGCCGACGCGCGTGTCGCTCCCGAGACGAACGTGTGAGCGCGAGCAGTCTTCGAAACCGTTCGCTGCTGGCAGAGCGAATTTCGAGTCGACGCGAATCGCGATCGACGGTCACGGCTGAACCTCCTGACCCATTGCACGACGCACTGGCGCAAAGCTTCGACGATGGGCTGGGCACGGCCCGTACTGAGCGAGCAGCTGCAAGTGCAACGGGCTGGGATACCCCTTGTGGAGATCAAAGCGGTACTGCGGAAAAGCGGTGTGAATCCGAAGCATGTCCGCGTCGCGCTCGGTCTTCGCCAGAATGGATGCCGCGGAAATCGCTGGCTCTGTGGCATCGCCCCGCACAATCGTCTGGACCGCGCAACGGAGCACCGGCGCGCGATTGCCATCAACCAGAGCAAGGTCGGGGGGAATCGCCAGAGCATCGACCGCGCGCCGCATGGCGAGCAGCGTCGCCTGGAGAATGTTGAGCTGATCAATTTCGTCAACACCTGCACTCGCGACTGCCCAGGCCATTGCATGCTTTCGAATCAGTCCGGCGAGTCGCTCGCGCTGCATCGCCGTCAGCGCCTTCGAGTCGCGCAGGCCATCCAATGGGCTGTCGGGGTTGAGTATGACGGCGGCGGCAAACACTGAACCCGCAAGCGGGCCGCGCCCGGCCTCGTCCACACCCGCCACACGAGCGCCAACGGGCTCAAAGCCCGTGAGCGTCGGCTGACCTAAAGGCTCTCGGCGAGTGTTCACTGGAGACGAGGCGACGTTGCACAGTCCGACATGATCACTTCGGCGCTTCGTTGCGCACAGTTTCGCTGAAGTGTTGCGTGAAGCTCGGAAAAGCGCTGGCGAAGGGACTGCTGAAGACTGTGGTCGTCAATCTGTTCGAGCAGCGCACGGCCGAGTGCTTCAGGCGTTGCCCGATGCTGAATAAATTCGGGCACCAATGACGATTCGCAAAGAATATTCGGTAGCCCAATCCAGGGCAGCAGGCCACGGTTTTTCATCAAGCGGTAGCTGATCTCGGCCATTCGATAAGCAATGACCATCGGGCGTCCAATAAGCGCCGCCTCAAGGGTGGCGGTGCCGCTTGCCACCAGAATCGTGTCGGCCGCGATCATTGCGCGGTGCGATTGCCCAGACACAATCGTGATTGGAGCATGCCCGGATCTACCTACCGAATCTGCCAGAGTGCGCAGTCGCTCAAACAAAACGGACGAGGCGGCCGGCAACACGAAGTGGCAATCTGGGCGCTGGCGAAACATCCACTGCGCGGCCTCGATAAAGGTTCGCCCCATGTAGCGGACTTCATCGGGCCTGCTTCCAGGTAAAAGTGCAATCACGGGCTTGTCGAGCGGTAACTGTAGCGCCCTTCTGGCCGCGACCGGGTCAGCGCCAGGCGCCAGAACGTCCGCCAACGGATGACCCACATACGTTGCTCGAATACGTGCCTGATCGTAGAGGCGCTGCTCGAAAGGAAAGACCAGCAGCATGTGGTCTACCGATTCTCGAATCGAATCGATTCGCTCGGGCCGCCATGCCCAGATTGAGGGACTGACAAAATGAATCGTCCGCACGCCTTGGGCGCGCAATCGCTTCTCAAGGCCAAGGTTGAAATCGGGGGCGTCGATTCCTACGAAGGCATCGGGGTGCGACGCGGCCACGCGCCGTCCCAGCGAACGTCTTAGCGCTAACAGGCGAGGCAACGCGCCGAGTACTTCAACGTAACCCCGTACCGAGAGCTGATCGATATCGGCCCAACAGTTAAATTGCTCCGCGCGCATCGCAGGGCCACCAACGCCAAAGGCCTCAAGCGAACCCGTGGCGCCGCGTAAGCCCTGAAGTATTGAGGAGGCAAGCAGGTCACCGGAAGCCTCAGCGGCAACCATTGCGAGACGCAGCGAAACAAGCGAACCCGCTTCTGCGTTCGATTCGCGCGGCCCCACCACCATTAACGCACGATTCCCCGAGTCACGCGCGACAAAAACTCGTTGAAGAGCGCGAGATCTGGTTGAGATTCGGCGCTGGCGCCGCGCTCCAACTCGCGAAGCGAATGACGCGCCTCATCCAGCGTGAGCCCGCTTTTGTAGAGCAGCTTGTAGGCCGTTCGCAGCACAGCGATGCGACCGGCAGTGAAACCACGTCGCTTCAGCCCCTCGCTGTTCAGCCCGTGAGCGCTGGCGGAATTACCCGAGGTCATGACGAAAGGAGGAATATCGTGCAGGACCACTGTGCCCGCGCCTGTCATAGCATGAGCACCGATTTTGCAAAACTGGTGCACCTGGGTACAGCCACCCAAAATCGCCCAGTCGCCGATCTCAACATGGCCAGCAAGATTGGTGGTGTTCGCGATGATCGTATGGTCGCCAACGATGCAGTCGTGCGCGATATGCACATACGCCATGACCCAGTTGTCATTGCCGATTCGCGTCACGGCCCTATCCTGTGCCGTACCGCGATTAACCGTGACGGATTCACGAAACGTATTGCCGTCACCGATCACCAGCGACGTGGGCTCACCGCGATATTTTTTGTCTTGTGGGGGGCCGCCGATGGATGCAAACGGGTGGACGTGATTACCGCGACCGATCTGGGTGTCACCGGCTATCACAGCATGCGGCCCGACGATGCTTCCGGCGCCGATTCGAACCCCCGCCCCAATGACACTGTAAGGCCCTACTTCGACATCGCCGTCGAGATCGGCTTCGCGATCGACGATCGCTGTGGGATGGATGGTTGCCATCGCCCGCCGATCAAGCCTTGGGGACCGAGTCTGGCGAAGCGCTCTCGGAGCGACCTGCCGGAGGGTCAATCTCGCGCAAGGTACACATCAGCTCGGCTTCGGAGGCGGTTTGCCCCTCAACCGAAGCCCGCCCCTGGTACTTCCAAATAGACCGTGCGACGCGAGTAATTTCGACGTCAAGTATCAACTGGTCACCCGGTACCACCGGGCGTTTGAAGCGGGCACCGTCAATGCCGACAAAGTAGTAAACCGACTTGTCATCCGAAACCCGCCCCATCGTTTGAAACGACAGGATGCCCGCAGCCTGGGCGAGAGCTTCGATCTGCAGCACCCCCGGCATCACAGGCAAATGCGGAAAGTGGCCAACAAAAAACGGTTCGTTGATGGTGACGTTCTTGAGCGCGCGAATACGCTTGCCAGGTTCAAGATCTAATACCCGATCAACCAGCAGAAACGGGTATCGATGCGGCAGATGCTCGAGAATCGCGCGGATATCAAGGGTAGTCATCAGGATTCCTTCAGGCGCGATTCGAGGCGACGAAGCCTGGCGCGCAGTTCTGGCAGGTGGCGCACCAGCACCGCAGCGCGCTCCCATTCGGAATTGTCCATCAACGGGAATATTCCCGAGTAAAAACCAGGCCGGGTGATTGAACGCGACACAAGACTCATTGCGGAAATCGTGACGTCATCACAGATCTCCAGGTGACCCAAGATACCGGCAGCCCCGCCGATCATGCAGCGCCGGCCAATTCGCGCGCTTCCGGCAATACCCACGCAGGCTGCAATGGCCGTGTGCTCGCCGATGCGTACGTTGTGCGCCACCTGAATGAGGTTGTCGAGCTTGCACCCGTCGCCGATAACAGTGTCGTCGAGCGCGCCCCGGTCAATCGCGCAATTGGCCCCGATTTCCACGTCGTCACCAATTCGTACGCTACCCAGCTGTGGGATTTTCTCCCAGCGCTGCTCATGCCGCGCGAAGCCGAATCCGTCAGAGCCCACGACCGTGCCAGAGTGAATCACGCCGCGCGCACCAATTTCGCATTGGGCCCCAACGGTAACTCGAGGGTATAGCCTGGTTCCGGCGCCAATACGCGCGGCGCGCTCCAGGGCACAGCCCGCGCCAATCACTGCGCCAGCGTCGATCTGTACCTCAGCTGCGATGGATACGTGCGGGCCAATATCAACCCCCGGAGCAAGCCTGGCGCTGGGGTCGATGATGGCTGTGGGGTGGATCGCGGGCAAAGCCGGAACACTGGCAAGCGATACGAAATGCCGTGCAATGGCGCCATAGGCACGGTAGGCATCTGGCACAGTGACCAGCGCCACGTGCTCAGGTACAGCCTCCGACAGTTCAACCGATGAGACGACCGCCGCTGCCTTTGTGGCCCCCGCCTGACTGCGATACCCCCCGCTGGTCAGGAAGGCCAAACACGCGCTGTCCGCAGACTCGAGGGTGGCCAGCCGATTAATGGCGATGTCAGCGCTGCCGCGCTCAAGACGCCCCTGGATCAGCGAAATCAAATTCGCGAGGCGCGTTGACGTGGCTAACGGTTTCACGGCGCCTTCCGGCTGGCAGCGCGGGAGGCCTATTTCGCCGCGGGATCTGAAAGCGCCTGCAGCACCAGATCGGTGATGTCGATCCTTCCGCTTGCGTAGACCGCTTCCTGCAGGATCAGGTCGAATTTCTCTTTCTCGGCAATCTGTCGAATGACGCGATTGGCCCGTTCGACGACCTGGGAAAGCTCTTCATTACGACGCTGATTAAGGTCTTCACGGAATTCGCGCTGGCGTCGCTGAAAGTCTTTGTCCAGATCGGCGACCTCGCGCTGCCGCCGCGAACGCTCAGATTCGTTCATGACCATCGCGTCGCGTTCAAGCCTTTCGCCCAGCTGCCTGAGCCGGTTACCGAGTTCCTGAAGCTCGCGCTCACGCTTGGAAAACTCAGATTCAAGCTTCGTCTGTGCCGCCTTCGCGGGGACCGCATCGCGCAGAATTCGTTCGGTGTTGACAAAGCCGACTTTGGGCGTGATCTGTGCAAGCACTGCCGGGCTGGCTGAAAGAAGGCAGGCCGCCATGGATAAAGCGCTGACGTAACGGCTCAAGGACATTCGGATCTCCTGCTGAACTGAAGTGGGCCAAGGCTTTAGAAGCCGGCACCCACCTGAAACTGAAACCGCTGCATGCGATCGGTTGGACCATACCGAAGCGGCCATCCCAGGCTCAGCTTCATTGGGCCGACAGGCGATAGCCAGTTCAGACCCACACCCCCGGATACTCGCAGCTCGCCAAAATCAATATTGGAATCGGGGTAGACGTTGCCGACGTCCGAAAAGAAAAAGGTTCGGATCGTTCTGTCGGCGCCTGAACCGGGCAGCGGAAAAATAAACTCGGCGCTTCCAACCACCCGAAGCTGCCCGCCGATAGGTACCTCACGAGTTCCACCCAGTTGCAGCGGCTCGATATCTTTGGGTCCGAGGGAGCTGGGGTAAAAGCCCCTTACCGAGCCAATTCCGCCAGCGAAATAGTTCTTGAATAGTGGGAATGAGCGCCCACCAAAGCCAGCGCCGTACGCTATGTCGCCATTGAGCGCGATGGTGTAATCACGGGTGATCGGCCAAAACAACTGCTGCACAGCGTTGCTTCGCCAAAACCGTAATTCGCCCGAGGGCAGTGCAGTTTCGAAGTTAATGCGCTGAAGCCTTCCACGGGTGGGCGCCAATGCGCTGTCGCGACTGTCGCGCAACCATCCCAGGGTGCCGACCACAGCCGAAGCAGAAGTGCCGTATTCATTGACCCATTTGGTGTAGCGCCGGGGAGCAAGCGGCCCAAGGCCGAGCTCTGTGTTCTCTGCGCCGATACCGAAGAAAACGCGATCAACCTCGGTGTAAGGGATGCCGAATCGGGTTGCGACCGACAAGGTTTCAAACTTGTAGTCACCAAGCAGCAGCGCTGAGGCATTAAACGAGCGCGACGCCAGCTCAACGGTTTGGCTGATCCCGTCATCGGTCAGGTATGGGTTGGTATGCGACAGCACAATTTGCCGCGCAAGACGGCTTGTATTGACCTCGAACCCAACGATCTTTCCCGTACCCAGAAAGTTGTTCTGAGACAGCGACGCAGCCAGGATTGCTTTCTCGGTCGTTGAGAAACCTATGCCTAATGAAACCGCGCCCGTTGGGCGTTCCACCACAGTGACCCGCAGATCCACCTGATCGTTGGTTCCGGGAACAGCCTGCGTATCGATTTTTACGTCGGTGAAATAGCCAAGGCGGTTGATCCTGTCGCGGGATAGCTTGATCTTTTCCGCGTCGTACCAGGCATCTTCGAACTGTCGCAGCTCGCGCCGAATCACTTCATCGCGGGTTCGTGCATTACCGCCGATATCGATGCGTCGAACATAGGCGCGCCTGCCTGGCTCAACCAGCACCGTAAAGCTCACTTGTTGCGTGTCTTTGTCGGCCTGAGGTACGGCCTCAACCCTGGCAAATGCGTAGCCAAGCGAACCCAACCGGTCGTTGATCTGCTTGGTTGAATCATTGAGCCTGGAACCGGAGAACACCTCTCCTGGCGCGACTCTCATCATGGCGCGGAACTCATCGGCGCGGCCCAACAATTCGCCCGCAAAGGTGATGTCTTTGACGCGATACTGTTCGCCCTCTTCAACGACTACCACCAGTTCGATCGACTCCCGGTCGGGGCTGATAGATACCTGGGTAGAACGAACATTGAACTCGAGATATCCGCGGTTAAGATAAAACGAGCGGACACTTTCCAGGTCGCCAGAGAGCTTTTCGCGCGAATAGCGATCGTTCTTGGTGTACCAGCTGAGCCAGGTAGGCGTACCCAGCTTCATTTCATCCAGCAGAACTTTCTCGGAGAAAGCCTTGTTGCCAACGAAGCGTATGGCTGAGATCGACGCCGAAGCGCCCTCCTCGACCACCATGGACACACCCACCCGGTTACGCTCGAGCGGGGTTACCGTGGAGGTGACGCGCACCGCATATTTGCCACGAGACAGATACTGGCGCTTGAGTTCTTGCTCTGCGCGCTCAAGCAGGCTTCTATCGAAGATTCGCGATTCGGCGAGTCCGATATCGCGAAGCGAACGCTTGAGCGTGTCCTCGTCAAATTCTTTAACGCCCGTGATGTTGACCGAACCGATCGCCGGACGCTCTTCGACGATCACGACCAGAATGTCGCCATCAGCCTGCAACCGCACGTCGCGGAAAAAGCCGCTTGCGTAAAGTGCCTGGATAGCGGCCGTCGCTGAGTCTGGTGTAATGCGATCGCCGACCTTAACCGGCAAGTAACCGAAAACGGTTCCCGGCTCGATCCGTTGTACGCCCTCAATCCGAATGTCGCGAACGACGAAAGCGTCGAAGGCGCGCACCGCCTTGTTCAGCCCGGTGGCGAGGAATAGAGAGCAGAAGGAAACCGAAGCGAGACGGCGAAGGCGTGCGAAGGGCTGAGTGCGAGCCATGCGTTAGGGCCCGAGCAGCCGAGCAAAGTCGTTGAATAGTGCGATTGCCATCATGAGAACAACCAGCAGCAAACCGGCCTTTTGGGTGAGAGCCATTACTTGATCGGACAACGGTCGGCGTCTGATCGCCTCAATTGCGTAATATACCAAATGACCTCCGTCCAGAATTGGAATCGGCAGCAGATTCAGCACGCCAAGGCTCACACTGATGAGCGCCAGAAACCCAATATAAGACTCCAACCCGCTGCGGGCCGTTTGTCCAGCCATGTCCGCGATGGTGACGGGGCCACTAAGATTTCTAACCGACAGGTCGCCCGTTAGCATGCGGCCCAACATTCGAACTGAGAACGCGCTCATTTCCCAGGTGCGCTCAAGGCCCTGAACGACTGAATCGATAGGGCCTGCCTGAACGGTTTCGGTACGCACGCGATCCTGCAGCATGGCGCCGATGCGACCTCGCGTGCGTCCGTCGGAAGCTGGCGCGCCGTGGGCCACAGGTGTGACGCGCAGCGTAATCTCGTCGGCACCTCGCTGGACCATGATGCTGAGCGGCGTCCCCGCACTGTCGCGTACACGTTCAATCAGGTCACGTGCGCGACGAATTGGCTCGCCGTTGACACTAAGTATGCGATCGCCGGCCCGAAGCCCCGCCTCGATTGCAGCCTCGCCCGCCACCAGGCTGCCGATGATGACCTGCCCGGGCGCTAGCGACAGTCCGAGGAAATGAAGTGGATCGCGCTCTGGCAGCTCAGCCGCAATCGCTCCGCGCGTTGGCAGAACCAAATCAACCCGCCGCCCATCACGTTCGACCGTGAGCCGAGCGGGGGTTCCTGCTAGCGATGCATCGATTAGTTTGAGCCGCAGTTGGTTCCACGACTGAAGTGGCGCGCCATCGACTGCCCGGATTGTGTCGCCCTCAGCGAACCCAGCAGCCGCTGCAGCGCTGCCCGCTGGGGGTGTATCAACGACGGGAACTGGCTGCTCGGTGCCGCCCCACGCCAGAGCCGCATACAAAACGATCGCAAGCAGAAAATTCGCAACGGGTCCCGCCGCAACGATCATCGATCGCTGCGCGAGGGGTTGGCGCGAGAAAGCGCGTGGCAGGTCTGTGTCGGGAATCGGCTCGGCGGCGTCACGGTCGCGCTCATCGAGCATCTGAACATAGCCACCGAGAGGAATCGCGGCAATAACCCACTCGGTTCGGTCAGCGCCAAAGCGGCGCGACCAAAGCGCGGGTCCAAAACCAATTGAGAACCGCAACACCTTGACGCCGCACCATCGAGCGACTGCGAAGTGCCCGAGTTCGTGAATGAAAATAAGCAGCGTCAGCGCCACCAAAAACGCAAGTACTGTCTGCAACAGACTCATCAGGCCCACCTGGCGACCGCTTCAGCGGCGTATTCGCGAGCCCGACGATCAAGATCGAGTACCCCCTCGACATCGGAACCAGCCCGTTCTGATCCGAGCTGATTCAGCACCTGCTCGTTGATACGAGCGATGTCGCCAAACCGCACCTGCCGCTCAAGAAAGGCCGCAACCGACACTTCGTTTGCTGCATTCAACACGCATGCCGCACCGCCGCCACTTTCGAGCACCGACCGCGCCAACCGCAGACAGGGGAAGCGCACCAGGTCCGGAGGCTCAAAGTCGAGCCGTCCGGCGGCAGCGAGATCCAAGGGCGTTACGCCGCTTTCGATCCGATCCGGAAAGCCCAGCGCATGCGCGATCGGCGTTCGCATGTCAGGGTTGCCCAACTGTGCCAGGACGGACCCGTCGACGTACTCGACCATGGAGTGCACGATGCTTTGTGGATGCACGACCACTTCAAGCGCTGAATGCGGTACACCGAACAGGTAATGTGCCTCGATCAGCTCGAGGCCCTTGTTCATCATGGTTGCCGAGTCAACTGAAATTTTTCGGCCCATACTCCAACGGGGATGGGCTATCGCCTGCTCGGGAGTGGCGGTTTCGATCGTCTCGGGGTTGGCCAAACGAAACGGGCCACCCGACGCGGTGAGCAGGATCCGCCGGATACCCGGTGGCGCACCCGCCGCGTCTTGACGAACGGGCAAGCACTGGAAGACCGCGTTGTGCTCGCTATCAATAGGCAGCACCGTGGCGGCGCCTTGCCGACACGCTTCGAGAAACACGTCGCCGGCCATCACCAGCGACTCTTTGTTGGCGAGCAGGATGCACTTGCCTGCTCGTGCCGCAGCCAATGCCGAGGGCAATCCAGCGGCACCGACGATCGCGGCCATCACCAGATCGACCTCTGGGGCCTCTGCAATGGTGTCAAGCGCCTGAGGGCCGTTGATCACCTCAGTCGCGATATTCCGGCTGGCAAGACGGTGCCTGAGCTTATTGGCATCACTCTCGGTGCTGACCGCAACGACTGCGGGCCGGTGCCGCACCGCCAACTCAAACAATTGATCGATCCGGGTATGCGCAGAAAGACCGTGCACTCGAAATCTATCCGGGTGACGGGCGATGACATCGAGTGTGCTCAAGCCGATCGAGCCGGTTGCCCCAAGGACCGTGACTGTCTTCATATCCCGGATTATCCCAGCAGTTCTGCGATCAGCGCCACGGCAGGCATCGTGGGAATCAGCGCGTCAATTCGATCAAGGACGCCGCCGTGCCCAGGCAGCACGTTTCCGCTGTCCTTTACACCCGCCTGGCGCTTGAGAAGCGATTCAAACAGGTCGCCAACGATCGACAGCGCTGCAAGCAAGGCCAGCACCGCCGCGGCCCCTACCCAGCCCGTCGACCCCACCAGGCGCGCGGGGAGTGCCGACGACATCGCCTCAAAAGGAACCGTTGCCAACCCGGCGAGTGCAACCGCCGCCATGCCCGCGATGGCACCTTCCCAGGACTTGCCCGGGCTGATGCTGGGAGCAAGCTTATGTCGTCCGATGGCACGGCCGACGAAATACGCCGCGACGTCGGCAACCCAGACAATGGCCATTGCGCTGACCAACACGACCGCGCCCTGCCCTCTGAGATCGTAAAGCGCAAGCCAGCAGGCAGCGAGCAGGGCCGCAGCCAGCACACGACCGCCTGACGCGGCATGGTGGCGGCGCAGTCGCCGAGGCCCCTCCACCACCCAAAACAGCAGTGACAGGAAGCAGATCGCAATCACCAGCGGCTGTGCGAGGTCTCCTGTGGGGGCTAACGCAACGACTGCTGACCCACCCAGCAGCAAAGCGAACCATTCCACTGGCCCCGGAATGCTTCGAGACACGAGCCTTGCCCATTCTGCATAGGCAATCCCCAACATCAGCAATGAGGTGAGCCCCCAAAGCCAGGCGGGGCCGATCGTCACAATTGGAATCAGGATCGCGAGGAGCGCGAGCGCAGTCAGTATCCGAGGGATTAACACAGCGGGCTACCGGACATGGTTTGGGCGCCCTTTGAAGCTGGCGTCAATCCGGTGGCTGAAGGATGCCGGAACACGTGTGCAATGAGCGCACACCCTGGCGTCAGCCCGCCGCCTGCGCAGCGATCTGACCACTGGTTTGACCGAAGCGCCGCTCTCGTTGCCGATACCAGTCGAACGCCTCTTCCAGGGCGTTGACGTCGAAGTCGGGCCAGAATCGCTCGGTAAAATAAAGCTCGGTATAAGCAAGCTGCCAGAGGAGAAAGTTACTGACCCGCTGCTCTCCACCGGTGCGAATAAAGAGATCGGGTTCTGGGGCATAAGCCATCGCCAGATGCGGCGTCAGCATGCGTTCGTCGAGTTGCTCCGGATGGGATGCGAGCTCGGGATGCGCCTTCAGGGCCGCGCGCGTTGCCTGGAGAATGTCCCAGCGGCCGCCGTAGTTCGCCGCCACAGTCAGTGTCATCCGCTGGTTTGTGGTCGTTCGTGCCTCGGACTGCCGGATCAGTGCCTGCAGGCGCGGCTCGAATGCACCGAGGTCGCCGACGACGCGAAGGCGGATACCGTTCGCGTGAAGCTGGTCGACCTCGCGTTCGAGGGCTGAAATGAACAGTCGCATCAGTACCGACACCTCATCAACCGGCCGGCGCCAGTTCTCGGAGCTGAATGCGAACAGGGTGAGAAACTCAACCCCTAATCGTGCACAGGCCTCGACGATTGTGCGAACCGCCTCAACCCCTCGCGCATGCCCTGCGACGCGCGGCAGGCGCCTGGACGTGGCCCACCTACCGTTGCCATCCATGATGATTGCAACATGCCGGGGGACTGAGGCGCTGACCGGAACAGAGACCGTCGAGCTGGGAAACATCGGCTTCACAACGGGTACGCTAGGTTAGACCGTAAGGATTTCCTGCTCTTTGGCGGCAATCAGCTTGTCGATTTCAGCGATATGCCGGTCCGTAAGCTTCTGGACATCATCTTGTCCTCGACGGTCTTCGTCCTCGGAGATCGCCTTATCCTTCAACAGCTTCTTAAGCTGCTCATTACCTTCGCGACGCAGGTTACGAACCGCGACCTTGGCCTGCTCTCCCTCAGTCCGTGCGACTTTCGCAAGCTCTTTGCGACGCTCTTCGGATAGCGGCGGCATCGGAACGCGGATCAGTTCGCCGACGGTCACCGGGTTGAGGCCCAGATCGGCTTCCCGAATCGCTTTGTCAATCACCTGTACCATCTTTTTTTCCCACGCCTGCACGCTGATGGTGCGGGCGTCCATGACGGTGACGTTGGCGACCTGATTAATTGGCATTGGACTGCCGTAATAATCGACCATGACATGGTCGAGCAGGCCCGCATGTGCGCGACCGGTGCGAATCTTCGACAAAGCAACTTTCAACGACTCGAGCGACTTTTGCATCTTCTGCTCGGTCGAGCTTTTAACGGCGGACAGGCTCATCGGATTCCCTTAGCTCGGTTCAGGCGTAAACCAGCGTTCCTTCGTCTTCGCCAGTGACGATTCGACGCAGAGCGCCTTCCTTGAAAATAGAAAAGACCTTAAGCGGAAGCCGCTGGTCACGGCACAGTGCAAACGCAGTGGCGTCCATGACCTTGAGATTCCGGCTGATTGCCTCGTCGAAGCTGATCCGCTGGTAGCGGGTTGCCGTGGGGTCCTTCATGGGATCGGCCGTGTACACCCCGTCCACCTTGGTGGCCTTCAGAACGATTTCCGCGCCCATCTCGGCGCCGCGCAGCGCCGCGGCGGTGTCCGTCGTAAAGAACGGGTTACCCGTTCCGGCGGCGAAAATGACTACCTTGCCTTCTTCCAGGTATCGAAGGGCTTTGGGACGAATGTAAGGCTCGACAACCTGCTCGATTTTGAGCGCTGACTGCACCCGTGACACCACGCCCTGCTGGCGCAGCGCGTCCTGCAGCGCGAGCGCATTCATAACCGTGGCGAGCATTCCCATGTAGTCTGCTGTCGCTCGGTCCATTCCAGCCGAGCCTCCTGCAACGCCACGGAAAATGTTGCCGCCGCCAATGACAATAGCCAGTTCAATGCCGAGACGGGAAACCGCTGCCACTTCGGCGCACATGCGCTCAATGGTGTTGCGATTGATGCCAAAGGCATCGTCTCCCATCAAAGCTTCACCAGACAGCTTGAGAAGCACCCGACGATAAGCAAGGGTCGGGGGGGCGGACGGATTGGCGGACAGATCCAAAGGAAAACCTCAGCGCGGATAAAGCCGGCCTGTGGCGTGTGCCGCCAAGCCGGCAAACCCGATCATTATGCGCCAATCTTCAGGCGCAGGGGCAGATTCAACGTGCAGCCGCTGCTGCAGCCTGGGCTGCCACTTCGGCAGCGAAATCGGTTTGCTTGCGCTCAATGCCCTCGCCAACAATGTATAGCGTGAACGATGCGACGCGCGCGCCGCGAGACTTCAGAAGCTGCTCAACCGTCTGCTTATCGTCTTTAACAAATGGTTGCCCCAGGAGTGTAACTTCCTTCAGGAACTTCTGAACACTGCCCTCAACCATCTTTTCGACGATTTCCGCGGGCTTGCCTGACTCCGCAGCCTTTTCACGGGCGATCCGGCGCTCGGTTTCGATGAGATCGGCGGCCACGCCCTCGCGCGACAAAGCCTTCGGCTTGGTGGCAGCGATGTGCATCGCGATGTCGCGCGCCAGCGTTTCGTCGCCGCCCACCAAATCCAGCAGCACGCCGATCTTTGAGCCGCCATGGACGTAGCTCACAACCCGACCCTCTGCCGCTACCCGGTGGAATCGCCGAATCGACATGTTTTCGCCGATTTTGCCAACCAGAGCCATGCGCACCGCCTCGACGCTTGATCCATCGAAGGGGAGCGCCGACAGACTTGCAACATCGGCAGGAGAGGCCTCGACGACCAGCTTCGATAGCCGGGAGGAAAACGCCAGGAAGTCGTCGTTTTTAGCGACAAAGTCGGTTTCGCAATTAAGCTCGACGATCGCGGCATTGCGTGCGTCGGCGTCAATGAACACCCCAACCACGCCCTCTGCGGTAACCCGCGAGGCCGCCTTGCTGGCCTTGTTGCCCAGGCGTACCCGCAGAATTTCCTCGGCCTTCGCCAGATCGCCACCCGCCTCGGTGAGCGCTTTTTTGCACTCCATCATCGGCGCGTCGGTTTTTTCGCGCAGTTCTTTGACCATGCCAGCGGTGATTTCAGCCATCGCCTTATTCTCCAAACAAAAATGACACCCACAGTCTTTTACGCCACGCGCCTCGCACGTGGCGACAAAGGACACCTTGCAGGAAAAAGCGGGCGCACAGACGGGCGCCCGCGGTGACGCGCGTCAGGCCTCTTCGCCCTCGACTTCGACGAACTCTTCCTCGCCAGCCGCCTTAACGACCTCTTGAAGCGCGCTGCTGCGCCCTTCAAGGATCGCATCCGCCGCGCCACGGGCGTACAGACGGATGGCCTTACCCGAGTCATCGTTGCCCGGGATCACATAGGAAATCCCTTCGGGCGAGTGGTTGGTATCGACCACGCCAACGACAGGAATGCCGAGCTTTCCAGCTTCGGTGACGGCGATTTTGTGATATCCAACATCGACGACGAACAAGGCGTCAGGCAGGCCGCCCATGTCCTTGATACCGCCAAGACTGCGGTTGAGCTTGTCGAGCTCGCGGTGAAACAGCAGCGACTCTTTTTTGGACATACGCTCAACGCCACCCTCGGCCAACGTTACTTCCATGTCCTTGAGTCGCTTGATGGAGGTCTTGACCGTCTTGAAGTTGGTGAGCATGCCGCCCAGCCAGCGCTGATCAACGTAAGGCATACCGGCGCGCTGCGCCTCTTCGGCCATGATTTCGCGCGCTTGCCGCTTGGTGCCGACGAACATAACCGTGCCGCGGTTTGCCGACAGCTGCTTCAGATACTTCATTGCATCCTGGTACAGGCCCAGGGTCTTTTCAAGATTGACGATGTGAATCTTGTTGCGGTGGCCGTAGATATAAGGGGCCATCCGGGGGTTCCAGAACCGGGTCTGGTGGCCGAAGTGAACTCCAGCTTCAAGCATTTGCCGCATCGTGGCAGACATAACAAACTCCTTTCGGGTTGAGTCTTACGCGCTCGACGATCCGTCCTGGAAAGGTCGGAAAACCCACCCGGTTTACCAAGCAAAGGTTTACCCTTTGCTGACATGTACGGCGGGCACCCTGGTCGATCGGGCGCGCGGGATTTGGACCCCACCTAAAGCCAAGCTCTAGCAAACCAGAGACAGAGTTTTAGAGTGGTAAGTCCCGCTTTCGTTAGCGGCTTTGAGTAAGCAGCTAACCTATAATCATACCATGACCATCCAACTCAAAACCTCCGAAGAAATCGCCGCGATGCGCGTCGCCGGGCGTCTGGCGAGCGAAGTGCTCGACTTCATCGCGCCTCACGTACGCCCTGGCATCACCACCGGTGAACTGGACCGGCTCTGTCACGACTATATGGTCGGTGTGCAGGGCACCATTCCGGCACCCCTCAATTACGCGCCGCCGGGCTACACACCCTTCCCTAAGTCGATATGCACCTCGGTCAATCACCAGGTGTGCCACGGGATCCCGGGAAATCGAATTCTGAAGACGGGAGACATCGTCAATGTCGACATCACCGTCATCAAAGACGGATTTCATGGCGACACAAGCAGAATGTTCTGCGTGGGCGAACCCTCCATCGCGGCGCGCAGATTGTGCGAGGTCACGTACCGGGCGATGTGGATCGGGATTGAACAGGTTCGGCCCGGGGCCACGCTGGGTGACATCGGACACGCCATTCAGCGCTTTGCGGAGGGCAGCGGATTTTCTGTGGTCCGAGAGTTCTGTGGCCACGGCATCGGAAGGCGCTTCCATGAGGAACCGCAGGTACTCCACTATGGGCGGCCTGGCACCGGCGAGCGGCTTGAACCCGGAATGATCTTTACGATTGAACCGATGATCAACGCTGGCAAACGCGACGTTCGTGAGCTTGGTGATGGCTGGACCATCGTGACACGCGACCACAGCCTGTCAGCTCAGTGGGAGCACACGGTACTGGTCACAGAAAGTGGCTTTGATGTCCTGACGGTTTCCGAGGGCTGCCCCGCCAGACCTTCGCTTGCCTCCGCGGCCTGACCTCATTGATGGACGCGGACCTCAACCCGCTTCGCGAGCTTCACCGCCAGGCAATTGACTCGGCGATCTCCCACTTCCGACAGTCGCGCAATCCCGATCGGTTACTGACCGAGCTCTGCAGGGCCACCGACCGCACACTGCGAGGGCTTTGGCTTCAGCTCACCGTCCCGACCCGGTTTTCGTTGGTTGCGGTGGGCGGGTACGGCAGAGGCGAGTTGTTCCCACACTCGGATGTCGATCTGCTGATCCTGGTGGATCAGCCCTCGCCCGCCGAGGTGGGCATGCTCGAGCGGTTCATCAGCGCCTGCTGGGATCTCGGCCTGCAGATTGGGCACAGTGTTCGCAACATTGATGAGTGCGTTGATGAGGCGCGTAGCGATATCACCGTACAAACCAGCCTGATTGAGCGACGGCTACTCGCCGGCAGCCGCGAGGCTTTCGATTCGCTCTGCACACGGCTGGACGCTTCGCTCGACCCCGCCCAGTTTTTTTCAAAGAAACTGCTGGAGATGCGGCAGCGTCACACGCGCTACGAAGATACGCCTTACAGTCTTGAGCCAAATACCAAAGAGAGCCCGGGGGGACTGCGCGATCTTCAGATCATTCTGTGGTCCAGCCGAGCAGCGGGGCTGGCGGCCAGTTGGAGCGACCTCGC
This sequence comes from uncultured Bordetella sp., assembly GCA_964581825.1. Taxonomy (GTDB): domain Bacteria; phylum Pseudomonadota; class Gammaproteobacteria; order Burkholderiales; family Burkholderiaceae_E; genus SYIM01. Next base: position 27,284 of record CAZORB010000009.1, read on the forward strand.
CAAAAAGGGCCTGATCAGCACCGCTGAGCTGCGCCAGATTCGCCACAACGAGCGTGAGCTGAAGCGAATACGGGCATTTCTTCACCTGGTGTCCGGACGGCGCGAGGATCGTCTGGTGTTCGATCTGCAGGCGCAGGTCAGCGCCGCGCTGGGGCTGCATTTGGGCGATGCTCGACAGGCCTCAGAGTCGTTGATGCAGCGCTATTACTGGGCCGCAAAAGCCGTGGTCCAGCTGAGTACCCTCTTGCTGCAGGATCTCCGAGCGCGGCTATCTCCAGCCGCCACCGGTGAACCAGAACCCATTGATGCAGAGTTCGACAACCGCGGCGGCCTTCTTCACATCTCCGATCCCGACTTGTTCGACCGCGACCCCTCCGCGATCCTGCGTGCGTTCCTGGTTCTCACCCGTCATCGCGAGCTCCACGGCATGACCACAGCAACGCTGCGAGCGATCTGGCGCGCGCGCACGCGCATCGACGCTGCGTTTAGACAGGCGCCTGCCAATCGCCTGCTGTTTCTCGAGTTCCTCAAGGCCGATCACGGTGTCACCCGCGGCCTGCGCCAAATGAATCAATGGTCGGTGCTGGGTCGTTATCTTCCCGTTTTTCGGCGCATCGTCGGTCAGATGCAGCACGATCTGTTTCACGTTTACACGGTTGATCAACATATCCTGATGGTGGTGCGTAACCTGCGCCGGTTCGGCATGGCTGAGCACGCGCATGAATACCCGTTCTGCAGCCAATTGATGAGCGCGGTTCGCGCGCCCTGGCTGCTGGTGGTTGCCGCACTCTTTCACGATATCGCCAAAGGCCGAGGCGGAGACCATTCGGCGCTCGGGCGACTCGACGCGCGTCGCTTCTGTAACGCTCACGGTATCAGCCAATCCGACCGTGAACTGGTTGAGTTCCTGGTTGAGCATCACTTAACGATGTCCTCGATCGCCCAGAAACAGGATCTGTCGGACCCCGAAGTAATCGATCGATTCAGCGCCTTGGTACAAACCGAAGAAAGGCTTACCTACCTATACCTGCTGACCGTGGCCGATATCCGTGGCACCAGCCCCAAGGTGTGGAACGCCTGGAAAGCGAAGCTGCTTGAAGACCTGTTTCGCGCAACGCGACGGCGCCTTGCTGGCGAAACTCATAGCGCCGATACCGTGCTGGATAGTCGGCGTAGCGAAGCGGTTCGCCTGCTCAACCTTCAGACAATCGATCCGAACCGGTACGGCGACTTCTGGACGCGACTCGGGATTTCGTATTTCCTTCGAACCGACCCGGCCGACATTGCTTGGCATGCCCGTGTACTCACCGATCCCGCTTCGGGGGCTGTCCCGAGGGTCAGGGCACGGATCGCGCCGATAGGCGAAGGGTTTCAGGTGGTTGTCTACACACAGGATCAGGCTGAACTATTCGCCCGGATCTGTGCGTATTTTGACAGCCACAATCTGTCGGTCCTGGACGCTCAGATTCACACGACGCTCGACGGCCACGCGCTCGACAGCTTCCTTGTGATCGACCCGATGTCCGAGATGGGGTACCGCGAGCGGTTAAACCTGGTTGAGCGGGAGCTGGCCGACTGGCTCGGCACCTCTGGGCCGCTCCCATCGCCGGTACGTGGTCGCTTGTCCCGCCGATCGCGGTACTTCCCCGTGACGCCAACCGTCGATCTGCGCCCCGACGAGCGCGGCGGAAGACACCTTCTATCGATTACCGCCAACGATAGAACGGGTCTCCTTTACAGCATCGCCCGCGTGCTGAGCCGGCACCAGGTGAGCCTCGTCAGCGCCCGCATCATGACGCTTGGTGAGCGTGTCGAAGACGTGCTGGTGGTCCAGGGACCCGTGTTCGTTAAGCAGCGCGGCACGCTTGATTTCGAGACCGAAATGCTTTCCGCGCTTCAAAATTGAAGCAGTCAGGCCGCTTCAGCGCGGCACATCTCGGTAAGCACCTGCTGAACTGTGGCCATCGACCGGGCTAGGTTTGCCATGATCGCCTCAATGGATACCCCCGCCTCACTCGAATCGATACCGGCTGCCGCATTGGCGACTACCGCCAGACATGCATACCGCAGGCCCAGCTCTCGAGCGAGAGCAGCCTCGGGCATACCGGTCATGCCGACAATCGTGCAGCCGTCCTGCCGAAGCCTGCGAATCTCAGCGGCAGTCTCAAGCCTTGGCCCGTTGGTGCAGCCGTATACGCCCGTCTTCACCACAGAAACCTGACGCCGCACCGCGCTCCGAATGAGACGTTCGCGCAGGCTGGCGTCATAGGGTTCAGTGAAATCCACATGCATGACGTTGCCATCATCGCCATCAAAGTAGGTGGCCTCGCGCCCGCTGGTGTAGTCGATGACCTGATCGGGCACGACCAACGCACCCGTCGGACAGTCAGTGGCGATGCCACCCACGGCGGCCACAGCGACCACTTCGGTGGCACCAGCCTCGCGAAGCGCCCACATATTCGCCCGATAGTTGATTCGGTGTGGCGGCACCCGGTGTCCCCGCGCGTGCCGCGGCAGAAACAGAACGGGTAGCGCCCCGATCCGGCCTTTGACGATCGAATCCGACGGGGTCCCCCAGCGCGTGTTTATCGTCAGGCGGATGGGGTCGACGAGTCCCTCGAGCTCGTACAGGCCACTACCGCCGATGATTGCCAGCACGACGATGCAGCCTAGTTGAACACGCGTAGCGCAGCGGTCGAACCAGCCGGTAAACCTGCAGCGGCCAGCGATGCGCAGCGCTGCTCGATTTCGTGGGCAATCGTTTCGATGCTGCGGTCGTTCAGCGCCTTACCGCCATCGTCGATAATTCGCCCCGGCAGTCGGCGCGCGCAGATCTTGACGCACTCGACCATGGCTGAGAAGGGCTTGCTGCCGGGGTCAACCCGCGGCACATCCAGCAGGAAACTCAACCGATTCGGCTGTTCACCGAGCGATACCGAGAACAGGGTCTCGCCGCGCGGTCCCAGTCGGGCATAGCGATTATTGCCCCGTTCAACCACAGCAAGCGGCCCGGCCAGGGCGGCAAGCTGCGACGGCCCCAGCGTTTCAGAGGCATCCACATTGATGCATACCTGTGCATCAAGCTTGGCGCTGTCAGCGTCCAGCAGGCGTGCGCGCGCCAGCACCCCAGTCATATCGTCGATCTCAACGCCGACGCCGAGCGATGCCGCCACCTCCCGGATCCGCTGCGCGAAGTCGGTGTACTCAAGCGCATTGACAGGTCCAGACCGATTCGCCAGCAGCAAACCGAAGCGCGCAGAGGTACAGACCTCTCCAGCTCGCGGGAGATGCCACCCCTCAGCGACAGGTTGCGGACCGAGCACCTCGAGCGATACAGGCTTGCTTCCTGATCGTCTGAGCGTTTGCCCGAGCGAAACCAGGCGCTCAGCCGCCACAGGCTGGACAAAACGAAGCAGCGCGAGGCAGTCGGTACGCTCAGAAAGGGCGTTGGCAGCGACGTTGGCCGTCGCGACAGCCGGAGGGGTCGGCGCAGATGCCTCGACCGGCGCTGGCGCGGGCGTCACCGGTCCCGACGCGGGTTTGGGTTGCAAAGCAGGGGCTGGCCGACTGACCGGAGCCATGGATGCGGGTGCTGGCGCCTGCTCGGCGCGCGATGCGATTGGCTGTGCGTCGGCGGGAACCGGCCGCGAGTCAACGTACAGAAACGGCATGGACTCGTTTCTCGGCTCGCTCGCCACATACGTGGCTTCGGGATCTTGGACCGCCTTGGGTTCTATTGAGGGAATCCCACCCAGCTGTGGCTCAGCACGCCTGTCGGCTTCGGGAGGTGAATCGCCCAGCCCAAGACTGGGCTCGGGTCGAGCTGCGGCTGAGGGAGCGCGCGTCTCTGCGGATCGGTTTTCCGGGGGCTCAGCGACCGGGCGCGTCACCGGCGGTGGCGCCGACTCTCGAACAGCAAGCCGGCGAAGGCGCCACGCTTTCCAGGCATCCCAAAACACGACTGCGCCGATCGCCAGCGCGACAACCAACAGGATGCTGACGGTAAGGCTATCGATCATGCTGCCTTGGCGAAGTTTGCCGCCGCCTCGAGGTCAACCGCAACCAGTCGCGACACGCCTTTTTCCTGCATCGTGACCCCAATTAACTGCTCGGCGAACTCCATGGCGATTTTGTTGTGCGTGATGAACAGAAACTGCGTCTGCGCGGACATAGCTCGAACCATCTCTGCGTACCGCTCCGTATTGGAGTCATCCAGCGGCGCGTCAACTTCATCCAGCAGGCAGAACGGCGCCGGGTTGATTTGAAACAGCGAAAATACCAGAGCAATGGCGGTTAGCGCCTTTTCGCCGCCCGACAAAAGGTGAATCGACGTGTTGCGCTTTCCCGGGGGTTGCGCCATCACTTGAATACCGGCATCCAGTATTTCCTCGCCGGTCAGAATAAGTCGTGCCTCTCCGCCCCCAAACAGTCTGGGGAACAACTCGCCAAAATGCCGGTTGACGGTGTCGTAGGTATCGCGCAGGAGCGTTCGGGTTTCACGATCAATTTTTCGAATCGCATCCTCGAGCGTCGTGATGGCCTCGTTGAGGTCCGCGGTCTGTGCCTGAAGAAAGCCTTGTCGCTCGCGGGACTGTGCCAGCTCATCGAGCGCAGCAAGATTCACAGGGCCGAGCGCAGTGATTGCATTGGTAAGCCGGGTGACCTCTCCTTGCAGCCAGCTCGGTCGTGGCGAGGTCTCGGAGAATCGCTCACGCAGGCTCGCCTCGGCAGCTTCATCGACCGATGCCTCGAGCAGCTGTGCGGTGAACTGCTCGCCATTCAGGCGCGCCGCCTGCTCCTCGAGCTGAAGTGCATGCAGGCGCTCGCGCAGGGGCTCCTGCTCACGCTCGGCGGCCAGACGCGCCTCGTCGCCTGAACGCAACTGCTGACTGATATCGTCCAGACGCTGCCGAGCAGCGCCAAGCTCCGCCTCGGCTTGCACGCGGGCGGCCAGTGATCGCTGCAACGCTTCGCGTGCGTCGGTATCGGAAATATCGTTGAGACGCGCGTCAATCTGGGAGCGCTCGTCCGCCGCCGCCTGCATCTGTGACGCTGCAGTTGCCGCCGCCTGATTCAGGCGCTCGATCAGAGCCTCGGTCGAACGAACAGCGAAGTCCGACTCGCGCGCATCGGCCTCGGCCTGACGCAACTGCTCACGCCGTCGTTCGAGGTCGGCCTCGGCCTCTTCCATCGCAAACTGCTGCTCTTCCGCGCGCTGTTGCGTTTCACCGAGCTGTGCATCGAGCGCGTCGAATTCGTCAGCAAGTTCGGCAAGCGTCGCCTGAAACTGCTCGGCCTGCTGAGCAATATCCTCAAGCTCGGACACAATGCGCTCGCGGCTGCCAGCGAGTCGGCTAGCCTCCTGCTCGAGTCGCTGGGCCTCCAGACGTAACGAGGATAGCTCCCGCAGCCGGCGTGCATGCTCCTCGCGCATCTGCTCGAGCGTCGCCCGGGCTTCTGCAGCACCTGACTCGGTCCGAACTGCGTGCCCCCGCGCGTCATCAACCAGCATCTGCTGTGCGCGCTGTTCCCGAGCCAGATTGTCAATTTCCTGTAGCCGGGCGAGCAACCCTTCTGCCTCGGTGTCCGCTGCATGAAGCGTTGCCGAATAACGCCCCACCTGATGCCCTTCGCGAACCACGAACAGGGCACCTGCAGGCAGCGTGTTCCGATCGCGGAAGGCTTGATCGAGAGACTCGGCGGCATAGCAGCTCGACAGCATGTCGGCGAGCATTGCCTGAACCCCTGCATCGGGACAATGGGCAAGCGCCGAAAGCGGGCGCAGTGACGCCGCATGGGGTGCAGCGGGCGCGCCAATTTCACCTGAGTAGAAAGATACTTTGGCTGGGGGCGGATCGGATGCGAGCGCGGACACCATCGACAGATTGCCAAGCTCGAGCGCGTTAACGCGCTCTCGGAGCGTCGCTTCGAAGGCGGCCTCCCAACCTGGCTCAATCTTGAGTCGCGGGTGGAGACGCGCAAGACGCTCGAGCCCGTGCCTCTGAAGCCAGGGCTGCACCTTTGATTGACTCTCAAGCCTTTGCTGAAGCTGTCTTAACGCCGATAAGCGGGCGTCGATACGGGCGAGCGCCGCCTCTGACTCGCGGAGCGCCTGCTGCGCTGGCGCCCGAGCTGCATCGAGCTCGCGCCACCTGCTATCTGCCTCTTCAACCGACTGCTGAAGTTGCGATTCCGTCTCTTCACCGGCTGCAACCGCTTCGCGACGGTCCTCAAGCTCCGCCGGGTCGATGCTCGATAACCCTGCGAGTTCCGCCTTCAGCCGGTCGCGCCGGATCTGGAGCGACTCAAGGCTATTTTGCGCATTGCGCTGACGGAGCGCGGAGAGCTCAATTGCCTGACTGGATTGCGCCGCAAGTTGCCGGGCGGCGTCCAGAGCCAGGCGAGATTCGCGCACGCGCGCTTCGGCATCGGGCAGCGTGTCGGCAAATTGCGCAGACACGGCCGCCTGTGTCTCGGACTGCTCCTGTTCATATGCGAGTCGTTCGCGAGCCGCCTCCCGCTCAGCCTCCGCGTTTTCAAGCAGCGTTCGCGCGCGATTCGCCTGCTGCTCAAGCGAGTCAAGCCGCTCGCGAAGCTGACCCTGAGTCTGGGCAACGACCCGGATATCGGATTCCAGCCGCGCGACCTCCGCATTGACGTCGTAGAGACGCCCCTGAGCGGCATGAACCTGGTCGCCGGCCGCGTAATGCGCGGCGCGCACCGACTCCAGCTCTGACTCGAGACGGCGCAGCAGCGCCTGCCGCTCTTCGATGGCGGTCGACGCCGCCGCAATCTGGCCCGCAATCCGCGTCTGCTCGGAAAGCGCATCATCGCGCCGCAGTATCCAAAGCATGCGCTGTTTGGCGTCGCGGTCGGACTCGAGCTCGCGATAGCGCGCAGCAAGCTCAGCCTGCCGCTCTAGCCGACCAATCTGGTCGTTGAGTTCCCGGAGGATGTCTTCGACGCGGGTGAGGTTTTCGCGAGTGTCCGACAGCCGGCCCTCGGTCTCGCGCCTGCGTTCGCGGTAACGCGACACACCCGCAGCTTCTTCGAGGAACACTCTCAGCTCTTCGGGGCGCGATTCGATGATTCGCGAGATTGTCCCTTGGCCGATGATCGCGTAGGCCTTCGGGCCCAGGCCCGTACCCAGAAACAGGTCGTGAACGTCACGACGCCGAACGATCTGGTTGTTGATCGAATAGATGGACTGGCCGTCACGCCCCAGCACGCGCCGTACCGACAGCTCAGCGAATTGCCCCCAGGAGCCCCCGATACGCCCGAGCGAATTGTCAAACACCAGCTCAACAGAGGCCCGTGCGGAGGCTTTACGTGAGGTGCTCCCGCTAAAAATCACGTCCTGCATGGACTCACCACGCAGCTCGGATGCCTTGGTTTCTCCCAGAACCCAGCGGACCGCGTCAATGATGTTCGACTTTCCACAACCGTTGGGGCCAACGATTCCAACCAGCTGCCCCGGCACCTCAAACGAGGTTGGCTCCACGAAGGACTTGAACCCTGACAACTTGATTTGTTTGAGTCGCACCCGTACTCCCGGCGGAATAAAAGGTCGGGCCGGAATCGGTCGGCCATCCCCTCCTATAATACTATCCAACCCGTCAACGCCAGCCTTCGACTTCTTGAGAAGTCACTTATAAAATGCCGTCTAAACCATCAAAAAAAATAGACATTTTCGCCAATCCAAACCCTGATCGAGATTACCTCGTTCATTTTGAGATTCCCGAATTCACCTGCCTTTGCCCTCTGACGGGGCAGCCCGATTTCGCTCTGCTGGTCATCGACTACGTTCCTGATCGGAGCAATATTGAGCTGAAATCGCTGAAGCAGTACATGTGGTCGTTTCGCGATGAAGGCGCCTTTCACGAGGCTGTAACTAATCGTATCCTGGGCGACCTGGCCAAAGCGATACGACCACGATTCATGCGCCTGACCGCGCGCTGGTACGTCAGGGGCGGAATCTTCACGACCGTGGTGGTTGAGCACCGCAAGCGGGGCTGGAAGGCGTCTATTCCGCTCGAGCCGCCAGTTGCCAATGGCGCACCAACTTCATTTCGTTAATGTTCAACGGTTTAGCAATTAATCTTGAACCGATTTCTTAACAATCTGCAGCCCTACCCCTTCGAACGGTTACGGTCACTCCTCAGCGGTGTCACGCCGGCGGCAAATTACTCTGCCATCAGCCTGTCCATCGGTGAGCCAAGGCATCCGACCCCCGCGCTGCTCATTGACGCCCTGCGCGAGGCCACCGCTGGTCTTGCCGTGTACCCCCCAACGGCGGGCAGCCCCGAACTACGCGAGGCGATTTCCCAGTGGATCGGGCAACGCTACCGGATTCCGGCACCTGACCCGGCTACCCAGGTTCTGCCAGTCAACGGTTCTCGAGAAGCGCTGTTCTCTTTTGCGCAAACCGTGATCGACCCGGCGACCAGCGCATGGGTTGTCTGCCCTAACCCGTTCTATCAGATCTACGAGGGCGCGGCGCTGCTTGCAGGCGGCCGCACCTGGTTCGTCAACCAAACCGTCGAAAACGGCTTTCGGTGCAACTTCGATTCGGTTCCGGAGCAAGTGTGGCAAGGCTGTCGCTTGCTGTTTACCTGTTCTCCGGGAAATCCCACCGGCGCAGTCATGACCCTCGATGACTGGAGGAAGCTATTCGATCTATCGGACAGATATCAGTTTGTGATCGCATCCGACGAGTGCTACTCGGAAATTTATTTTGACGAAGATAAGCCGCCACTGGGCGCGCTGGAGGCAGCCCGACAGCTGGGCCGTAATGACTACCGCCGCCTGATGGTGTTTTCAAGCCTTTCGAAACGCTCGAATGCACCGGGGTTGCGCTCAGGCTTCGTCGCCGGAGACGCGGCGCTCATTAAACCTTTCCTTCTGTATCGCACCTACCACGGGGGGGCGATGAGCCCCACGGTCCAGAAGGCTTCGATCGCGGCGTGGAATGACGAATCCCACGTCGCCGCCAATCGACAGAAGTACCGCGAAAAATTCGACTCGGTCACGCCGATTATCGCTCGCGTGCTCGAGGTGGAGAAGCCAGAGGCCGGTTTCTACCTGTGGGCGCGCGTGCCAGGCGGTGACGACCAGGCGTTCTGCCGGCAGCTTTTGGCGGAATATAATGTGCTGGTTTTGCCGGGAAGTTTCCTAGCCCGGGAGCAGCAAGGTATCAACCCTGGCCGCGGTTACGTCAGGCTGGCTCTGGTGGATGGGCATCAACAATGTCTAGAGGCCGCCCAGCGAATCGAGCAGATGCTTAATCGCTGAACTGGCCTCCCACCCTTCTCTAACCCAACCGATATCCCCCGATGAACGCACTGCAGCAGACGATTGAACAGGCGTGGGAGCGCCGCACAGACCTGAGCCCCCGATCCGCGCCAACGGAATTTCGCCAGGCGGTCGATCAGGCGATAGCGAAGCTTAACGACGGATCTTTGCGCGTCGCCGAAAAGATCGACGGACAGTGGGTCACACACCAGTGGCTGAAAAAGGCGGTCTTGCTTTCGTTCAGGCTGGAAGACAACGTGCCGGTTTCCGGCGGTGACCTCCGTTTTTATGACAAAGTTCCAACCAAGTTCGCCAATTGGTCAGCGGACGATTTTGCATCGGCGGGCTTTCGCGTAGTGCCCCCTGCAGTCGCGCGGCGCGGCGCGTTCATCAGTCGGAACGTCGTTCTGATGCCGTCTTACGTAAACATCGGCGCCTGGATTGGCGAAGGTACGATGGTCGACACGTGGGCGACGGTCGGATCGTGTGCACAAATCGGTGCAAACGTTCATCTGTCTGGCGGTGTCGGAATTGGAGGCGTTCTCGAACCGCTTCAGGCGAATCCCACCATCATCGAAGACAACTGCTTCATCGGCGCAAGGTCTGAAATTGTCGAGGGTGTCATCGTCGAGGCCCACTCCGTGATTTCGATGGGGGTATTCATCGGCGCGAGCACCCGGATAGTCGACCGGCAAAGCGGTGAGGTCCTGTACGGCCGCGTACCATCCGGGTCGGTCGTGGTACCTGGAAGCATGCCCTCTGGCGATGGGCGCATCAGCCTCTACTGTGCGGTCATCGTCAAGCGTGTTGACGCGCAGACGCGCGCCAAAACCGCCATCAACGATCTGCTGCGCGGAGACTGAACCGGTGTCGAAACGGGTGGGCGCAGCACCGGGCGATATAGATGCGCCCATCACTGTGTTTGGCATCCAGAACTGCGACCAGGTTCGTAAGGCACGTGCCTGGCTGCAGGCCGCGGGCTATTCCTATCGCTTTCATGATTTCCGCGTCGATGGCCTGCAGCCGGATCTTCTCGCAGGCTGGTTACGACATGTTCCCTGGGATTCCCTGCTTAACCGCCGCGGCACCACCTGGCGCAAGCTTGACGAATCCCGACGGGCGTCTGTGACAGACCAGCTAAGCGCGTCGGAACTGATGCTTGCCGAACCTACTTTGGTTAAACGCCCGGTTCTGCAGCAAGGTCAAAAAATGCTTGTGGGCTTTTCAGAGCCGCTTTACAGCGCCTTTTTTGGCCCGCAAGACGGCGCCTCGCGGTCGTGATCTCCCCTTCGGCGCGCAGCGTCGCTTCGGCCGATCAGGCGACCATCGAACTGTCTACATTACGAGACTGCCTGCGTTGGGCGGTCTCACGTTTTGGGCAGTCGCACATACACACTGGCCACGGCACCGCCTCGCTGTTTGATGAGGCGGTAGCGCTTGCTCTCTGGTCGCTTCACTTACCACCGGATGAACTTGAGCGCTGGCTTGACGCGCGGCTTACGCGAAGCGAAGTTCAATCCCTTATAGCGCTCTTCGAAGCACGTTGCGGATCGCGGTTGCCTGCGGCTTACCTCACAGGCGAGGCCTGGCTTCGGGGTATCTGTTTCAAAAGTGACGCCAGGGCCCTGGTACCCCGCTCGCTGATTGCTGAAGCCCTCGACACCAGTCTTCCGGATTACCTTCACGCGTTTGAGCGACCACCGGGCTGGCCTCAGCGGCTACTCGATTTGTGTACCGGCGGGGGGAGCCTCGCAATCCACTGTGCCCTCCAGTTTCCCGACGCCTCGGTCTGCGCCAGCGACCTGAGCGAATCAGCACTCGCGCTGGCAGCCGAAAATCTGACGCTGCACGGTCTCGATCAGCGAGTCCGTCTGCTATGCGGCGACTTGCTCGAACCCCACGAATCAGAGCCATTTGATCTTATTGTCTGTAATCCGCCCTATGTTTGCGACGCTTCAATGGCGCGCCTGCCAGCAGAGTTCAAGGCAGAGCCGCAACTGGCACTCGCGGGCGGCGTGGACGGCATGGATCTTGTCCGTCGCATCCTTGCGCAGGCGCCCCGTTGCCTCGCCGACCACGGGCTGCTGCTGCTTGAAATCGGCCATGAAGCCGATCATTTCGAGCAGGCCTTCCCTCGACTCGAGTTCGCCTACCTACCCGTCGAGGCTGGGGACCGCATGCTGGTAGCTATTGAAGCTGAGGCGCTGCGGCGGCTCGGCGCAAGCACCGCCCGTCACGCACCATCCAGGAAGCGGCCCACACGGCGGCAGTCGGCAGCGTGATTCGGCTTCGCGGCCTCACCTTGTCGCGTGGCGGCCGCGAGCTGCTGCGCGAAGCCGACGCTGCGATCGCGGCCGGTGAACGAATCGCCCTCATCGGGCTAAACGGATCTGGCAAGACCAGCCTGCTATCAGCGTTCACTGGCGAGGTGAGTCCCGATGCGGGCAGCATTGAGCAGCCGTTCAAGCGGGTCATCCGCCTTGAGCAGTCCTTGCCGTCGAGTCCGCTTCCGGCCTGGCAGCACCTGCTTGCCGCCGACGGTGCGTTACGCGACGCACAGGATGCGCTGGCTCAGGCTGAGCAGGCCTTTTCCGACAGCCCAGATGGCGAGCAAAGCACGTCAGGCTTAGCGGTCGCCCAAGCTCACATGGCCTGGCTCGAGGCAGGCGGGGCCGATGCGCCGGCCCGTGCCAGAGCGCTTCTGTCAGGTCTGGGGTTCAGCCCTGAGGCCAGCGAGCAGCCAGTCGACGCTTTGTCGGGTGGCTGGCGCATGCGCTTGAATCTTGCGCGGGCGTTGTTTGCCCCTGCAGACCTGCTGCTGCTCGACGAGCCCACCAATCACCTGGATCTGGACGCTGTACTCTGGTTAGAGCGCTGGCTGGTGCGCTCACCCTGCACAATGGTGATCGTGTCTCACGATCGTGATTTCCTTGATCGGGTCGTCAAGGCCTGCCTGCATATTGATGAGGGCCGGCTGGTGCGATTCGCTGGAGGCTACAGCGACTTTGAGCGACAGCGCGCAGCGCGAGCACTGCAACTGACACGGGAGCGCGAGTCGATCGCGGCACGCGCAGCCCACCTTGAGTCATTCATTCGCCGGTTTCGTGCGCAGGCCACCCGGGCCAAGCAGGTACAGAGCCGAATCAAGGCGCTCGAGCGGATGGCTGAGGTTGAGTCGGTCCGCGCGCTGTCCGGCATTGATATCGAACTGGCCCCAGCAGACGACTGCCCCGAGCACCTTGTTCTGGTTGAGGATCTGGCGGCAGGCTATAACGAACAGGCTGTTGTCCAGACGCAGGCGTTGCAGATTGTGCGGGGCGCTCGAATTGGTGTGCTGGGCAGAAACGGCGCGGGTAAAAGTACGCTGATCAAGACGCTGGTGGGTGAACTGCCTCCGGTGTCGGGCAGCGTATCGATTGCTCGTGGCCTTCGAATTGGCTACTTCGCGCAACAGGGTGTCGATCAGCTCCGCGATGACGACTCCGCGCTACGTCATCTACAACGAGCGGCCCCGAATGAGCGGGAGCAGTCGCTTCGCGACTTCATGGGCCGTTTCGGCTTTCGCGGCGAGGATGCCACGCGCCCTGTCGGGCCGATGTCGGGGGGCGAAAAGGCTCGCCTCCTGTTTACCCTGCTTGCCTGGCAACGACCTCAGTTATTGATCCTGGACGAGCCGACCAATCACCTGGACGCGCAGACTCGAGACTCGCTTGCCGATGCGCTCGCGCGGTTTGACGGCGCGCTCCTCCTGGTATCGCACGACCGGTATCTGCTTCGCTCAAGCGTTGACCGCTTCGTTATCGTCACCGACGGTCAACTGATGACTTATGACGGCGATCTCGATGACTACGATGCATGGGTCATGCAGCAGCGAGAGGCTGCGGTAACCTCTCCCGGCGGACCTGCTTCTCGTACACCAGATGCTCAATCGCCAGGCAATATGCCGGCTGCTGGCGGCGGGTCGGACCGTCGATCCGAGCGGCGACTCGCAGCCGAGCGACGCTCTGCACTGGCAGCCCTTACTCGCGACATCGACACCGAGCTTCGCAAGGTCGAAGCAAGGCTTGAGCAAACTGAAGCAGAACTGAAGTCATTAGATGCCGCACTGCAGAGCCCCGAGCTCTATGCCCCAGGCTCAGACGGCAGCCGGGTCTCCGATTTGAATCGAAGGCGCGCGAGTGTTTCCCGCGAACGGGACGACATAGAAACCCGCTGGCTCGAGCTCCAAACGCAACGCGAAGAGCAGGTCGCGGCGTTTGAGGCCAGACACTAGCGGGCACAGACCTTACTTGGGTGCCAGGGCCGCCTTTCGATCGGCATTGACGCGCTGCACCGACGCTCGCTCGCCGAGAAGCTTCAGGTAATCGCGAACCGGAAATGCGGCCATTAGATCCTCTCCGTACACGGCCTTGGTTGCCATCGACACCAGCGGAAGATGGACCAGGCCTGCGCAATCTGCGTAGCTGAACTGGTCTCCAGCCAGATAGGGACCGAATCGGGCCAGCTTTCCAAACGCCGCGATCACCTTGATGAGATCGTCCCGAGTTTGGGCAAGGGTTTCTTCGGGAACGCTGCCGCCGAAGAACGCCTGCGGGTAGAGGCGCCTTGCGGTGAGCTCGACATGCGTTTCAAGGAATGTCACCAGCTCGCGGACCTTGGCACGTTCCCAGGGGTCAGCGGGGAGCAGTGATGGCGCAGGTTGAAGCTCCTCAAGGTACTCAACGATCACCTGCGACTCACAGAGCGGCCCGTGTTCGGTGTCGATGAACGGGATTTTCCCAAGAGGACTGAGCGCCAGGGTCGCGGGATCTTTGCTCGCCCGGTTATAGACTTCCTCGAATGGAAGCCCTTTCTCGAGCAAGACGAGCTTCACCTTGTTGTAGTAATTGCTGATTGCAAAACCATGCAGCCTGATCATCCTGTGCCCCCTGTCGTCAACGGCGCGGCAGTCGCGCCAGGTCGTATCAAACCATCCCACTCGCGCTGGCAAGTGTAGCGCGCGCGCCGGTTACAATCAGCTTCATGAGCACTGCACACTTTCAAAGAATCGGCGTCGTCGGCAGCGGCGTAATGGGGCGCGGTATCGCGCAGATATTCGCACTTGCTGGCATTCCAGTCAGGCTTTACGACAGCCACCCCCCGGCACTCGATGCTGCGCTTCAGTCGCTCGCCAGCGTATTCGCTCTGCTGCAGGAAAAGGGAAGGCTCACCCAGGCGCAGGCTGAATCAGCCAGGGCACGACTACTGCCCGCCCAGCAAATTGCCGATCTCGCCGACTGCGATCTGGTGATCGAGGCGATCATCGAAAAACTCGATGCGAAGCGCGATCTACTCGCTTCACTCGATGATGTTCTGTCACCGAGTGCGGTAATCGCAAGCAACACCTCATCCCTGTCGATCACCGCAATCGCCGCAAGCAGCCGTCATCCAGAGCGGGTGGCTGGCTATCACTTCTTTAATCCAGTGCCGCTGATGCGGATCGTTGAGGTCATCGGCGGCCCGCGCACCTCGGCCCAGGTGCTTGAGCGTCTGTCCGAACTCGCGCGCCAGGCTGGACATCTGCCCGTTCAGGCGCAAGACACCCCGGGATTTATCGTCAATCACGCTGGCCGAGGCTTCGGCACTGAAGCCCTGCGCCTGCTCGGTGAAGGCGTATCCGACCCCGTTACCATCGATCGGATCATGCGTGAGCAGGTCAATATCAACGGCAGCGGCTTTAAGTTGGGCCCCTTCGAGCTGATGGACCTGACGGGTCTGGATGTTTCGCATCCGGTGATGGAGTCCATCTATCGTCAATACTACGAAGAGCCACGGTTTCGGCCCTCTGTTATTGCTGCGCAGCGAACCATCGCTGGCCTTCACGGCAGGAAGCGCGGCGAAGGCTGGTATCGGCATGTCGACGGCAAGCAGCAGACGCCACCCGAGGCAGCCCCCCCTGCTGGGGCCGCTCTGCCGCCGGTGTGGGTGGCACCTGGCGAACACCATTCCGCGCTCGTTCAGTTAATCACCGATCTCGGCGCACAGGTTGAAAACACAGCGCAGCCCGGTTCAGAATCGCTCATTCTCCTGGCCCCGCTCGGTCACGACGCGACGTTTGCCTGTCAGCAGTGGCCCGCCGAGCGCGCCATCGCCATCGATACCTTGTTTGGATTCGGCAAAGGTCAGTGCCAGCGTCGGACCCTCATGACCACGCCAGCCACCCACGTTGATTACCGCGACGCAGCCCACGCGCTGTTTGCGGCGGACGGTGTCCGCGTATCGGTGATCCGAGACAGCGCTGGCTTTGTTGCGCCGCGAATCCTCGCAATGATCGTTGCAATCGGCTGCGAAATCGCGCAGCAGCGCATCGCAACACCTGCCGATATTGACTCCGCCGTGCGACTCGGACTCGGCTATCCGACGGGTCCTCTGTCACTTGGTAACCTCCTCGGACCCGCCCGCGTGTCCCGGCTGCTGGACGAAATGTGTCAGGTTACAGGCGACCCGCGCTACCGCCCCAGTCTGTGGCTTCGTCGCCGGGCGCAGCTTGGGCTATCGCTGCTGCATGCTGACTAAGCGCCCGCAAAGGGCCCCTTACCGTTCACCCAACAAGACTCATCATGGCTGCTGACTCTCAATCGGCCCCCGATAATTCGGACGCGCCCGAGTTTGCGGGAACAATGCCGGTGCCCGAAAGGCACCGGGTAGACGTCCAGCGACTGACAGACTGGCTCACCGCGCATCTGCCCGGTTTTCGGGGCCCCCTCCGAATCCAGATTTTCAAAGGCGGGCAGTCAAATCCCACATATCTGCTGAGCGCGGCGTCGGGTAACTATGTCATGCGCGCCAAGCCTGGCCCGGTGGCGAAGCTGCTGCCCTCAGCACACGCCATTGAGCGCGAGTATCGAGTGCTGTCGGCACTCGCAACGACTGACGTTCCCGTGGCGAAGGTCTTCTGTCTGTGCGAGGACGAAGACGTTATCGGCCGCGCGTTCTACCTCATGGAGCACGTTAGCGGCCGAGTGCTTTGGGAGCAGTCGCTTCCTGGCATGTCAACGGCCGAGCGCGCTGCCATCTACGATGAAATGAACCGGGTCATGGCTGCGCTGCATTCAGTTAACCCGGCAGCAATCGGCCTATCTGACTTCGGGCGGCCAGGAAACTACTTCGCCCGGCAGATCACCCGCTGGACCAAGCAATACCAAGCCTCCGAAACAGAACCGATTGAGTCGATGCATCGACTCATTGAATGGCTGCCGGCACACCTGCCGCAGTCGGAAGAAACTTCAATCGTTCATGGCGACTTCCGGCTGGACAACCTGATCTTCGACCCGACGTCAGCCCGAGTTCTGGCCGTGCTCGATTGGGAGCTCTCCACGCTGGGCCACCCCCTGGCAGATTTTTCGTACCACTGCATGTCCTGGCGTATCCCGCCAGGCACCTTCCGCGGCATCGGAGGTCTTGATCTGAACGCCCTGGGCATCCCAGCCGAAAGACAGTACATCAGCCTCTACTGTCAGCGGACCGGTCGCAATGTTGCCGACGTGCTCGAACACTGGGATTTTTACCTCGCCTACAACATGTTCCGCCTGGCTGCCATCCTGCAGGGAATCGTCAAACGCGTTGCGGACGGCACCGCGTCAAACACACAGGCACCCGCCACGATCGAGCGTGTGCGTCCGCTTGCTGAAATGGGCTGGGCGATTGCCCGCGGCATCGCCTGATCCAACCGCTCACCCAAGGAGCCTTCATGTCCTTCCAGTTCTCAGCCCGAAGCCTTGATCTGCAAGACCGCCTCAAGGCTTTCATGGACCGCCATGTTTACCCTAACGAACATCGTTTTGAAGAAGAAGTTGCCGCAAACCGCCGTGCCGGCAACGTCTGGGTGCCTACCAAACTTGTCGATGAGTTGAAGCCGCTTGCCCGGCAGGCTGGGCTTTGGAATCTGTTCCTTCCACGCTCGCCGAGGGTCCCGGAGGGTCTGTCCAACCTTGATTACGCGCCGCTCTGCGAAATCATGGGTCGCGTGCACTGGGCGCCGGAAGTGTTCAACTGCTCCGCGCCTGATACCGGCAACATGGAAACCTTTGAGCGCTATGCGAGCGAACCGCTCAAGCGCCAGTGGCTCGATCCGCTGCTACGCGGCGAGATCCGTTCGGCCTTCGCCATGACCGAGCCTGCGGTTGCCTCATCGGATGCCACCAACATCGAGTCCACCATCGCCCGCGACGGTGACCACTACCGGATCAACGGTCGCAAGTGGTGGACCTCTGGTGCGCCAGACCCGCGCTGCAAAGTGTTCATCTTTATGGGCAAGACTGATACTTCAGCGCCGCGCCACCAGCAGCAGTCAATGATCATCGTACCGGCAGACACCGCTGGAATCACCATCATTCGGCCGCTCACGGTGTATGGCTATGACGATGCACCGCACGGCCACGCCGAAGTCTTGTTTGAGGATGTTCGGGTGCCCGTCGATAACATTCTGCTGGGCGAAGGGCGAGGCTTTGAGATCGCACAAGGTCGCCTGGGTCCTGGCCGGATTCATCATTGCATGCGGCAAATTGGTGTCGCTGAGCGAGCGCTTGAGCTCATGTGCAAGCGACTGATGTCGCGCGTGGCTTTCGGTAAGCGAATCTCTGAACACTCCGTATGGCATGAGCGTATCGCAGAGGCCCGCTGCATGATTGATCAGGCGCGCCTGATGACGCTGCAAGCCGCCCACATGATGGATACGGTCGGCAACAAGATAGCCCGTCGCGAGATCGCGATGATCAAAGTGATCGCCCCCAACGTGGCTGGGAAAGTACTTGATTGGGCCATTCAGGCGCACGGCGGTGGCGGTATCAGCGATGACTTCCCGCTCGCAGCCATGTGGGCTCATTCGCGCACGCTACGTTTTGCTGATGGGCCTGATGAGGTTCACCGTGCCGCGATTGCAAAACTTGAGTTGGCGCGCCATACGCCAATTCCTGGTGCCACCGATCGGGTAGAGCTTCCCGTTACACGCGGGTCTTGAAACAACTTAACGCATGTCCGAGGCTGACGGGCCTCGGACACATGCATCAACGCGCTTACTGCAAGGGCCCCTTCAGGGCTGATGGCAGGGGCAGGCTCAGCACCTCAATGCCTTCGTCTGCCAGGGCAGCGGTTTCCTCGGCGGTTGCAACGCCGCGAATAGCACGCTCTTCAGCTTCCTGGTAGTGAATCTTGCGGGCCTCTTCCGCAAACTTTGTTCCGACGTCCTCGGTGTTTTCAATGATTCGGCGCGCCATCTGCATCCACATTGCTTGAAGCTGCGCGCGGGCCTCGCCAGCGCGGGCGGCAGAGTCAGGTTCAGGTGCAGTAGGCGCGGGCGCCTGGGCCTGCGACAGGTTGAGCCGCGGCGCAGACGGCAACCGACGAATCTCTCGGCTGGCGCACAAAGGACACTCGATCAACGACGCGGCCATTTGGCGGTCATAATCAGCCTCAGATCCAAACCATCCTTCGAATCGGTGGTCTTGGTCGCAGCAGAGGTCAAAAACTTTCATGTCGACCATTCTATGTCGTTTGTTCAATGAAATCGCCTGACGTCCTTACGATCGATGAGGCACTGACACGCCTTGCCTGCTTTGGCGACATCCTCGATGCTCGAACACCGGCCGAATACGCACTGGACCACATTCCAGGAGCCATCAGTTCGCCCGTTCTCAGCAACGATGAGCGCGTGCTGATCGGAACGATGTACCGTCAGCAATCGGGGTTCGAGGCGAAACGCGCAGGAGCGGCCATCGTTGCTCGGAACATCGCAGACCTGCTCGACACTCAGTTCCAGGATCGTCCGCGCGACTGGGCGCCACTGGTTTACTGCTGGCGCGGTGGTAATCGCTCAGGCGCTCTTGCCACTGTGCTGGCTCGAATCGGCTGGCGGGTCAGCGTCCTGGAGGGTGGCTATAAGGCCTTCCGCCAGCGCGTCATGAACGACCTTGAACAGTTCCCGGCAGGGCTGCGATTTACCGTGATTGCAGGCCGCACGGGTTGCGGTAAAAGTCTTTTGTTGCAGGCGCTGGATCAGTTAGGCGCCCAGGTACTCGATTTGGAGGCCATTGCCAGGCATCGCGGATCGGTGCTGGGACGCGTACCAGGCGAGCCTCAGCCAGCCCAACGTCACTTTGAAACGCTGCTATGGGAAAGGCTCTCGCGATTCGACCCCTCGCGCCCGGTATTTGTTGAATCGGAGAGCAGGCGGATCGGTGTCTGCCACCTTCCTGAATCGCTCACCGTAGCGATTCGTGGGGGCGACTGCGTCGTGGTCGAGGCAAGTCGCAGCGCAAGGGCCAACTTTCTTTTGGGTCAGTATCCCCACTTCCTGGCCCGCCCAGACGAATTGGACGCTCAGCTGCTACGCTTAACGGAGTTGCATGGACGCGAGGTAGTTCAGTCGTGGCGCGCGCTGGTGTCAGCGGGTCAATGGGCCGAGCTGGTCGACAACCTGCTCGGCCGGCACTACGACCCGGCTTACGATCGTTCGATGACGAAGAACTTCAGGCGCCTTGGGGAAGCGCGCATCCATGCGCTTGACCCGAATCAACCCCAACAGCTTCAGGAGCTAGCCCGCTCACTGCTGAGCGGAAGCACCGAGTCGCGATAACGAGCGGCTGATGTCGAGGCGCTGCTTCACCGATTCAACATAGTCCGTGACATCTTGCTGAGACAGCAGTTGCTCGAGTTGGGTACGCACCTCGGCAGCACGCTTTTCAACGGTCTCAGCAGAGGGTTCAATCACTTTGCTGATCTGATAAATCGCATAGCCCTGCTCAGCCAGATCGACGCCAACATAGGTGGGAAGCTTCGAGGTACCCGCCTTAAAGATGGCCTCCATGGCGGGGGCAGGCAAGGTTGTTTGGCCTGATCGCGTGAGCGAACGGGTGGCAGAAAACCCGGCTTGGTCGCCGCCTTCGCGAAGCGACTTTAACCGCGCCTCACCCGCCTGAATCGCCAGCTGACGGGACTCGTCCCGAACCAAAGACGACCGCACCTCATCACGAACCTCGTCAAAGGGCTTCTTCCGTGCAGCCTGATGTTCGACGATTCGTGCAGAAATAATGCGACCCGATCCTGTGTCGATGGCTTCTGTATTTCGACGCTTGGCGATGGAATCAGCGGCAAACAAGGAGCCAAGCAGACGCGGATTGTTGAGCGGATGATCACGCGGAAGCGATCCAACCCCGCCGAGACTGACTTCACCGACCTGCTCTACCTTCAGACCGAAACGATCAGCCGCTGGCTGCAGTGAATCGGGTTGCTCATAGACGAGATTTCCAAACGCGTCAGCATCCTCGGCCAGACGGCGCGAGGCCTGTGCGCGCCGAACCTCAGAAACGATTTCGTCGCGCACTTCCGAGAGCGACCGGATACGTCCAGGCCGGATGTCAGTGACTTCGATCAGGTGAAGTCCGAATTCGGTTTCAACCGGACCCACCACGACACCCCGATCAGCGCTGAACGCTGCATCAGCGAAGGCGCCCGTCATCATTTCACGCGTAAAAAACTCAAGATCGCCGCCGCTTCGCGCTGACCCTGGATCCTGCGATTCGGTCTTAGCGAGTTCGTCGAACTGCGCACCCTGCTTGAGCCGCGCCAAAAGCGCACTGGCGCGAGCCTGCGCAGCATCTTTGTCGGATTTGGAGGCATCAGGAGCAACGCGAATCAGTATGTGACGCGCTCGGCGCTCTTCGGGCGCGGAATAACGCCTCCGGTTCTGCTCATAAAAGGCTGCGACGTCGGAATCTGCAATCGAAATACGAGCCGCGAGTTTCTCTGCATCGAGCACCACGTACTGAACAGTTGCCGATTCGGGCAACTGGAAAGCCTCGGGTCGCGCGTCGTAATACTTGCGCAGCTGCGCGTCGTCGGGTTGAATCTTCGCGGCAAAGTCCTCGGGGCGAAGCGAGATGTCGGCCACCTCCCTCACCTCCGACAAGATACGCCCAAGCCGTGTCAGCAACGATTGCGGCACGATCGACGATTGCGACAGCGCATCCGGAAGCTCGCGCATCGTGACATCGCGACGCAGCTCAGATTCGAAAAACGCTTCGTTACGACCCCGGGCGCTCACGTAGGCGCGATAACGTTCCAGATCGAAGCTGCCGTCTGGGCGCTGAAGGCCAGGAATAGCCATGATCGCCTCGCGAAGCCGCTCATCGCTCACGGCGATCTTGTGCGAGCGGGCGTGAACCGACAACACTTTCTGATCGATTAGACCCTCGAGCAGGTCGCGCCGGGCTGCGGGCGTATCGAACATCTGCGGATCGATCGACGCCCCAAACATTTGTCGGATGCGGTCGAACTGTTCGCGTTGTGCCTGTTCGAACTCGTTTCGGGAGATGGGTTCACCCGCCACGCGGGCCACGCTGTCACCATCGGACATCAACCGGTCGTAGCCCTGTATTCCAAAGAAGGCGAACGCAGGAAAAATCAGAACGATGATGATGAACAGCAGAATACGCTGATGTTTGCGAACCGAATCGAACATGGCTTCGTCCGGGTGCCAGCGATGGCACAGGTGGCGAGACAAAAAAAGAGGGCGAACTTTCGTTCGCCCTCGGTACTTGGCGGAGTGGACGGGACTCGAACCCGCGACCCCCGGCGTGACAGGCCGGTAT